>NZ_CP074380.1:4252500-4552500 GCF_022695595.1 Streptomyces sp. MST-110588
AATGCAGGCATGAGTAGCGATACACACGTGGGAAACGTGTGCGCCGATTGACTAAGGGTTCCTGGGTCAAGCTGATCTGCCCAGGGTAAGTCGGGACCTAAGGCGAGGCCGACAGGCGTAGTCGATGGACAACCGGTTGATATTCCGGTACCCGCTTTGAAGCGCCAAACATCGAATCAGGCGATGCTAAGTCCGTGAAGCCGCCCTGAGCTCTTCGGAGTGTAGGGGAGTGGTGGAGCCGACGGACCAGACTTGTAGTAGGTGAGTGATGGGGTGACGCAGGAAGGTAGTCCAGCCCGGGCGGTGGTTGTCCCGGGGTAAGGGTGTAGCCCGAGAGATAGGCAAATCCGTCTCTCATATAAGGGTGAGACCTGATGCCGAGCCGATTGTGGTGAAGTGGATGATCCTATGCTGTCGAGAAAAGCCTCTAGCGAGTTTCATGGCGGCCCGTACCCTAAACCGACTCAGGTGGTCAGGTAGAGAATACCGAGGCGTTCGGGTGAACTATGGTTAAGGAACTCGGCAAAATGCCCCCGTAACTTCGGGAGAAGGGGGGCCATTGCTGGTGAGGGGTCTTGCATCCTGAGCTGGTGGTGGCCGCAGAGACCAGCGAGAAGCGACTGTTTACTAAAAACACAGGTCCGTGCGAAGCCGTAAGGCGATGTATACGGACTGACGCCTGCCCGGTGCTGGAACGTTAAGGGGACCGGTTAGTGACCTTTCGGGGTTGCGAAGCTGAGAACTTAAGCGCCAGTAAACGGCGGTGGTAACTATAACCATCCTAAGGTAGCGAAATTCCTTGTCGGGTAAGTTCCGACCTGCACGAATGGCGTAACGACTTCTCGACTGTCTCAACCATAGGCCCGGTGAAATTGCACTACGAGTAAAGATGCTCGTTTCGCGCAGCAGGACGGAAAGACCCCGGGACCTTTACTATAGCTTGATATTGGTGTTCGGTTCGGCTTGTGTAGGATAGGTGGGAGACTGTGATCTCGTCACGCCAGTGGCGGGGGAGTCGTTGTTGAAATACCACTCTGGTCGTGCTGGATGTCTAACCTGGGTCCGTGATCCGGATCAGGGACAGTGTCTGGTGGGTAGTTTAACTGGGGCGGTTGCCTCCTAAAGGGTAACGGAGGCGCCCAAAGGTTCCCTCAGCCTGGTTGGCAATCAGGTGTTGAGTGTAAGTGCACAAGGGAGCTTGACTGTGAGACTGACGGGTCGAGCAGGTACGAAAGTAGGGACTAGTGATCCGGCGGTGGCTTGTGGAAGCGCCGTCGCTCAACGGATAAAAGGTACCCCGGGGATAACAGGCTGATCTTCCCCAAGAGTCCATATCGACGGGATGGTTTGGCACCTCGATGTCGGCTCGTCGCATCCTGGGGCTGGAGTCGGTCCCAAGGGTTGGGCTGTTCGCCCATTAAAGCGGTACGCGAGCTGGGTTTAGAACGTCGTGAGACAGTTCGGTCCCTATCCGCTGTGCGCGTAGGAGTCTTGAGAAGGGCTGTCCCTAGTACGAGAGGACCGGGACGGACGGACCTCTGGTGTGCCAGTTGTTCTGCCAAGGGCATGGCTGGTTGGCTACGTTCGGAAAGGATAACCGCTGAAAGCATCTAAGCGGGAAGCCTGCTTCGAGATGAGGGCTCCCACCTCCTTTGAGGGGTTAAGGCTCCCAGTAGACGACTGGGTTGATAGGCCAGATATGGAAGCGCCGTAAGGTGTGGAGTTGACTGGTACTAATAGGCCGAGGGCTTGTCCTCAGTTGCTCGCGTCCACTGTGTAGGTTCTGAAGTAACGAACTCGCCTGTGCTGGCTGGAGTTCATCTTCATAGTGTTTCGGTGGTCATAGCGTTAGGGAAACGCCCGGTTACATTTCGAACCCGGAAGCTAAGCCTTTCAGCGCCGATGGTACTGCAGGGGGGACCCTGTGGGAGAGTAGGACGCCGCCGAACAATTTTTAGGGGAAGCCCCGCACCGTATGGTGCGGGGCTTTCTGCATTTGTGCGCCGAATATCATCGGCGGATGCGATACGAGCTGATCATCTTCGACAACGACGGCGTGCTCGTCGACAGTGAACCGATTGCGAACACCGTCCTCGCGGCGTACCTCACCGAGCTGGGGCACCCCACCTCGTACGAGGAATCCATACGGGACTACATGGGCGGCGCGATTCACCGTGTGCACGACCTCATCAAGGAGCGGACCGGCCGGCTGCTGCCCGAGGACTTCGACACCACCCTCCACACCCGCACCTTCTCCGCTTTCGAGCGGTCCCTGGAAGCCGTCCCCGGCGTGACGGAGGTGCTGGGAAAGCTGTCGGCGGACGGAACCCCGTACTGCGTGGCGTCCTCCGGCAGCCATGAGCGGATCAGGGTCGGTCACCGTAAGACCGGACTCGACCAGTGGTTCGACGAGGGTCGGATCTTCAGCTCGCAGGACGTCGGACGGGGCAAGCCGGCGCCCGATCTGTTCCTGCACGCCGCCAGGGGAATGGGCGTGGCTCCGGAGCGCTGTGCGGTGATCGAGGACAGCCCGCTCGGTGTTCAGGCCGCGCTCGCGGCCGGCATGGACGTGTACGGGTTCACGGCCATGACGCCGGCGGAGAAGCTGGGCGGCGCCCGCGGGCTGTTCTCGCGCATGGAGGAGCTGCCGCAACTCCTGGGCTGATCGGCCCTCCGCCGCGGCTTCCATGGGCCGGACGGCTCTTGTGCCCACCCGATCGTCCGTGGTCGGGGAGGCCCGGTACGGTGACCGGCATGAGCGGTCGCGCGCAGTTGATGTGGGACGAGGCGGTAACGGGCTACGACTTCGGGCCCGGCCATCCGATGGACCCCGTACGGCTGGCGCTGACCATGCGGCTGGTGGAGGCGTACGGGCTCGACCGTGGCCCGGTGAAGGTGGTCGCGGGCAAGGCGGCGGGGGAGTCCACGCTGCGGCTCGTACACCGTCAGGACTACATCGACGCGGTCCGCAGGGCCTCGGCCGATCCGAAGGCCGCCGAGGCGCCCTACGGGCTGGGCACCGAGGATGATCCGGCCTTCGCGGGCATGCACGAGGCGTCCGCGCTGATCGCCGGGCAGTCTGTGGCGGCTGCGGAGGCCGTATGGCGCGGGGAGGCCCTGCACGCGGTCAACTTCGCCGGCGGGCTGCACCACGCCATGCCCGGCGGGGCGGCCGGTTTCTGCGTCTACAACGACGCGGCGCTGGCGGTGGCCCGGCTGCTGGAACTGGGCGCCGAGCGGGTCGCGTACGTGGATGTGGACGTGCACCACGGGGACGGGGTGCAGGCGGCGTTCTGGGAGGACCCACGGGTCCTGACGATCTCGCTGCACGAGCACCCGCGCACGCTCTTCCCGCAGACCGGGTGGCCGCAGGAGACCGGCGGTGACGGCGCGGCGGGCAGCGCGGTCAATGTGGCGCTGCCCGCCGGCACCGGCGACGAGGGCTGGCTGCGTGCTTTCCACGCCGTGGTGCCGGAGCTGCTGGGCGCTTTCCGGCCACAGGTGATCGTCACCCAGCACGGCGCGGACACCCATTTCGAGGACCCGCTGGCGCACTTGGCGGTGAGCGTGGATGCCCAGCGGGCGGTGGCGGTGGCCTGCCACGACCTGGCGCACGAGCACGCGGAGGGGCGATGGATCGCGCTGGGCGGCGGCGGGTACGCGGTGGTGGACGTGGTGCCGCGGTCCTGGACGCACCTGGTCGCCGTCGCGGCCGGAGCGCCGATCGAGCCGACGGCCATGGTCCCCGAGGAGTGGCGGCACGAGGTCTTCCGGCGGACCCGGCAGGCGGCGCCGCAGCGGATGACGGACGGGGGTACGGCGCGCTGGCGGGACTTCGCGGACAGCGGATACGACCCGGCCGACCGTCTGGACCAGGCGGTGCTGGCCACCCGCAGGGCGGTGTTCCCGGCGCACGGTCTGCTGCCCTGACCGTAAGGGCGACTTCCCAAAGGCGACTGTCTCAAGGGCGACTGTCCCCAGGGCGACTGTCCCCGTAAGACCAGTAAGACCCATACGAGGGGAATGTCACCTCTCAGGCATGACTACCCGTCAGTTCGCACTCGGGTCGCCGGGCAAGCCGTCAGCATGGACCGTGTGTTGGGTACGGGCGCCCTGCGGGCGCATCTGATCGGCGCGCGGCTGGCGGGGACGATCGCGACCCCGCGTGAGAAGAGCCTGGCCCGCTACCGGCTCTTCGCGGCCGGCGACCCGCGAGTACTGATCGGACTGGAGCCGGAACAGGACTGGTCGGTGTGCGAAGTGCTTCGGGTGATACAGGATAGGTGTGGGGTTTCGGCCGATCCAGCGCATACTTCCGGTCTGGATTCGATCGATCCTGACCGTACGGTCGCGGGGCTGGATGCGTTCGCCGCGCGGGTCGGTGAAGCGGCGGCCCGACGGGCGCCCGTACTGATCGGAACCGGTCATCCGCACCGCCTCTTCGGCTTCTACGCCGCGCTGGCAGACGCTCTCTCGGCGGCGGGATGCCCTGTTCTCACCCCTGCGCATGGCCGCTGTGTCGACATAGCGACCCGATTTGGGGTACGTACGTACAACCTTGACTACGTACGGGGAGTCGCGCTGATGCGCGAACCAGGCGTGCGGCGCACCGCGCGCGAGCCGGGCGTACATACGCACTCCCCCCTCCCGGTTCGTACCGCCCTGGGGGCTGCCGCAGACACTTGTGGACCCCTTCCCGAGCTGGTGATCGGGGACCACGGATGGGTCTGCGGAGCAGGTCAGCTCGGCTTTGAGGCCATCGGCCTGGCGGATACGGACGACCCCGCACTGTTCGTCGGACAGGCCGAGGGGCGGGTGTCCGCCGTAGTTCCGCTTGATGACGCTGTGCGGTCTGGTTACTACCGACCGCTTACTCGCTATGTACTCAATCGAGCGTGTCTGTCACAGTAGGCGGCCGATAGCGGCTCCTCTTCCCCACTCGCATCACCCGCCCCTAACCTGGGGAGTGAGCGCACAGCGACGAGGAGTCACCGGAGGGGAAGCCGGTGCCCGTCATGTGCGGAAGGTTCAGGTGTGTCATGGCTGCAGAGCAGAGGCCTCTGAATGAGGTCGTGTTCCTTACCGTGGCGGAGGTCGCCACGGTAATGCGAGTGTCGAAGATGACCGTGTACCGGTTGGTGCACAGCGGTCATCTGCCGGCGATCCGAGTGGGGAGGTCGTTCCGGGTGCCGGAGCAAGCGGTTCACGACTACCTCCGTGAGTCTTATGTGGGGGTGGAGTCGGCCTGAGGAGACCCCACGGGACCCTCGGATTACGCCGTAGGCTCGGCGGCAGGTAGGCTGGCCCGATGTAGGTAGTGTGGGCTCGGACGCCCCGCACCGAGTATTCGAAGTGAGCGAGGGTAGTCGTGGGCTCTGTTATCAAGAAGCGGCGCAAGCGGATGGCCAAGAAGAAGCACCGCAAGCTGCTCAAGCGCACCCGTGTTCAACGTCGTAACAAGAAGTAAGCGGCGCTGATCGCGATTACGCAGCCCCCCACCACGGCATGTGGTGGGGGGCTGCGTTGCGTTGTGGGCCGTTCGGGACACCTCGGAGGAGACCGCCGGAGGACGTCGCCGGGCGGCGGACGGAGGGGGCGCCCAGAGGGACGGTCACAGGTGTCGGACAGAGGCGTGGGGCACAGGCGTGGGACACGGGCACCGGGCAGAGGGAGCAGAGGAAGCGGGCCGCGGAAATTTCTGTCCGGCGGGTACCGCCAGGCTTGGGCCAAGGCTTGAAATGTCGCTCTGGGCAGCATGCGGTCATCACAGCGCAACAACGAGCCGATAGCGTGGCCGCGACAGCTCGGCTCACATGAGAACGAGGGTGGGAAGGAAGGGCTGATCTTGGGAAAGGTCGTGCTCGTCACCGGAGTCGCGCGGCAATTGGGGGGCCGGTTCGTACGACGTATCCAGCGCGACCCCGATGTCGACCGGGTGATCGGGGTGGACGCCGTACCGCCGGAGCACCACCTTGGCGGCGCCGATTTCCTCCAGGCCGACATCAGGCATCCGGCCATTGCCAGGGTGCTGGCCGAGACGGGCGTGGACACCGTCGTCCATATGGACATCAACGGCACGCCCCTGGGAAGCCGGGGCAGCCGGGCCTCGGTCAAGGAAGTCAACGTCATAGGGACGATGCAGCTCCTCGGCGCCTGTCAGAAGGCGCCCAAGGTCAAACGGCTGGTGGTGAAGTCCTCCACCAGCGTGTACGGCTCCGCGCCGCGTGACCCCGCCGTCTTCACCGAGACCACCCCGCCCAAGTCGCTGCCCGGCGGTGGCTTCGCCAAGGACACCGTGGAGGTCGAGGGGTACGTACGGGGCTTCGCGCGGCGCCGCCCCGACGTGGCGGTGTGCGTACTGCGCTTCGCCAACATCCTGGGGCCGTGCGCGGACTCCCCGCTCGCCGAGTACTTCTCGCTGCCCGTACTGCCCACGGTCATCGGCTACGACCCACGGCTGCAGTTCCTGCACGAGGACGACGCGATCGAGGTGCTGCGGACGGCTGCGGCCAAGCCGCGGCGCGGCACGCTCAACAGCGGCACGTTCAACATCGCCGGCGAGGGCACGCTGCTGCTGTCGCAGTGCTCGCGCCGGCTGGGGCGGCCCACCCTGCCGCTGTTCCTGCCGACCGTGACCTGGGCCGGCTCGACGCTGCGCGCCCTGGGCTTCACCGACTTCTCGCCGGAGCAGATCCGGATGCTCACCCACGGCCGGGTCGTCCATACGGCCCAAATGCGCGAGACACTGGGGTTCCACCCGAAATACACGACGGCGGAGACCTTCGCGGAGTTCGTCCGCAGCCGCGGCCCCGGACTGCTGCCGCCGGAGGTCCTCGCCCGTACCGTCGACCGGCTCGCCGCCGTGCTTCCCGCACGCAGCGGCCCGACCCAGTGAGGAGTTCACCCACGATGGCGGACGCCAAGGTCATCCCCTTCGGCGAGGAGCCCCGGTCACGAAGGAGGATCAAGCGGTCGGGGCGGGGGGAAGACGGGGCGGGGCTGGCTCCCGTACCCGGACCGCGGTACCGGGACCCGGAGCCGTCGCCCGGCGCGCCGGGCGCTATACCGCCGTCCTGGGAACGGCGCATCGCCGGTGGCCTGAGCTTCCTGCGCCGGCGGATCACCGGCGAGTACGAGGTCGACGACTTCGGCTACGACGCGGAGCTGACCGACCATGTCCTGATGTCGCTGCTGCGGCCCTTCTACGAGAAGTACTTCCGGGTCGAGGTGAAGGGCATCGAGAACGTCCCGGCCGACGGCGGCGCGCTGATCGTCGCCAACCACTCCGGGACGCTGCCGCTGGACGGGCTGATGCTCCAGGTCGCCGTGCACGACACCCACCCCGCCGAGCGCCATCTGCGGCTGCTCGCCGCCGATCTGGTGTTCGTCCTCCCGGTGATCAACGAGCTGGCGCGGAAGGCCGGGCACACGCTCGCCTGCGCGGAGGACGCGCAGCAACTGCTGGAGCGCGGGGAACTCGTCGGGGTGATGCCGGAGGGGTTCAAGGGGATCGGGAAGCCCTTCGCGGACCGCTACAAGCTCCAGCGCTTCGGGCGGGGCGGGTTCGTCTCGACGGCGCTGCGGGCCGGGGTGCCGATCGTGCCGTGCTCGATCGTGGGCGCGGAGGAGATCTATCCGATGATCGGGAACGCCAAGACGCTGGCGCGCGTCCTGGGGCTGCCGTATTTCCCGGTCACCCCGACCTTTCCGTGGCTCGGGCTGCTGGGGATGGTGCCGCTGCCCACCAAGTGGACGATCCAGTTCGGAGAGCCGATCGCGACGGACGGCTATCCGCCGGAGGCGGCGGACGATCCGATGCTGATGTTCAACCTGACGGACCAGGTCCGCGAGACGATCCAGCACACGCTCTACAAGCTGCTGGTGCAGCGACGTTCGGTGTTCTTCTGATGTCCTCGGCTGTCGGGCCCTGGTAGGTCCTGGCAGGTTCTGGCAGCGGGACACCGGAGGACCGGGGACGAAGAGCGCCGGGTGCGGGCGCTCTTCGTCCCCGGCTCTACTTCGGCCCGCTCTCGCCGTCGATGCCCAGGTCCGGGAGGAGACCGGGGATCAGTGGCGGGAGCGTGACGTCGGGCGGGATCGCCTTCTTCTTGTCGCCGTTGCCCCTGCCCTTGCTGTGGTGGTCCTCCGACGGGGCGGGGCTGCCGGGGCCGTGTGACGGCGGGTCGAACAGGCCGCCCGTACTGCCGCCGAGCAGGCCCTCGTCCTCGGACGAGGAGGACGGGGCGGGCCGGGGACGGCGGGCGCTGTCGGACGCACCGGCGGAGGGCTTCGTTCCGGGGCGGGCCGACGGACCCTGCCGGCCGCCCGTGCCCGTGTCACCGGGGGAGTGCGGCGCACTCCGGCGGGCGTTCTTGCCGTCAGGGGCGGGCGGCAGCAGCGAGCGCAGCGGACCGACTTCCTGGTCTATGGCGTCGAAGACCGAACTGACCTCCTGGCCGACGTCCGTGAGCTGCGCCGGCAGGCGGTCGCGCAGCCGGGTCCAGTTCTCGCGGTGCGACCTGGTGAAGGAGTTCAGCGCCTGGATGGGGTCGAGCGAGCCGTCGCGCTGGTAGACCTCGTGCAGCAGGCGGTGGCCCTCGGCGGCGTCCTGTTTGACGCCGGACAGCGCCCGGCGGATCTCGCCGAGCACTTCGTGGTCCAGGAGACCGGACCGGCCGCGCTCCATGAGGCGCAGGGCCTCCAGCATGCGGGTGGCCGCCTGGTCCAGGAAGAGCCGGCCGCGGTCGGAGTCGCCCTCGGCCAGCCCGAGTCTGAGGTCCTCCATGCCGCGCTTGAGGCCGTACAGGGAATCGCCGGGGAGCGCGTCCGAGCTGGCCGCGGCCACGCCGCTGAAGGCACCGGCGGCCACGCCGACCGTCAGACCGCCCGCGGCCAGCCCCTTGGACAGCCGTGACCTCGGCCGCAGCCTGCCCAGTGATTTCGTGGCGCGGTGGCTCCCGCGGGCCCCGCGCTGCGGCGGCACCCGCGTCTCCTCGGACGGGGCGCCGTCCCCGGCGAACGCGGCCTCCATCGCCGCGATGAGCTGGGCTCGCTGGACGGTCTTGACCTCGGGGTCCAACTCGGGCCTGGGGAGTTCGGCGAGGCTGTCGGCGACCGCCAACAACCTCGTCTCCCCGGACACTTCCGCCGATGCGCCGACCAGGTCCTCGGCCGCCTCGCCCTGAAGGACCTGATCCTCCAGGGCCTGGGCGAAGGCGTTGGCCCGCCGGTGCACCGAGACGTTGGCGATCACGGGCGGCACCTCCTCTCGTCATCCCGCTCGACTCCCCGGACTGGCTTGACTATCCAGACGGGCCGGAAGGTTGCACGCCTTGTTCGCGTCCACTCGATCGAGTGAGAAGCTGCGGGCATGGCGTGACCGCAGGGAGCCTGCATCCCGCACAACGAGCGGCGCGGCACTCGGGTTACGCACTCACGATGATGTGACCGACCGGTCATGAACGGTCACGTGAAGTCAAGGGCTGTCGGAATGTGTACCCAAGCGTCAGCCGAGGTCAATGAGGGGCGAGTCGCGGAAAAACACGGGTGGCTCGCGTCAACGCGGTGTATGAGAGGCGGTGCGTGGGCCGTCGGCGGTTCGGGGCGGCGATGCGTCGTCGGAACGCCGGTGTGATGTCCATGCGGTCCTGGGGCGCCGGTGGGTTGCCGGGGGTCTGCCGGCGGGGTCACCGGGCGGTGCGTCGAAGAACGGGTGCTGCGAAAAACGGGTGGGTCGTACGGGCGTGTCGTACGGCTCGGGGCGCGGTGGCGGTCGGGTGCGCCGGCCGTCAGCGGGCGTCGTCCGGGAGGAGCCGCGCCAGAGTGCGCACCGCCCGGTACTGGAGGGTCTTGATCGCGCCCTCGTTCTTCCCCATGACGCGCGCCGTCTCGGCGACCGACAGGCCCTGGAGGAAACGCAGGGTCACGCACTCCTGCTGCTGGGGATTGAGCTTGCGCACCGCCTCCAGGAGGGCGGCGTTGGAGAGCGACTCCAGTACGGAGTCCTCCGGGCTGCGCTCGACCTCGTTGGCGTCGAGCATCTCGCCGGTGGTCACTTCCAGGCGGAAGCGCGAGGACTTGAAGTGGTCGGCCACCAGGTTGCGGGCGATGGTCACCAGCCAGGCGCCGAAGTCACGGCCCTGCCAGGTGAAGGTGCCGATGCGGCGCAGGGCGCGCAGGAACGTCTCGCTCGTGAGGTCTTCGGCGGTGGCCCGGCCGCCGACGCGATAGTAGATGTAGCGGTAGACCGTATCGGCGTACTGGTCGTAGAGGCGCCCGAAGGCGTCGGCCTCGCCGGCCTGGGCGCGTTCGACGAGGTCCATCATGCGACGGCTGTCGCTGTCGGCGGGGCGTCGGGCGGTGGACGTGCCGGTGCCGGAGCGCCGGGTGCGGCCGGTCTTGCTGCCGACTGCCGCGCTCCCGTCGGCCAGGGCGTAGCACGGGCCGACGGGGACGGCTGTGGCGAATGCGGGGACGGCGTACGCGGTGGGGACGAAACTGCGCAGGTGGTCGACGAGTGTCGTACGCAGCGTAGCCAGGCCCGAGGCGTCAACCCCGACGTGTGGGTACACGGGACTCCCAGAGGCAGAGCTTCCATCACGTGCAGTGCGGGACCGTTCACTCGTCGTAGGGACGTGTGGGTACCGGTTTGCGTCTGAGGAGAATAACGCTTCGTACAGGCAGCGCTACACCCAGTTGCTCAAATCATCGATTACTTCTGATCCGTTACGCATTGTTGTCGTTCCAAGTATCGAATCTTGAGCAGGTATTGATCGGAAGGGAGCGTGATCTGCCTGGTTGCGGGGCGTGTTGTGGCGAACCGTCAGCAACGGGACTGGCGGGGGCACGGTGGGGTATGCAGAGTGATTGCCTGCGGCCCGCCGGCGGCTCGGCGCGGCGGGCAGGCGGGGACGTGGCGCGGTGGCGGCGCCTCGGAGGTGGCGTGCCTCGGTGGCGGTGAGTGCTGGCGGTGAGCCCCGGGGGTGGCGCGGCGTGTTGGGTGCCTCAGTGGCGGCGGCGCTGGAGGGCGACCGCGGCGGCGGCCCCGCCCGCGAGCGCGCCCACCCCGGCCGCAGCCGGGATGCCGATCCTGACCGCCTTGCGGCCCGTACGGTAATCACGCAGCCGCCAGCCGTTCTCGCGCGCGTGCTTGCGCAGCCGGCTGTCCGGATTGATCGCGTACGGATGGCCGACGAGCGAGAGCATCGGGATGTCGTTGGCCGAGTCGCTGTACGCCGCACAGCGGGACAGGTCCAGACCTTCGGCCGCGGCCAGTGCCCGTACGGCCTCGGCCTTGGCGGGGCCGTGCAGCGGCTCGCCCACCAACTTGCCGGTGTAGACGCCGCCCACGGACTCGGCCACGGTCCCGAGCGCGCCGGTCAGCCCGAGCCGCCGGGCGATGATCGTCGCGGTCTCCACAGGGGCCGCGGTCACCAGCCAGACCTTCTGGCCGGCGTCGAGGTGAGCCTGGGCCAGGGCGCGGGTCCCCGGCCAGACGCGCTCGGCCATGTACTCGTCGTAGATCTCCTCGCCGATGGACATCAACTCGGAGACCCGGTGGCCCTGGACGATGGACAGCGCGCTGTTGCGTACGTCCTGCATGTGCTCGGGGTTCTCCGAGCCGGCCAGCCGGAAGTAGATCTGCTGCCAGGCGAAGCGGACCAGTTCGCGCTTGTGGAAGAAGTGCCGCTTGTACAGGCCGCGGCCGAAGTGGAAGAGCGCCGCGCCCTGCATGACGGTGTTGTCCAGGTCGAAGAACGCGGCGGCCTTGGCGTCGCCGACGACCGGGAACTCCGGCTCGGCGGGGGCCCGGCCTTCCTTGCTGTCCTTGCCGCTCCTGCCGTCCTTGCCTTCGCGGCCGTCCCTGGAGGCACCGGTGCCCAGGGCATCCGAGGCCGCGGCCCGCGTCCGCGCGTCCTCGGCGGACCGGGCCTCCTGTGCCTCGGCCTCCAGCGAGGACTTGCGCGCGGCCTCGGCCGCCGCTTCGCCCGCCAGCACGCTCCGTGCGGTGGCGGGGCGCCTGCCGCGGGTGAACCATCGCGTCGGAAGGGGCATTCCGTAGGAACTCCTGCCGGTGTGGGGATCGGGCGACGGGTGGGCCATACCCGCTAGCCTAGCCAGTTTGTTCGGTGCACCCGGTTACGGCCGTATGTCCGGCGGACCTGCCGCGGGCGACGGTCGCGTTACGGCCATTACGGACCGGTAGGTGCCCCTGCGCCGCGGCCCGTCAGGCGCCCAGTGCCCGGCGCAGCCGCTGCGGGTCCACCCGCCAGAAATCATGGGGCGCGCCGTCCACCAGGACGACCGGAATCTGCTCCCAGTACTTGCGGTAGAGATCCGCGTCCTGAGTGATGTCCTTCTTCTCCCAGGAGGCGCCGGTCTCGGCGCAGACCTTCTCGATCACGTCCTGGGCCACGTCACACAGGTGGCAGCCGGGCTTGCCGATGAGGGTGACCGTGCTGTCGGCGGGGTTCTTGCGGGGGCCGCGGCCGAAGAGGGAAGCCATGCCCGCCATTGTGCCCACAGCGGCGCCCGGACCGCCGCGCCGGGGCTGTCTCCGGGTGCTTCAAAGGTGCGGAACCGTCCTCGTAGAGGTTCGGAACCGCACTCGCTGTCGATTACCATCGGTGGGCGATTTGTAGGTGTCCGGGGGCATAGCGGTGAGGAGTGAGAGCGCGTGCTCCCGTCGGCGCACCCGGATCACCGGCGTGAAGCATGTGACCGGGGTGAACGGCGTGACTGGGAAGTTGGTTCCGTCGAAGCCCGTAAAACCCGGGTGACGCCGGTCACTTTGCCCGGACAAAGCGGACACCATCTTTGTGCACGCGTTCACAAAGGCATAGCCTGCGTTCGACGGGGTGGTCCTGGGACAAGGTGCCGCCCACAGCCTCGCTCTACCCGCAGGAGCACCGTGGCAACTGGCCGAACTCACCGACCGGCGACCCGAAGCCGAGGAATTCCCGAGGCCACCGTCGCCCGGCTTCCGCTGTATCTGCGTGCCCTGACCGGCCTCTCCGAGCGCTCGGTCCCGACGGTCTCCTCCGAGGAGCTGGCCGCCGCCGCGGGGGTCAATTCCGCCAAGCTGCGTAAGGACTTCTCCTACCTCGGCTCGTACGGCACGCGCGGTGTGGGCTACGACGTGGAGTACCTCGTCTACCAGATCTCCCGCGAACTCGGCCTCACCCAGGACTGGCCGGTCGTGATCGTCGGCATCGGTAACCTCGGCGCCGCGCTCGCCAACTACGGCGGCTTCGCCTCCCGCGGTTTCCGGGTGGCCGCGCTGATCGACGCCGACCCGGCGATGGCGGGCAAGCCCGTCGCGGGCATCGCCGTGCAGCACACCGACGAGCTGGAGCAGATCATCGCCTCCAACGGCGTGTCGATCGGTGTGATCGCCACCCCCGCGGGCGCCGCCCAGCAGGTCTGCGACCGCCTCGTGGCCGCCGGTGTCACCTCCATCCTGAACTTCGCGCCGACCGTGCTGTCGGTTCCGGACGGCGTCGACGTACGCAAGGTCGACCTGTCGATAGAACTGCAGATCCTGGCCTTCCACGAGCAGCGCAAGGCGGGCGAGGACGCGGCGCCCGAGGCGGCGCCGGCCACCCCGGCCCGTTCGAGCGCGCCCGCGGCCGAGCGCAAGGAGCTGCCCGGCGAGGTGTCCGCGGCCGAGCGCAAGAGGCTGGACGGGGACGCGCCCGCGGCCGAGCGCAAGGGACCCGACGGGGATGTGCCCGCCGTGATGCCGGCATGAGCGGGCGCGGCGTGCGGACCACGGAAAACACGAAGAACAGGCGTGTCACGGCCCCGGGCCGTGCCCCGCTGCGAAGCGAGGTGCGCTCATGAGCCTCCTTGTCGTCGGACTGAGCCACCGCAGCGCTCCGGTGAGCGTGCTGGAACGTGCCGCCATCGCGCCCGAGGCGCGCGGCAAGCTGCTCCAGGAGACGGTCTCGGCCGAGCCCGCCGCCGAGGCCGCGGTCCTGTCCACCTGCAACCGCATCGAGCTGTACGCCGACGTGGACAAGTTCCACGCCGGTGTCGCCGAGCTGTCCACGCTGCTGGCGCGGCACGGCGGTGCCGGTCTGGAGGAGCTGACGCCCCATCTGTACGTCCACTACGAGGACCGCGCCGTCCACCACCTCTTCTCGGTGGCCTGCGGCCTGGACTCCATGGTCGTCGGCGAGGGCCAGATCCTCGGCCAGATCAAGGACGCGCTGGCCGTCGCCCAGGAGCAGCACACCGCCGGGCGGCTGCTGAACGACCTCTTCCAGCAGGCGCTGCGGGTCGGCAAGCGCGCCCACAGCGAGACCGGCATCGACAGGGCCGGCCAGTCGCTGGTCACCTTCGGGCTGGAGCAGCTCGCGGGCCGGCAGGACGTCGAGGCGTGGGCGAAGGGCAAGCGCGCGCTGGTCATCGGCGCGGGCTCCATGTCCTCGCTGGCCGCCACCACGCTCGTACGCGCCGGGGTCGGCGAACTGGCCGTCGCCAACCGTACGGTGGCGCGTGCCGAGCGGCTGACCGCCATCCTGACCGAGCCGGGCTCCCCCGGCGCGGCCACCGGCCTGACCGCCCGTGCCGTACCGATGGACGCCATCGACGCCGAGCTGGCGCTCGCCGATGTCGTGGTCTCCTGTACGGGCGCGACCGGCCTGGTCCTGACGGGTGACGCGATCGGGGCCGCGGCCCAAGGCCGCGACGGCGAGCTGTACCTGCTGGACCTGGCCATGCCGCGGGACATCGACGCCGCCGTCCACGGGATCCCGGGTACGCGTTTCGTCGACATCGAGTCGCTGGCCGCCGCGTCCGCCGACGCGCCGATGGCCTCCGACGTGGACCAGGTGCGCGGCATCGTCTCCCAGGAGGTGGCCGCCTTCGGCGCCGCGCAGCGCGCCGCGCACATCACCCCCACCGTGGTCGCCCTGCGCACCATGGCCGCGGACGTCGTGGCGAGCGAGATCGCCCGCCTGGACGGCCGCCTTCCCGACCTGGACGACAAGCAGCGCGCCGAGATCACCCAGACCGTGCGCCGGGTCGTCGACAAACTCCTGCACGCGCCCACCGTGCGGGTCAAGCAGCTCGCGAGTGAGCCCGGCGGTGCCGGGTACGCGGACGCGCTGCGCGAACTCTTCGACCTCGACCCCCAGACGGTCGCCGCCGTCAGCCGGGCCGACACGCGGACCACGCGGACTGCCGACCGGCAGGACACAGCACGGGACCGGCAGGACACAGCACGGGAGCGGGCATGACTGACAGCACATTGACGGCACTGAGGCTGGGGACGCGGCGCAGCAAGCTCGCCATGGCCCAGTCCGGCCAGGTCGCCGAGGCGGTGCGGGAGCTGACCGGCCGCCCCGTCGAGCTGGTGGAGATCACCACGTACGGCGATGTCTCCCGTGAGCACCTCGCGCAGATCGGCGGCACCGGCGTCTTCGTCTCCGCGCTGCGTGACGCGCTGCTCGCCGGGGAGATCGACTTCGCCGTGCACTCGCTCAAGGACCTGCCGACCGCGCAGCCCGAGGAGCTGGCGCTGGCCGCCGTGCCGGTGCGCGAGGACCCCCGCGACGTGCTGGTGGCGCGGCACGGCCTGACGTTCGAGAAGCTGCCGGACGGCGCCCGCGTGGGCACCGGTTCGCCGCGCCGCATGGCGCAGTTGAACGCCTGGGCGCGGTCGCTGGGCCGTCGTGTGACGACCGTACCCATCCGCGGGAACATCGACACCCGCATCGGTTACGTCGAGAACGGCGAGCTGGACGCGGTCGTGCTGGCCGCCGCCGGGCTCTCCCGCATCGGCCGTATCGGCGTGGCGACGGAGCTGCTGTCGCCCGACATGGTTTTGCCCGCCCCCGGCCAGGGGGCACTGGCGATCGAGTGTGCCGCGTCCAACGTGGAACTCCTCGCCCGGCTCCGCGAGCTCGACGACCCGTTCACCCGGGCCGCCGTGACCGCCGAGCGTTCCCTGCTCGCCGCCCTGGAGGCCGGCTGCTCCGCACCTGTGGGTGCGCTGGCCGACCTTCAGGCCGATGGGCAGGTTGTCACCGAAATGCGCCTGCGTGGCGTCGTCGGCACGACCGACGGCAACACGCTGGTGCAGCTGTCCACCACCGGGCACGTACCCGCCTCTCCCGATGACGCAGTGGCCCAGGCTTCCGGCCTGGGGCGCGAACTCGCCGCCGAGATGCTCGCAAAGGGTGCGGCCGGTCTTATGGGGGAGCGAGCACTTTGAACCCCACCGCCCCTGTCCACCCCGCAACCGGCCAGGTCACCTTCCTTGGTGCCGGACCCGGAGATCCGGGACTGCTGACGCTGCGCGCCGTGGAAGCGCTGGCGCGCGCGGACGTACTGATCGCCGACCCGCAGGTGCTCGACGTCGTCCGCGCACACGCGCGAGCGAATGTGGACACACCGCTGCAGGCGGCAGCCGACGAGCCGTCAATCCCCGCCGACGTCCCCCCGATCAGGGACACCGCCAATCTTGTCATGGGTGCCGCGCGCACCGGCAAGCGGGTGGTACGTGCGGTGGCCGGCGACCCCGGCCTGGACGCCGACGTCGCCGAGGAGATGCTGGCGTGCGCCGCCGAAGGCATCGTCTTCGAGGTCGTGCCCGGCATCGCCGCCGCGGTCGGCGTGCCCGCGTACGCCGGTGTGCCGCTGCGCGACGCGCACGGTACGGACGTGCGCTTCGTCGACGCCCGCAGCGCGGACGAGCGCTGCTGGAGCGAGGTCGGCGCCAGCGACGCGACCGCCGTGGTCGCAACGACCCTGGACTCGGTGGCCGCCGCCGCCGCGGAACTGGTCTCCGCGGGCCGCAAGCCCGACACCCCGATGACCGTCACCGTCGCCGGCACCACCACCCGCCAGCGCACCTGGTCCGCGACCCTGGGCACGGTCGCCCAGGTGCTCAAGGCCGCCAAGGTGCTGCCCTCGCCGGACGGCGGGCAGCCTGTCATAGCCGTGGTCGGGGAGCGGTGTGCCGCGGCGCAGCGCGACCGGCTCTCGTGGTTCGAGAACAAGCCGCTGTTCGGCTGGCGGGTCCTCGTACCACGTACCAAGGAGCAGGCCGCCTCGCTCTCCGACCAGCTCGTCTCCTACGGCGCGGTGCCGCACGAGGTGCCGACCATCGCCGTGGAACCGCCGCGCACCCCGCAGCAGATGGAGCGCGCGGTCAAGGGCCTGGTGACCGGCCGCTACGAGTGGATCGCCTTCACTTCCGTCAACGCCGTCAAGGCCGTACGGGAGAAGTTCGAGGAGTACGGGCTCGACGCGCGGGCCTTCGCCGGGATCAAGGTCGCGGCAGTGGGCGAGCAGACCGCCAACGCGCTGGTCGCCTTCGGCGTCAAGCCGGACCTGGTGCCCTCCGGGGAGCAGTCCGCCGCCGGCCTGCTGGAGGACTGGCCGCCGTACGACCCGGTCTTCGACCCGATCGACCGCGTCTTCCTGCCGCGTGCCGACATCGCCACCGAGACGCTGGTGGCGGGCCTGATCGAGCTGGGCTGGGAGGTCGACGACGTCACGGCCTACCGGACCGTACGGGCCTCGCCCCCGCCGGCGGACACCCGCGAGGCCATCAAGGGCGGCGGCTTCGACGCCGTGCTCTTCACGTCTTCCTCCACCGTCCGCAACCTCGTCGGCATCGCCGGCAAACCGCACAACGTGACCGTGATCGCCTGTATCGGTCCGGCCACCGCCAAGACCGCCGAGGAACACGGGCTGCGCGTGGACGTCATGTCGCCCGAGCCCTCGGTGCACAAGCTGGCCCAAGCGCTCGCGGACTTCGGCGCGGCGCGGCGCGATGCCGCGCTGGAGGCCGGTGACCCGGTCACACGCCCCAGTGAGCGCCGGCCCGGATCGCGTAGGAGGGCTCGCAGTTGAGCAGCAGTACGTACGGCACCTTTCCCGGAGCCCGGCCGCGCCGGCTCCGTACGACCCCGGCCATGCGCCGCATGGTCGCCGAGCACCGTCTGAACGCGGCGGACCTGATCCTGCCCGCGTTCGTACGGGAGGGCCTGAGCGAGCCCGCGCCGCTCGCGGCGATGCCGGGCGTCGTCCAGCACACCCGTGACACGCTGCGCAAGGCGGCCGTCGAGGCGTGTGAGGCCGGCGTCAGCGGCATCATGCTCTTCGGCGTCCCGCTGGAGGAGAAGAAGGACGCGGCCGGCACGGCGGGCACCGACCCGGACGGCATCCTCCAGGTCGCCATCCGCGACGTGAAGGCCGAGGTCGGCGACGACCTGGTGATCATGTCCGACCTGTGCCTGGACGAGTACACCGACCACGGCCACTGCGGGGTCCTGGACTCCGCGGGCCGGGTGGACAACGACGCGACCCTGGAGCGCTACGCCGAGATGGCGCAGGTCCAGGCCGACGCCGGCGTCCACGTGGTGGGCCCCAGCGGCATGATGGACGGTCAGGTCGGCGTCGTCCGCGACGCCCTGGACCAGACCGGCCACGAGGACGTCTCGATCCTGGCCTACACCGCGAAGTACTCCTCCGCCTTCTACGGCCCCTTCCGTGAGGCCGTCGGCTCCGCCCTCAAGGGCGACCGCAAGACCTACCAGCAGGACAGCGCCAACGCCCGTGAGTCCCTGCGCGAGTTGGCGCTGGACCTGGAGGAGGGCGCCGACATGGTCATGGTCAAGCCGGCCCTCCCCTACCTGGACGTCCTGTCGAAGATCGCGGACGCGGTGGACGTACCGGTCGCCGCGTACCAGATCTCCGGCGAGTACGCGATGATCGAAGCCGCCGCCGAAAAGGGCTGGATCGACCGCGAAGCGGCCATCCGCGAAACCCTCACCGGCATCAAGCGCGCAGGCGCGAACATGATCCTCACGTACTGGGCCACCGAGGTGGCCCGGGGGCTGTAACCGCCTTCGGCGTCCGCGAGGTGACGGGGCCGCACCCCAACTGAGCTGTCCGGGCTCAACCGGGGTGCGGCCCCGCGACCGCCCGGACGTCCGGACGGCCGGGCGGTCGCGCCGGGCGCCGCGGGCGCGGGACTTGTGAGGAAGTGGTTACAGTTATAACGTTCTGCCCGTGACGATCTTAACGAGACTGACGCGGCAGGCAGACATACGCACGATCCGGTTCGGCGACGCGAAGCTGAGTTATGTGCCTGACGGGTACGTCGGGCTGAAGCCGCGTGGGTGGTTTCCCGAGGCCAGTGACGCGGACTGGGAGACGTATCGCGAATACATCGGGCCCGATGGCTACTTGATGGCGAGCATCGGTGCGCTGCTGGTCGAGCGTGACGGGCGGGCGATTCTGATCGACGCGGGTGCCGGTGCCGAGACGATACGGATGGATCCGGATCACCCTCACGTCGGCGATCTGCACTCCGGTGCCCTGGTGGACAGTCTCGCCCGCCTGGGCCGTACGCCTGCGGAGATCGAATCCATCGCCATCACCCATCTGCACCTGGATCACATCGGCTGGGCGACCGAGCCGGCGTTCGCGGGCGCTGAGATCGTGATGTCCGAGCAGGAGTGGGCAGGGCGCGCGGTCTCGGTCCACCACGGCACGAGCGAGGCGGCATTGGCGGTGATGGAGCCGCGCCTGCGTACGGCCTCGGACGGCGAGGAGATCTTCCCGGGCGTACGGGTCCTGGCCACCCCGGGCCACACGCCGGGTCACGCGGCATACGAGATCGCCGGTGACGAGGGGCGACGCGTGATCTTCTTCGGCGACGCGATGCACTCGTCCATCCAGATCAACCACCCCGACTGGCACTCCGGCTCCGACGACGAGCGCCCCTTGGCCGCCAAGTCCCGCCACGCCCTGCTGGCGGAACTGACGAAGCCGGGAACCCTTGGCTTCGGCGTCCACTTCGCCGACATCCAGTTCGGCCACGTACGCCGGTCCGACACCGGCCTTAGCTGGAACCCCCTGAACGACTGACGCCTGCCGCGCCCCGCCCCGCGCTCCGTACAAGCCCACGAAGCGCGGGCGCCGTGGTGGTGAGGGTGCTACCGGGTTCGCTGCTTTCCCGGAGGCTGATCGTGCCGTTCGGGTTGGCGGCAATCATCAGGCAGTTGCTGCCCTCCTGACAGTAGGAGGACTTCTGCCAGGCCGACGCGGGCATAGCGGCTCCTGATCAAAGGTTGCGGAGGATACTGCGGAGGAAGTCACGCGAGCTGTCCGCACTGAGCGAGACTGCCTGCACCCTATCCATGATGCCGCGGTACTTGAGCAGTTGGGCTTCGGCGTCGAGGAAGACCACGCCGTGTGACTGATCCAAGTGGACGGTGTCGAGCTGTGGGATGGAGCCCCTTGCGTAACTGAAGGTCTGGCCCGACCCCGGGAAGGCCCCGGCGGTGAACGGGATCACCAGGACGGTGACGTTCTCCCGCTCGCTGATCTCCATGATGTGAGCCAGTTGTGCGCGGGTGACCTCCGTCCCGCCGAACTGCATACGAAGCGCCGCCTCATGGATGATCGCTGTGTACGGGAGCGGAGAATCCCGGAACAGCACGGCCTGCCGCTTGATGCGATGTGAGACGCGGTGCTCGATCTCCGGCGGCGGCAAGGGCGGGAAACTCTGTTCGAAGACGACGCGCGCATGGGCCACGGTCTGGAGGAGGCCGGGAATGCTGGAAGTCTGTGCGGTTCGCAGCTCGACCGCATAGTGCTCCAGCTCGGCCAGATCAAGCATGCCGGGCGGAAGAACACCTCGGTACTCCTCCCACCAGTGGCGGGTGCGTCCGCTGGGCATCGACGCCAGGGCGTCGATCAGCTTCTTGTCCTGGCAGTCGTAGTTACAGGCGAGCGTTCGTATGCGATCCGCACTCACGGGGATGCGTCCGGTCTCGATGTTGCTGATGCGTGCCTGGTTGCCACCGAGTAGTGCTCCCGCTTCGCGGGCTGTCAGGCCGGCCTTCTCACGCAGCTTGCGGAGTTCCGCTCCGAGGCGCTGCTGGCGGGCGGTCGGGGTCGTCCTCGGTGCCATGAGCCCTCTCTTTTCGTTGGCGAGCAGTCTGCCGTGGCGGACTCCCTTGCACCAGGGGGATAGATTCTGGCAGTTCGGTGAAATGCATCTAACCGACTCCGCTACGGTGTGTATCGCGTCACTTACCGCGTGGCGTCAACTGCCCGCTTGTATCGGAGACTTCCATGTCCGGTGACTGGGAATACGCGCTCGAAATCCCCGACAACTCGCTTGCTCCGCGTGTCGCGCGGCGCGTGCTGCGGCTCATTCTCGAGGAGCACGGGGAGGAGCAACTGACCGACACGGCGGAGCTGTTGGCGTCCGAGTTGGTGACCAATGCGCATCGGCATGCCAAGGGGGGTGCGTCTGTGCGGGTCAAGCGGGTGGGGGAGCGGTTGCGGGTCAGTGTGTGGGACGGGAACCCGGAGCTGCCGGTGTTTGACGGGGCGCCGACGCCTGCGCCGGAGGCGGAAGCGGGGCGGGGGCTGGGACTGGTGCGGCTCTGTGCCGACAGCTATGGCGGGTTCTCGTTGGGGGCGGGGGCGTTCGGGGTGGGTGGAAAGTTGATCTGGTTTGAGTTGGGGAGAGGGGGCGGAGCGGGCGGGAGTCCGATCTTCGTGCCGTGAGGGGGGAGGGCTCAGTCTTCGTTGTGCGGGGTGGGATGTTGCGGTGATGACTGGGCGATCGTGACGATGCGTTGGAGGGCGCCAGGGCGGAGACCTGTTTGGACAGGGCGGAGTCACTGGTGTCGATCGTGTCCCGGAGGAAGCCGAACTCCACCCATTCGGCCGGTGCCAGCAGCGCGACGATCGACAGCCGCTATCAGCGCGGCGGCGATGGTGTGGGGGCCGGGAGCTGGAGGAGCTGGGTGGAGAGCAGCAGAAGTATGTACGCCGTGATGATGCCGGCCGACAGCCACAGGTAGAACATCAGCTCCGGGCCGGTCGGTTTCCTGCGTACGGGGGCCTGGCGGTGCTCCCGAGGGGTCCGCGGTCGGGTGAGTGGGATTACCACTTCAGGGCGTCGTCCGGAGTCGTCTGCCAGTAGGTGACCTCGGCGGAGTCGTCGAGGTGGGTGTCCTTGGGGAGAGCGAGGCGGGCGGGGGCACCGGTGGAGCCGCCGGAGCGGTCGGCGAAGTAGACCGTGAGGTTACGGACCTTGTTGCCGTGACCGCCTTCGCCGGCGGCGCTGGAGAGGCGGATGCCCGCGTGACCGGACGCGCCCGGCTCCAGGGACACCACGGCCTGCGGCGTGCTGTCCTTCACGGGCGGGGTGGGGGCCTGGGCGTCGTCGAAGCGGAGGAAGGGGAACGCGTACAGGTCGCAGCGGGTGGAGCCGGTGTTGGTGGCGGTGAGCAGCAGGTGGTTGATGGGGCGGGTCACGCGCGACACGGTCAGCTTGGCGTTGGCCGCGGTGCAGGTGGTGGCACGGGCGGTGGAATGGGTGGTGGCGCGGGCGGTGACGTTCTTGGCGGGGGGCACCTGAGAGTCGCGCTTGGCCTGTGCGTATCGGACGTTCTGTGCGCTCTCCGTGCCGGGGGAGGGGAAGTGGTCCGGCGCGGCTGCGGAGGGGGCAGGTGCGGCGTCCGTCTTCTTGGCGTCGCTGCCGCTCTGGCAGGCGGACAGGGAGAGGGCGGTGACGGCCAGGGTGACGGAGGCGGCGATACGGGCCGTGCGGGAGCCGGTGCCGGTGAGGAGAGAGCGCATGGGTGTTCTCCAGTTGTGTGGTGTCCGGTCAGGTGGTGCGGAGGAGGGTCGTGACGATCGCGGCACAGATGATGAGGACGGCCAGTGCCACGACGTCGGCCATTTCGAGTTCGGAGCGGAAACGGGTCCGCATCGGCTGCTCCCTGGTCAGGCGCTCGTTCGGTGTCCACACACTGGGCGACGCTTCGTCCCGGCGGCCACACATGCCGGTTCATTCGGGACGCTGGAACGATTCCGCGTACGCTGACCAGGGGGAATGAGGCTTTCCTGGAACGCGGTTCCGGGACGGGGTGGGGGAGGAACAGCGGCTATGACGTCCGAGACGGAAGAGTTCGCGGCGCTGCTACGGGGGCTCAAGGAGAAGTCGGGACGCAGCTACGGTGTCCTGGCCAAGCGGCTGCACATGAGTACGTCCACGCTGCACCGCTACTGCAACGGTGACGCGGTACCCGTGGAGTACGCGCCCGTGGAACGGCTCGCCCGGGTCTGCGGGGCGAGCCCGGAGGAGCTGGTCGAACTCCACCGTCGGTGGATCCTCGCCGACGCGACGCGGGGACGTAAGCCGGGTACGCATCCCGCGCCTGCGCCCGGGGCCGACGGTCCCGCACCTGTGTCCGGGGCCGACGGTCCCGCGCCGGTTGCTGCGGCGGATGACCCTGTCCGGGGTGAAGCCTCTCCCGAGGGAGGGGTGCCGGCCGGCGGTGCTACCGATGACAGCACGATCGATGCCAGTGGCAACGATGACAGTGGTGACAGTGACAGTGCCAACGATGGCGGCGTGGCCGGTGATGGTGCGGTGGGCCGGGACGCGACGGTCGGGGGCGGGGCGGTCGGGGGTGCGTCGGGTGTCGCCGTTTTCCCTGCCGTCCTGTCACCTCGGCGGACGCTTCCCAAGAAGCTGTGGCTTCCGCTCGCCGGGGCGGCGGTTGTGGCGCTCGCCGTACCGTTCATGGTGAACGGGTCAGACGTTTCCGGCAAGCGGTCCGCCGCCGCCACACGGGCCGACCGGGCGTCGGTGAGCGGGCAGGGTCCGGTCCCGGACGGAGCTGTCAGCCGGTCGCCGCAGGCCACCTCGGCAACGGACCGCGTGGCGAAGAAGGCCGATGCGGGTACGAAGAAGGATTCCGGCCCCTCCGAGGGCCCGTCCGGCTCCGCGCCCGAGCCCGAGTCCGTCCCCGCCGCCGGGGACGGACGGCCCAAGGACGGCGGTCAGAGCGGCGGCGACGAGGGAGGCGACGACGAGCAGGGCGTGCCGCTGACCGTCGACGTACGGATGAACAACTGGGACGACCGCTGCGGCCGTTGGTTCCTCCTCGACAAGCCGCCTGCCGAAGTGCCCCCGCCGCCCACCGAGCAGGGCACCCGTGGCTGGGCGAACGCCCTCGGCGCGGTGGCCGCCGGCCATCTGCGGATAGCGCTGGCGGTGCAGGGCAAGAGCGAACGGGCCGTGGTGCTGCATGCTCTGCATGTACGGGTGACCGGGCGCCGGGCGCCGGCGAGCGGGGCGATGTACAACATGGACGCCGGCTGCGGCGGCGGGCTGACCCCGGCCGCCTTCGACGTCGCCCTGGACGCCGCCGCCCCACTGCCCCGCCCGGTCGCCGGCATGCAGGGCGACAAGAAGATTCCGGCCACGGACTTCCCGTACAAGGTGTCCAGCAGCGACCCCCAGGTGCTGGACGTCGACGCGCACACCGACCTCAACGACGTGAGCTGGTATCTGGAGCTGGAGTGGAGCAGCGGTGACCGCCGCGGGACGCTGCGCCTGGACGACCACGGCCGGCCGTTCCGTACGAGTGGGATGAAGGGGCGCCCGGTCTACACCTACCGATACGACCTCAACGTCTGGCGCCCGGAAGGTACCTGACGACCGTATCCCCGCGCCCCCGACCGTAACCCCGCGCCCCGGCGCCCGGCCGCCCCCGTGTCCGTGAAGCGCGGGGTGCGGGGGCGCGAGGCCGGGTACCGGGTGGGCGCCGGGTGGCCGCCCATGGCCACGGGGTAAGGACCGGCTCTCCTCTCCGGTGTCTCCGCGTACGGATTCCGGTGGACCAGGGGCCGTCAGAAACCGGTCAGGGCTTCTTCGCCGGGGCCGGTCCGGCGAAGGCGGCGAGGGCTATGCGGATGCCGGTGGCGGAGGCGGCGCTGTTGTCGGCGGCGGCCGTGCCCCCTGCGTAGATACCGCGCCACTTGAGGTCCGGGGTGGCGAAGACCCCACTCGTATAGCCCGGGTCGCTTCCCGTCTTGCCCCACAGCACCTTGCCGTTAGGCAGCGGGAAGGACATCAGGCCGACGCTGTAGCAGGCCGATCCCTTGTCGGGGCCCATGTTGCAGTTGGCGTTGTTCGTGTAGGGAAGCAGCTTGCCGTCGGCGTCCCGCGGCAGGGTGCGCAGCTCGGCGGCCTGGGCGGGCCGCAGCAGGCGGCCGTTGAACAGTCCGGTGACGAAGCGGTCGAGGTCGGCGGTGGTGGAGATCATGCTGGAGGGGTTGCCGCCCTGCTCGTTGACGTCGACCAGTTCGCCCCGGCCGTCCGGCGCATAGCCGGGGAGGTACGGGCGCGGCAGCCGTACGTCGCGGCCCGGCGCGGAGGTGTGCCGCATCTTCAGCGGCTTCAGGATGCGGGTGGTGAATTCACGCTTGAGGGAGTGGCCCGTGATCTCCTCTATGAGCTTGCCCGCGACGCGGTAGGCGAAGGAGTTGTACTCCTGCTTCGTCCCGGGCTTGAAGTGCGGCGTGGGCGCAGGCCGGCCCTCGGGTCGCAGCGTCTGCTCGATCACCTGGTCGAAGGTGTAGTAGTCGTGGCGCTTGTCGACCGTCTCACCCGGGGCCGGTGCGGGTGCGCCTTCGAAGTCCTGCGGCAGCCCGCTGGTGTGGTTGAGCAACTGGCGGACGGTGACCGGATCGTAGGAGTCGGGCAGCAGACCCGGGAGGTAGTGCTGCACCGTCTCGTCGAGGTCCACCTTGCCCTCGGCGGAGAGCTGGAGCAGTACCACCGCCTCGAAGGTCTTGGCGATGCTGCCGATGCGGAAGTGGGCGTCGTCCTTCACCCGCTTGCCGGTGACGGCGTCGCCGGAGGTCCCCCGCCAGGACTCCCCGTCCTTGCTGACCCGGGCCACGACGTCCGCGACCCCGCCGCCGGGACGTATCGCGATCGCCTCGCGCAGCGCCGTACGGTTCAGCCCTTCACGCGCCTTGCCCGAGCCGGCCGCCTGGGCGGCGGGCGCGACCGCTCCGAGCGCCACGGTGGCGGCCGTCAGAGCAGCCAGGGCCGGAGCCAGGGCCAGAGCCAGGGACTGGGGCCGGTACCGCGACCGGGACCGGGACGAGGAACGGCGCATGAGATCTCCTACCGGGGAACAGCGGTTGTCAGCGATTTCCAGAGCGATGAACCCTTCTGGAACTGACACCGAGTCTCCTCGGGCAAGATCACACCTACATCGGGGAAGTCCCTGACCGACCCCTGTGAGACCCCTGACATGACATCAGGGGCCTCAAGCAGCAGCCAAGCCTCAGAGGCGCTCGGGCGTCCGGATGCCCAGCAGCGCCATGCCCCGGTGCAGCGTGCGCGCCGTCACTTCGCACAGGAACAGGCGGTTCTCGATCTGCTCCTGGCCGCCCTCGGCCTTCAGGACCGGGCACTGCTCGTAGAAGGTCGTGAAGAGCGAGGCGAGCTGGTAGAGGTACGCGGCCAGCTTGTGCGGCTCGTAGGACGCGGCGACCTCGGTCACCGTCTCCCCGAACTGGTCGATGTGCAGGCCCAGCGCGCGCTCGGCCGGCGCCAGCGCCAGTTCCGGGTGGGCCTTGGGCGCGGCGCTTCCGGCGAGCCGGAAGATGGACCGCGTACGGGCGTAGGCGTACTGGATGTAGACGCTGGTGTCACCGTTGAGCGAGACCATCTGGTCCAGGTCGAACTTGTAGTCACGGGCGGCGGCGGTGGACAGGTCCGCGTACTTCACCGCGCCGATGCCGACCTGCACGCCGTTCCCGGTGATCTCCTGCTCGCTCAGGCCGATCTTCTCGCCCTTTTCCCGCACGACGGCGGTGGCGCGCTCCACGGCCTCGTTCAGGAGGTCGGCCAGGCGGACCGTCTCGCCCTCACGGGTCTTGAACGGCTTGCCGTCCTTGCCCAGGACGGTGCCGAAGGCGAGGTGGACGGCTTTGACGTCCTCGTTCAGCCAGCCGGCCCGGCGCGCGGTCTCGAAGACCATCTTGAAGTGCAGGGACTGCCGGGCGTCCACGACGTACATGAGGGTGTCGGCGCCCAGGTTCTGTACGCGGTCGCGGATCGCGGAGAGGTCGGTGGCCGCGTAGCCGTAGCCGCCGTCGGACTTCTGGACGATCAGCGGTACGGGCTTGTCGTCCGGGCCCTTGATGTCGTCGAAGAAGACGCACAGCGCGCCCTCGGAGCGGACGGCGACACCGGACTCCTCCAGGAGCCGGCAGGTCTCCTCCAGCATGTCGTTGTATCCGGACTCGCCGACGATGTCGGGGTCGCGGATCTCCATGTCGAGCTTGTCGAAGACCGAGTAGAAGTAGATCTTCGACTCGTCGACGAAGCGGCGCCACAGGGCGAGGGTCTCCTCGTCGCCCGCCTGGAGGTCGACCACCCGCGCCCGGGCCCGCGTCTTGAACTCCTCGTCGGAGTCGAACAGCGCGCGGGACGCCTTGTAGAGGCGGTTCAGGTTGGACATGGCCTCCTCACCGGAGACCTCGTCCTCACTCTTGTGGTCCAGCTCGTGGGGGTGCTCGATCAGGTACTGGATGAGCATGCCGAACTGGGTGCCCCAGTCGCCGATGTGGTGGCGGCGGACCACCTTCTCGCCGGTGAACTCAAGGATCTCCACCATCGCCGCGCCGATCACGGCGGACCGCAGGTGTCCGACGTGCATCTCCTTGGCCACGTTCGGCTGCGCGTAGTCAATCACCGTCGTGCCCGGCTTGTCCGCGTACGGAACGCCCAGACGGTCATCCTCGGCGCGGGCGGCCAGCGTCCGGACGATCGCCTCGTCGGAGACGGTGATGTTCAGGAAGCCGGGGCCGGAGACCTCGATCTCCTTGATCACGTCACCGGCGGCACCCGTGGGGATGCCCGCCACCACCTTGCCCGCCAGCTCGCGCGGGTTGCCCTTGAGCTTCTTGGCCAGCGCCAGCATGCCGTTGGCCTGGAAGTCGGCCCGGTCGCTACGTCGCAGCAGCGGGTCGGCCGCGCCGGCCTCCGGCAGGGCTGCCGAGAGGGCGTCCGCGACGCGCTGGTTGACCGTAGCCGCGAGGGAAGGGACCGAAGCCATGAGGTGGGGCCGTTCCTGTAGAGGTTGAGGTGAGTCGACGTAATTATCCCACGGTGCCGCCACCCGTTTTCTCGTACGTTTCTCACACGGGTCCCTGCGCGGCGAGGGCCCGGAGGCCAGGACGGGCGACGGCGGAGCAACGCGGGAGGTGCCCCGCCCCGTCTGGGAGAATGACAGGCGCCAGCCTTACGAGAATCAAGCGTCAGCCTTACGAGAAAGAAGGACGTGCCGATCGTGGCTCAGAGCACCGAGACCGACTGGGTCTCCAGGTTCGCGGACGAGGTCATTGCCGAGGCGGAGCGTCGTGCCCCCGGCAAACCCATCGTCTGCGCCTCGGGCCTGAGCCCCTCCGGCCCGATCCACCTGGGCAACCTCCGCGAGGTCATGACCCCGCACCTGGTCGCCGACGAGATCCGCCGCCGTGGCCACGAGTGCGTCCACATCATCTCCTGGGACGACTACGACCGGTACCGCAAGGTCCCGGCCGGTGTGGCGGGCATCGACGAGTCCTGGGCCGAGCACATCGGCAAGCCGCTGACCTCGGTGCCGGCCCCGGCCGGCTCGGCGTACCCGAACTGGGCCGAGCACTTCAAGGCCGCCATGGAGGAGGCGCTCGCCGAGCTGGGCGTGGAGTACCGCGGCATCAGCCAGACCGCGCAGTACACCTCCGGCGCGTACCGCGAGCAGATCCTGCACGCGATGCGACACCGTACGCAGATCGACGCCGTCCTGGACCGCTACCGGACCAAGGACAAGGCGACCGGGGAGCCGAAGAAGGCCGGCCAGCAGCAGGGCAAGCAGCAGGCCAAGCAGCAGAAGCCGGTCGACCAGGCCGAGCTGGACGCCGCGGAGGGCTCCGGCGCGGCGAGCGAGGACGACGGCAGCGCGGCCGGTGCGGAGTACTTCCCGTACAAGCCGTACTGCACCGTCTGCAACAAGGACCTGACCCAGGTCACCTCGTACGACGACGAGAGCACCGAGCTGGCGTACACCTGCACCGCCTGCGGCCACAGCGAGACCGTGCTCCTGAAGGAGTTCGACCACGGCAAGCTGGTCTGGAAGGTCGACTGGCCGATGCGCTGGGCCTATGAGGGCGTGACCTTCGAGCCGTCCGGTGTGGACCACTCCTCGCCCGGCTCGTCCTTCGTGGTCGGCGGGCAGATCGTGCGCGAGGTCTTCGGCGGCGCGCAGCCCATCGGTCCCATGTACGCCTTCGTCGGCATCAGCGGCATGGCGAAGATGTCCTCCTCCAAGGGCGGCGTGCCCACTCCCGGTGACGCGCTGAAGATCATGGAGGCGCCGCTGCTGCGCTGGCTGTACGCGCGCCGCCGGCCGAACCAGGCGTTCAAGATCGCCTTCGACCAGGAGATCCAGCGGCTGTACGACGAGTGGGACGCGCTGGAGCGCAAGATCACGGACGGTACGGCGCAGCCCGCCGACATCGCCGCGTACAACCGGGCGACCGGCACGGCGGCCGGTGAGCTGCCCAGGACGCCGCACCCGCTGCCGTACCGCACGCTCGCGTCCGTCGTGGACATCACCGGCGGCCACGACGAGCAGACGCTGCGCATCCTGAGCGAGCTGGACCCGGCCAACCCGGTCACCTCCCTGGAGGAGACCCGGCCCCGGCTCGACAAGGCGGAGTACTGGATCGCCACCCAGGTGCCGGCCGAGTCGCGCACGATCGTGCGCCAGGAGCCGGACGCGGAGCTGCTGGCCTCGCTGGACGAGCAGGCGCGCGAATCGCTGCGGCTGCTGCTGGAGGGCCTGGAGGACCACTGGTCGCTGGACGGGCTGACCACGCTCGTCTACGGCGTACCGAAGATCCAGGCCGGGCTGACGCCGGACGCCAAGCCGACGCCGGAGCTGAAGGTCGCGCAGCGGTCGTTCTTCGCGCTGCTCTACCACCTGCTGGTCGGGCGGGACACCGGGCCGCGGCTGCCCACGCTGCTGCTGGCGGTGGGGGCGGACCGGGTGCGCAAGCTGCTGGGGGCGTGAGGCGATCGGTGGGGCGCGCCTGAGGTCCGTATGCGCGCCTGAGGTCCGTATGCGCGTCTGAGGTCCGTATGTACGCCTGAGGTTTGTATGTACGCATCGGCCCCGGGGATCAGGACGATCTCCGGGGCCGATGGCGTTTGGGTACGGCTGCGGCTGCGGCTGCGTACGAGTGCGGCTGCGTACGAGTGCGGCCGGACGGGCTACCGGTTCGCCTTGGCGACCGCCGCGACGGCCTCCTTCGCGGCGTTCTGCGCGTCCTTCAGCATCTCGTCGCGGTCCGGCGCCTTGGCGCCCGCCAGCCCCGAGCCGTTGAAGTTGAGCGTGACGACCACGTTGTTCAGACGGCTGACCACCGTCTGGTTCTTGAAGTCGTTGTCGTCCTTCTTCAGGTCGTACGTGACCGAGGTCGCCTCGTCACCGACGCCGTCGGCCTTGGAGGTCTTGACGTTCTTGGCGTTCGGGGTGCCCTTGGCCGTGTCGATCTGGCTGTTGTAGAAGTCCGTGGCGCGCTTGTCGCCCGAGCCGACGGTCGGGTCCGAGTCGTACCGGTGGAAGCGGATGTCCATCCAGCGGTACTGGGTGCCCTTCAGGCCCTGGTTGTCCGAGCTCTTCCACGAGCAGTAGCCGCGGGCCGAGGCGTCCGAGGACTTGCCGCGGGTGCCGGCCTCGTCCTCCGCCTTGGGCAGCAGCTTCTTGATCGTGTCCTTGGACACGGCGGCGCAGGGGTCGGGGAGCTTCTTGTACTTGGCGGGCGCGACACCGGGCGCGCTGCTGCCGTTGCCGCCTCCCTTGCTGCTGCTGGGCGCCGCGGTCTTGGAGGCTTCGGGGCCGGCGTCCTTCTTGTCCGAGTCGGAGCAGCCGGCGACGAGCATCACCGGTACGGCTGCGCAGGCGAGAAGGCCGGTGAGGCGCTTGGCTGAACGGTGCATGATTCCTTCGCTGTTCGTCGTGCTGCGGCTTGGCTAGGGGGCACGGTACGCGGCCGATGACGGCCGGTGGCTGATTCACACGGTTACTCGCCGGGCGAGCCGGGGAAATGCCGGGGAACTGTCGGGGAAATGGAGCCATCGGCCGGTGCCGGAACTATTCGCTTATGTGCTCGGCGAGCTCCTGGGCCAGGGACTGGGCCTTGTCCTGGAGGTCCTGACTGTCGGGCAGCCGGGTCTTGTCGGAGGACCACTGGTCGTACACGACGGTCACGATGACGTTGGAGGACCGGAAGACGACGGTGACGTCACGGTGCACGCCCGAGTCGCCGGTGAAGAGCTTGTCGTTGAGGAAGGCGGCGTCACCGAGGCCGTCCAGGACGCGGGGGGCGGTGGAGGCGCCGGACGCTCCGCCGGCTCCCTTGTCCTTGTCCTTGTCTTTGCTGTCCGCCCCCTTACCTCCGTCTTTGCCGTCCTGGCCCCCGTTGTCGCCGCCGTCGCCCGCCCCGGTACCGTCCTGGCCGCCCGCCTGCCCGTCGTTCCCGCTGTTCCCGCCGTCCCCGGCCTTCGGTTTGCTGCCGGAAGCGGGGGCGGACGGCGTGGCCGAGGCGGACGGGATCTCGGCGGCCAGTTCCTTCTTGCCGTACAGCTCCTGCGCCTTGTCGTCGTCGCTGACGGCGGCGTCGTAGGAGACCACGCGCTGGAAGTCGATGGAGAGATGGCGCGATCCCTGGGGGGTCTCGCGCTTCCAGCGGCAGCCCACCCGCCGGTTGGTGTCGTACGTGACGTCGGCCTGGCCCTCGTACGCCTTGTCCGCGTCAGGGGAGCCGCCGGTGCCGTCACCGGGCAGCATGCCGCGCAGCGTGCTCTTGGAGGGGCTGGTGCAGGCGTCGGGGAGGGTCTGGTACTTGCCGGGCTCGGCGGCCTGGGCGGAGGCGGTCGAGTCGCCGCTCTTGGTGTCCTGGGCGCCGCCTCCGGTGGTGGAGCCGCCGGAGCAGGCGGTGAGCGTCGCGGCGGCGAGTGCGACGGCGGCGACCGTGACGGCGGCCGGTACACCCGGTGGGAACGGCCTTCGCTGCACCGTAACCGGCTCCTTCCGTAGGAAATCTGGTTGCCGCCGAGCGGCGGCCGGTGACCACAATGTCTATCGCACGTACTGCCGCGCACGCCGGTCCGTGGTCCTGAATCGGGCGCCTTGCCCGGTTTTTTGCGTTTCATGTCTTTTCGGGGGAATGAGGAAGTTATGTCGTACGTCGAAGTGCCCGGCGCGAAGGTGCCGATCCGGATGTGGACGGACCCGTCCACGGTCGAGGACGGGGCGATGCAACAGCTCCGCAACGTCGCCACGCTGCCATGGATCAAGGGCCTGGCGGTGATGCCGGACGTCCATTACGGCAAGGGCGCGACGGTCGGCTCGGTGATCGCGATGCACGGCGCGGTGTGCCCGGCGGCGGTCGGCGTCGACATCGGCTGCGGTATGAGCGCCGTGAAGACCTCGCTCACCGCCAACGACCTGCCCGGCGACCTCTCCCGGCTGCGCGCGAAGATCGAGGAGACCATCCCGGTCGGGCGCGCCATGCACGACGCGCCGGTCGACCCCGGACGGCTGCACGGCTTCGCCACGGGCGGCTGGGACGACTTCTGGGCGCGCTTCGACGGCGTAGCGGAAGCGGTCAAATTCCGTCAGGACAGGGCCGTGAAGCAGATGGGCTCGCTCGGCGGCGGAAACCACTTCATCGAATTCTGTCTGGACGAGACCGGCACGGTCTGGCTGATGCTGCACTCCGGCTCCCGGAACATCGGCAAGGAACTGGCCGAGTACCACATCGGCCAGGCCCAGAAGCTGCCGCACAACCAGGGCCTGGTCGATCGCGACCTCGCCGTCTTCATCGCGGACACCCCGCAGATGGCGGCGTACCGGAACGATCTTTTCTGGGCACAGGAGTACGCCAAGCACAACCGTGCGATCATGATGGCGCTCTTCCAGGACGTCGTCCGCAAGGAGTTCAAGAAGGCCAAGCCGGTCTTCGAGCCGGTCATCTCCTGCCACCACAACTACGTGGCGGAGGAGCGGTACGACGGCATGGACCTCCTGGTGACCCGTAAGGGCGCCATCCGCGCCGGCAGCGGCGACTACGGCATCATCCCGGGGTCGATGGGCACCGGCTCGTACATCGTCAAGGGCCTGGGCAACGCGGCGTCCTTCAACTCGGCCTCGCACGGCGCCGGCCGGCGGATGAGCCGCAACGCCGCGAAGAGGCGCTTCTCCACCCGGGACCTGGAGGAGCAGACGCGTGGTGTGGAGTGCCGCAAGGACTCCGGTGTCGTGGATGAGATCCCGGGCGCCTACAAGCCGATCGAGAAGGTCATCGATCAGCAGAAGGACCTGGTGCAGGTCGTGGCCAAGCTCAAGCAGGTGGTGTGCGTGAAGGGCTGAGGTGCGGTGCCTTCGCCTGTACGGACGCTGTGCCCCGGACCGGATGCGGTCCGGGGCACTTTGCCTTGCTCACGCCGCATTGCTGACGTCGCATCGCTGTTGTTGCCTTGCTCGCACCGTATTGCTGACGTTGCTGTGCGTTGCCGAGGCGGTTGTCAGTGGCTGCGGGCATGATTGTCGGTGGCTGACGCGCGTGGTGTCCGGCGCTTGCGGGGTTCGTCGGGCGTTCGTCGGTGCAGGAGTTCTTCGGCGTACGGACGCACATGGGGTGGGCGGATGGGAACGGGCGGGGACGGGCCGGGTGGCATCGAGGCATTAGGGCTGCATCACGAGGCCGGAGGGCGGGCGATCCTGCGGGCGCTGGACCTTCGGGTGGAGTGTGGCGAGAGTGTGGCGGTCTCGGGGCCCAGCGGGTGCGGGAAGAGCACGCTGCTGGGCTGTCTGGCGGGGCTGATCGTGCCGTCGCGGGGGACCGTACGGATCGCCGGGGAGGACGTCACCGGAGTGTCCGCGGGGCGCCGGGCGGCGCTGCGGTTACGGAGCATCGGGATGGTGTACCAGTTCGGTGAACTCCTCCCGGAACTCACTCCGGCGGAGAACGTGGCGCTGCCGGCCCTCATGGCGGGCCGGCCCGCCGAGGAGACGTACGCGCGGGGCCGGGAGCTGCTGGCGGCGCTCGGGGTCGACGGCGTACGGGACGCGGAGACCGGGACGCTGTCGGGTGGCGAACGGCAGCGGGTGGCGGTCGCGCGGGCGCTGATCGGCCGGCCGCGGGTGGTGCTCGCCGACGAGCCCACCGGCTCGCTGGACGGCACGGCGGCGGACACGGTCGCCGAGGTGCTCTTCTCGCTGCCCGCGCGTTATGGGTGTGCGCTGGTCGTGGTCACTCATAATCCCGACATCGCGGCGCGGGCCGAGCGGGCTCTGACCTTGCGCGACGGGCGGCTGCATGCTGCTCGGGACGGTTTCTTACGTTCCGCCGTGGCCTCCTCCGCAGTGGCCTCCGCCTCCGCGGCTCCTGCCTCGCCCGCGTCGTCCGCCGCGCCCGCCTCGTCCGCGTCGAGTGACGGCACGGTCGGCCGATGACGGGCCCCGAGCGGGCGCGGCTGGCTCTGGCGCTGGGACGGCGGGTGGGGCGTGGGACGGGTGGCGGGGTGCACCGGGCGGCGCTGGCGTGCGCCGCGTTCCTCACGCTGGTGACCCTGTGGTTCCTGGTGGCCGCCCACACCGTCCATGAGCAGCGCGATCAGCGGATGGCCGCCCGTAATCCCGTCCCGGTGGCGCAGGGGGAGTCGGCGCGGGCCGTGGCGCGGTGGTGGGAGCGGCCGGACCAGGTGGGGGACCGTGGTGCGACGGTGGTCTTCCTGCGGTCCCTGCGGCCTGGCGCCCCGCCGCCCCCGGGACTGGACCGGTGGCCACGGCCCGGTGAAGCCTATGTGTCGCCCGCACTGCTCGCGGCTGCCGCGGACGTGCGCGACCGCTACGGCACGCCGGCGGGCACCATCGGGCAGGAGGGACTCGCCGACGCGGCCGAGCTGGTGGCGTACGTCAATCCCCGGCAACCCGACTACTTCCGAAAGACGCACGAACCCAGCTCCTACATCAGCGGCTTCGGCGACGCCGACCGCTCGCTGTTCCCGATGTTCTTCGTGAGCAGCCACCAGTTCGACCGTGGCCTGGCGGAACTGGACATCGTGGTCCTCCTCATGGCCGCGCTGCCGTGTGCCGCCCTCGTCCTGGTCGCCGTGCGCAGCCGGGCGGAGATACGGGACAGGCGGCTGGCGCTGCTGGACGCGCTCGGCGCGCCGACACCCACCCGTGCGCTGGTCCTGGCGGGCGAGGCATGGGCGCCCCTAGGGGCCGGCACGCTGGCCGCCGCGGTGGTGCTGGGCTCGGTGTCACTGACCACGCCGACCCTGCCCTTCACCGGGTATCAGGTCTGGTCGCGCGATCTGCGGGCCGCGCTGCCCCAGTTGCCGCTGGTCGCCCTCGGGGTGCTCCTGGGGCTGGTCCTGCTGACGGTCCTGGCCGGCATACGGCGGCCACCCTCCGGTGGCACCCGGCCCGCCGACCGTCCCGTCAAGGCACGTGCCCGCCGGGCCCGTTGGGTGCCCGTGCTGTTCGGTGCCGGGCTCGTCGTGGCGGCGTGGGGGTCCGAGGAGCGGGGCGTCTTCGGGCGGTCCGCTTTCGTGGCGGGCTCCGTGGTGGCGCTGGTGGCTCTCCCGTACGCGGCGGCCCGGGTGGCGCGGGTCCTGGGGCGGGCCATCGCCGTGCGGGGCCGCGCCAAGGGGGACCCGGTCCGGATCGTCGCGGGCCGGTGGCTGGCGGCGCGCCCGGCCACGTTGGCCCGGCTGAGCGCCGCGCTGGTCGTCGGGCTGGGGGTCGTCACCATCGGCCAGGTGCTCACCTCGCAGCTCGCCGGTCCGCTGGAGGCGGCGCGGGCCCGTGCCGGGGCTGCCGGCGGCGAGCTGGTCCAGGTGCGCTCCCGGGACGACGCGGGCACCGTACCGGCTTTCATACGGGCGGTGGGCGCGGACGTCACCCTGCGCTACTCGCCGGAGCCGGGGACTTCCGAGAGCGACCCGCGGGTCCGGCTGACCGGCCGGTGCCGTGCCCTGGAAGCGCTGGGCCGGATGACGTCCTGCCCCGCGCGGCCACGGCCCGTACGGGAGGTCTTCGGGCAGCTCACGCCCATGGGGAAGGAGGTGTTCGGCGGCCAGGAAATGACGAGCGCGCCCGTGGCCTCGGTGTGTGCCTGCCGGGCACCGGAGGGCGGCGAGGACGTCGCGGACGGGTTGATCGTCGTCAACCGCGGCGGACCGGCCGCTGTGGACCGCATCAAGCAGGCCGCGTACGCCCATCTCATAGGACCGTTGATATCGGCTCCCGGGCAGGGCTGGTACATGGGCGCCGCCGCTCAGGCCGCGCAGGTCCGCTGGCTGATGGACGTCGTACTCATCGGGCTGGCGGCGCTGGTCGCGGCGGGGGCGCTGGGTGCGGCGGGGATCTTCCTGGAGCAGGCCAAGGCGCTGGGGCCGCTGGCCACCTTCCGTACCGACCGGCGGTATTACCGCGGTATCGCGGCTTGGAACTTGGCCGTGCCGCTGGGCGCGGTGGGAGTGGCTGGCGTGGCGGTCGCGGCGCTGCTCGGCGGTCTGCTGATCAACCTGGGGAAGGGCGGCTGGATGTCGGCCGGGCTTCTCGGGGCGGGAGCGGCGGTGGTGGTGGCGGCCGGAGGAGCGGTGGCGGCGGCGTGCGGGCGGGTGGCCGCCCGCCGGGCCGCGGCCTGGCGGCCTTCGGGGGACTGAGAGGGAAGGAGGAGGGAGAGGGAAGGAGAAGGGAGGGGTGGGGGGAGACGAGGGAGGGGGCGAGGCCGGCGGGGGTTATGGCGTCTGAGGGGAGGGGCGTGGGCGCTTCGCGGGGCGGCGTTGGATGCAGGCTTCGGCGATCACGAGGTTGACGATGATGGGAAGCCAGGCGCCGGCGCTCGCCACGTCGTGGGCGGCGGCGAGCGGGTCGCCGGCGTAGGACACCCGGTCGTCCATCCGGGCCGCCACGAGGTGCTCGATGACGGGCTGGAGGACGCGTGAGCTGATCGCCACCAGCGTGACGGCGAAGTTCCGGATCATCCATGTCCGGTGCGCGGCGTAACGGCGCTGCCGTGCGGCGCGGTAGCCGGCGACGCCGGTGACGGCCCACAGGACGTCCAGGGTGCCGAGGGCGAGCTGATTGCTCACTCCGGTCGGAGCGAGCAGGGCGACCGGGACGCCGATGAGGGCCGAGGGGAAGACACCGGCGAAGAAGTACGCACGGCCGGTCCAGCGGTGTACGGCGGGGTGGCGGCGGCGCAGCCACGGCCAGAACTGGGCGCAGCCGGCCGCCGCCGCCAGCGACGCGGTGAAGATATGGGCGAGCAGAAGCGTGTAGTGCAGGTCGCTGCGGGGCGGGACGCGGCTGGTCCGCATGTCGGGCGGGATGTAGGCGCGCAGGGCCAGGGCCGTGACGAGAAGGGTGACGGCGGCGATGGCGAGCAGCCGCCACGAGGTCCGGCGGCGGCGCTTGCGTGCCGGGAACGGAGGGTCTGGTGTGGTGGAAGCGGCAGGAGAGGCGGTCTTGTTGACGTGGCCGTGGTCGTCGGTGTGGGACATGGCCCCACTGTCGTCGGACGAGCACGCGGGCACACGGGGCCGGAACACCCGGTCGGGGGTGGTGCCGGCCACCCTGGCGTCTGTCCCCAAGTACCCTGCCGGGGCGTGGACTTGGGTCAGTGGCGGCGGCTGTACGTCCGGACGAGTACGCCGTTGCTGAAGGAGCGGACCGACTCCAGCGCATAGTCGGTGACCGCGAAGTCCGAGCCGAACATCGGCATGCCCGAGCCGTACACCTGCGGATAGGTCTTGATCACCAGCTCGTCGACCTCGTCGCGGAGCTGCCCCGCGAGCTGCGCGCCCCCGCAGAGCCAGATCCCCAGCCCGCCGTCCTCCGCCTTGAGTTCGCGGACCTTCGCGACGAGATCGCCGCTGATCAGCTCGACGTTCGGGTCGGGGGACTCGGTGAGCGACCGGGAGGCGACGTACTCCCGCATGTGCCCGTACGGGCTGGTGACGCCGATGTCCAGCCCCAACTGGTAGCTGCCCCGTCCCTGGATCACCGTGTCGAACCGCCGGTTCGCCAGGCCCTCGAAGCCCAGCGCCGCCCGGCCCTGGGCCGCGACGGTCTCCGGGTACTCCGCCCTCATGTAGTCCAGGTATTCCTCGTCCAGGAAGGAGAACATCGAGGAAGCGTCGCCGCTCGGGTCGCCGATGAAGCCGTCGATCGAGCAGGCGATGAAGTAGGTGAGCTTGCGCAAAGTCGATCCTCGGTTTCCGTAGGCGATGCGGATGGCCGCGCGCCACTGGGGCTTGCGCAACCACTCCGAACATAGTGCTTCATGCGTAGTGGTTGCGCAAGCCCTTGGACGGGCTCCGGAGGCCGGCTCGGGAGAACCCCGGAAGAACCTCGCAAGAATCTCGGGAGGGCCGAGTTCGCCGGGACGGGGATCAAAGGTCCCGGTGGACCTTGGTGTTGGATGCCTGGGCGCGCGGCCGTACGACCAGCAGGTCGATGTTGACGTGCGGGGGCCGGGTGACGGCCCAGCCGATCGTGTCGGCGACGTCCTCGGCGGTGAGCGGTTCGGCCACGCCCTCGTACACCTTGGCGGCCTTGGCCGTGTCGCCACGGAAGCGGGTGGTGGCGAACTCGTCCGTCTTGACCATGCCCGGGGCGATCTCGATGACGCGTACGGGCTGCCCGCACAGCTCCAGGCGGAGCGTCTGGGCGATGACGTGCGCGCCGTGCTTGGCGGCGACATAGCCACCGCCGCCCTCGTACGTGCCCAGGCCCGCGGTGGAGGACAGGACCAGGACCGTGCCGTCCCCGGAGGCGGTCAGGGCCGGGAGCAGGGCCTGCGTCATGTTGAGCGTGCCCAGCACGTTGACCTCGTACATCGCGCGCCAGTCGGCGGGGTCGCCGGTGGCGACCGGGTCGGCGCCCAGCGCGCCGCCGGCGTTGTTCACGAGCACCTTCACCGCGCCGCCGGTGCCCTCGGCCCCCTCAGCCCCTTCGGCCCCCTCAGACCTCTCGGCCCCCTCGGTTCCGAGGGAGGCGGCGAAGGCGTCCACGGCGGCGCGGTCGGTGACGTCGAGCGCGTAGGCCCGGGCGCCGGGCAGTTCGGCGGCCAGGGCCTCGATACGGTCCTTGCGGCGAGCGGTGAGGACGACCCGGTAACCGGCTGCCGACAGCCGCCGCGCGGTCGCGGCACCGATGCCGCTGCTCGCGCCGGTGACCACCGCGACCGGCGCGTCCGGGGACAGGGGCTGGGGGAGAACGGCGTCGGACTCGGACATGGCAGCACAACTCCTTGAGCGTGGCGGTCTGACGTACGAGGAACAACGTACTGAACGTGGTGTCAGCGGCCCCGAGGGGCGTACATGATCAATGCCATGCCGGCGAGACAGACCAGGGCGCCGGCGACGTCCCAGCGGTCGGGCCGGTAGCCGTCGGCGACCATGCCCCAGGCCAGCGACCCGGCGACGAAGACACCGCCGTACGCCGCCAGGATCCGCCCGAAGTCCGCGTCCGGCTGGAGGGTGGCGACGAAGCCGTACGCGCCCAGGGCGAGCACCCCCGCGCCGATCCAGCCCCAGCCCCGGTGCTCGCGTACGCCCTGCCAGACGAGCCAGGCGCCGCCGATCTCGAAGAGCGCGGCGAGGACGAAGAGGGTGACGGAGCGGATGATCGACACGGCCCCAGGCTATGTGCATCCCAAGAACGCACGCCGCAAGAACGCACGCCCCGACAAGGCACATCATGCGAACGCGCAATCCGACCACACACCACACGACCCCACACCACACGACCGCGCATCACGCGTCCCGTCCGTGAGGTGATTTCCCTCGTCGCCGGGAATCCACCACCCGTACCGCCAGGACGCGATTCACCGTTCGCACCACCCGGAACGGAAATGCCGAACAGCCTTGTGCTGCATGAAGGCTGAACCACTGGCTCAAAAAGGTACGGCGTCGCACCGGCCCCGTACGGCCCCCTTGTCAGGCTACTTAGGGTTGCCTAGATTCCCCTCCGACCGGGGGAGAACCGGCCCTAATCGAGCCGACACCAATTCAAGGGGCGCACATGGCGATTCAGGACCAGCGTGTGTACGCCGTGGCGGAATGGCAGCAGCAAGGGCAGTGGTATTCCGTCGTACGGGTCACGGTCAGCAATTACGGGCAGGAGCCGGTGGTCGACCCGGAGATTTCCTTCCGGGTGGACGCGGACCAGACCACCACGAACAACTACGGTCTGGTGTGGACGCGCGACGGCGACCTCATCACCGGCCGTTTCGTCCCCGAGAAGCGGACGGTCCCGGCGGGCGGCTCGCAGAGCTTCACCCTGGGCATCAGCCGCTCCGCGCCCGGCTCGGGGCCGCTGCCGCGCGACTTCAAGGTCGACGGCGCCGACGCCGTGCCGCCGGAGGACAAGGAACCGCCGAGCGTGCCGACGAACCTGCGCGCCGAGGTCGTCGGCGCGACCCAGGCCACGGTGGCCTGGGATCCGTCCAGCGACAACGTTGCCGTGGCCGGCTACGACGTGCACCGTTCCGGTGACGTGCCGGTGGTACGGGTGACCGGCCCCTCGGTGCAACTGCGGATGCTCACGCCCAGCACCGACTACCGCGTACAGGTGGAGGCGGTGGATCTCGCCGGGAACCGCTCGGGCCTGTCCCAGCAACTCGACCTCACCACGACGGACCGGATTCCCGACGCCGGGCCGTGGGACGTCCCGCGTGCCCCGTACGTCGATTACATGGCCTGGCCCAACCCGCAGATCAGCCAGTACGCCGAGCAGTCCGGAATGGACGGCTTCATGCTCGGGTTCCTGGTCGCCAGCCCGTCGCGGAAACTGGCCTGGGGCGGTATCGCGGGCGAGGAATGGCAGGCCGACAAGAGCTCCCACGGAAAGACCGATATCGCGGCGTTCCGGGCCGCCGGCGGAAAGGTGGTGTTCTCCTTCGGCGGCGCTTCCGGTGAGCCGATCGAGGCCGTCGAGGAGAGCGTCCAGAAGATCATCGCCGAATACGAAGGGGTCATCGCCAACTACCAGTTGACGCACCTCGATTTCGACTTCGAGGGCGCGTTCGTGTCGAACCGTGAAGCCCATCTGCGGCACACGGCGGCAATAGCGCACATTCTCACCAGCCACCCCAGGCTCAAGGTCTCCTACACGCTCCCGGCCGACGCCCAGCTCACCGAGGGCTCGGCGGGCTTCAGCCCGCACGGCCTCCAGCTCCTCCAGACCATCGCCGAGGCGGGCATCGAACCCGGCCTGATCAACGGCATGCTGATGGAGTTCGGCCAGGGCGCCCCGCCGGACGCGGGCGAGTGCACGATCATCGGCCTCAAGGCGATGCACGCGCAGGTCTCCACGCTGTGGCCGAACTGGTCCTCCGAGAAGGTCTGGCAGCGCCTGGGCGCCTGTCCGATGTTCGGGTACCACATCAACGGCAGGTGCTTCACGCTGGAGGACATGCGGGAGCTGGTCGAGTTCGCCCACGAGCACAAGCTGGGCGCGCTCACCGGCTGGGACGCCACCCGCGACCACAACCAGAACAACCCCGACGTGGTGCCGCGCTGCGAGATCGGCTCGGGCTGCAAGGACCTGTACCGCTGCACCTGCGTCGACCAGCACCCGTTCGACTTCTGCAAGATCATCTCGCTCTACAAGAACGGGGCCGGCACGCGGAGCGGCGGGAGCGGCGGCGGAAGCGTCGGCGGCAGCCTCGGCGGCCGGTAACCCTTCCGTTCCCCGCCCGCCGCCGGACCGTCCGACGCGCCCGGACCGGGGACGCCGGGTGCGCCGGACGGACCGCGAGCCCGTTCCCCGTTCATGGCCGGGGGACGGGCTCGCCTCGCGCTGTTCGACCGGTAGCGAGGCAGCGGGCCCGTACCCGTCCGCTTCAGCCGACGCCCGCCTCGGACCCGGCGCCGCCCGTCCAGTGGACGAGTGCCGTGCGCAGCGCGTCGGCGCGCGCGGCCGGGTCGGTCTCGTCCGTCGCCCACGCGATGTAACCGTCCGGCCGTACGAGGAGTGCGGTACGCCGACTGCTCGCCCAGGAGGCCCGTACGACCCGGCCGCCGCGGTGCTGCTGTCCGCGCCCGGCCCGTCGTCGGCGGTCCCCCGCCCCTCGGTCGCCCCGTCGTCGGCGGTCCCCTGCCCCCGGCCGTCCCGTCGTCGGCGGGCGTGATCAGGACGAACGCGCCGTCGCGCAGCGCCTCGTACAGCCGGGTCCCGTCGGCCAGCCGTACGTCCGGGGCGCGCTTCCCCGCCAGCGGGTGGGCGCCGCGCCCGGCTTCGTACGCGATGCCGACGCCGGAGACCGACAGCGCCGCACGCCGCGCCAGCGGGCCCAGCCGGCCAACCAGGGGAGCCACCAAGGCGCGGGTGGCCCGCATCGTCCAGGAGCGCGTGATCCCCAGCCGGACGAGGGCGCCGCTGCTGCGCAGCACCATGCGGCCCACCGGGTGACGCTCCGTGTGATACGTGTCCAGCAGGCTGTCGGGCGCCCGGCCGCCCAGTACGGCGGCGAGCTTCCAGCTCAGGTTGGCGGCGTCCTGGAGGCCGGTGTTCATGCCCTGGCCGCCGGCCGGGGAGTGGACGTGCGCGGCATCCCCGGCCAGGAAGGCCCGTCCGACGCGGTACCGCGGGACCTGGCGCTCGTCGCTGTGGAAGCGCGAGGTCCAGCGGGCGTCGTGCATGCCGTAGTCGGTGCCCAGGGCGCGCCGGGTGAACTCCCGTACCTCTTCGAGGTCTACGGGCGTGTCCTCCGCGATCCTGCGGCGCCGGTCCAGGCCGATGACGCGGTACCAGCCGTCGCCGAAGGAGCCGATGAGCGCGAAGGCGTCCCGGGTGGCGTTGGCCGTCAGCGGCGACTCCGGCTCCTGGGCGAGCCGTACGTCGGCCAGGACGACGGAGCGGATGACGGGCCGGCCGGGGAAGGGCAGGCCGAGGGACTTGCGGACGGTGCTGTGGACGCCGTCGGTGCCTACGAGATAGGCCGCGCGGTAGGTGTGACTCGTACGGACATCGGTGTCCCCGTCGGTTCCGCCGGTCTCACTGGCCCCGCCGGCCTCGCTGTTCCCACCGGCTCCCGCATCGCCCTGTCCGTTCCCTCCGGTGTCCCGTCCGGTGTGCCGTACGTGGACCTCGATGCCGTGCGCGTCCTGTTCCAGTCCGGTCACCTCGCTGCCGTAACGGAAGACGACACCGGCCTTCCGCGCCCGCCGCTCCAGCAGGCGTTCGACCTCGTACTGCGGGATGACCAGGACGAACGGGAAGCGGCTCGGCAGCCGGGAGGGGTCCAGCCGGGCGCCGTTGAAGAGCTGGAGGCCGGTGATCGGGTTGCCGGCCGCGACCAGCTCGTCGGCCAGGTCGCGCGCGTCGAACTGTTCGAGGGTGCGGGCGTGGACGACCAGGGCGCGGGTGAGGTTGCTGATTCCGGGGGCGCGGCGCTCCAGCAGGGTCACGCGGAGGCCGGCGGTGGCCAGGTCCCCGGCGAGCAGCAGGCCGGTGGGGCCCGCACCCACGACGATCACGTCGCTGTCGGCGTCGGTGTTCTCCCGGATGGTGGGGGTGGTGGGGATGGTGCTGGGCTCGCGGTGCATGTCCGCCTCCTGTGCCAACACTTGTAGGTCAACAATCGTTGGTCAACGCTTGTTGGCAACGGTAGGACCGTCATGCTGGCGTGTCAACACGTGTTGGCCTACAGTCGTTGGCATGGTCGACACCTCCCCCTCCGGCCCCACGGCCCCCGTACCCGGCCGGCCGCGCCGTTCCGACGCGACCCGGGCGGCGATCCTGACCGCCGCCCGCGACCGCTTCGCCGCCGACGGCTACGAGCGCGCCACGATCCGTGCCATCGCCAAGGACGCGGGCATCGACCCGTCCATGGTCATGCGCTACTACGGCAACAAGGAGGGCCTGTTCGCGGCGGCCACGGAGATCGACATCCAGGTGCCGGACCTGACCGGCGTTCCGCGCGAGGAGGTCGGCGCCCGCCTCGTACGCCACTTCCTGGAACGCTGGGAGATCGATGAGCGGCTGACGGGGATGATGCGCGTCGGCGTCACCAACGAGGCGGGCGCGGACCGTATGCGGTCGGTCTTCGCGGAGCAGCTCCGGCCGGTCCTCGCCACCGTCTGCCCCGTGCCGCAGGAGGTGGACACCCGTGCGGCGCTCGTCGCCTCCCAGGTCCTGGGCATGGCGCTGTGCCGGTACGTGCTGCGGCTGCCGCCCGCCGCGGAACTCACCCGCGAGGAGGTCATCGCCTGGCTCGCCCCCACGGTCCAGCGCTATCTGACGGCGGAACAGCCCTGAGATAACAGCCCTGAGAACGTCCCGACAGCGGTACGTTCGATGTGTCCGGAGGCAAATGAAGGCGGGTGCGGACAGAAGGAACGGAAGCAGCGGAAGCAACGGAAGGACGGGCATGCGCGACGACACTTCCCGGTACGACGGCACTTCCCCCGATCCCGAGGCGCTGGCCGCCTTCTACGGCCTGGAGCCGCTGCCCGCGGAAGGCGGCCGTTTCCGCAGTACGTGGACGGGCCCGCAGCGCCCCGACGGCCGCCCCGAAGGAACCGCGATCATCGTCCTGCTGACCGACGCGCCGGACGACTTCTCCGCCCTGCATCGGCTGCCCACCGACGAGGTCTGGCACCACTACCTCGGCGATCCGCTCACCCTGCTCCTCCTGGCCGAGGACGGCACCTCCCGTACGGTCGTCCTGGGGCCGGACGTCCTGGGCGGCCAGCACGTCCAGTTCACGGTGCCCGCGGGCACCTGGATGGGCGCGGAGGTGGCCCCCGGCGGCGCGTGGACGCTCTTCGGTACGACCATGGCGCCCGGATTCACCTTCGACGGATACGAACACGGGGACGCCGCCGCGCTGACGGCGCGCTACCCCCAGGAGGCAGCGCGCATCGCCGCGCTGACCCGCCCATGACCCCCGCGTCCCCGGATCCCGTCTCCCCGGGCCCCGTCTCCCCGGACCCCGCTTCCCCGGACCCAGTCTCCTCGGACCCCGCTCCCGAGCCGGGGCCACCCTCCCTTCCCTCCCTTGCGGGGCAGGTCGCCCTGGTCACCGGCGCGGGCGGCACCATCGGCCGGGGGATCGCGCTGCGCTTCGCCGCCGCGGGCGCCGCCGTCGTGGCCCATTACCGTACGAACGCCACCGCCGCCCGCGAACTCGTCGCGCACATCGAGAAGCGGGGCGGCAGCGCACTCGCCCTGGCGGCCGACCTGTCCGACGAGGAGGAGTGCCACCACCTGGTGCGGGCGGCGGCAGACTGGCGCGGCCGGCTGACGGCACTGGTGAACAACGCGGGCGTCCAGCCGACACAGGACCTGGCGTCCATGAGCGCGGCGGACTGGCGCGCGGTCGCGGACGTCAACGTGCTGAGCACCTTCGCCTGCACCCAGGCCGCCGCAGCCGTGATGCGTACGGGCGGTGGCGGCGGCACGATCACCCATATCGCCTCGATCGAGGCCGACCGGCCCGCCGCCGCGCACGCCCACTACTGCGCGTCCAAAGCGGCCGTCGTGATGCACGCCCGCTCGGCGGCCCTGGAGTACGGCCCGTACGGCATCCGGGTCAACGCGGTCTCACCCGGTCTGATCGCCCGCGACGGCCTGGAGGAGGACTGGCCCGACGGCGTACGTCGCTGGACGCGCGCGGCACCCACCGGCCGGCTGGGCCGACCCGAGGAGATCGGTGACGCCTGCGTCTTCCTCGCCTCGTCCATGGCCACCTGGATCACCGGTCACAACCTCACCGTGGACGGCGGCATCTCCGCCCGCCCTACGTGGTGACGCGCCGCTGATCGGCCACGTACCGGGTCCCGGCCGGCCCTGACGCGGTCGGCCCGATCAGCACGGCGGCCCGATCAGCACGGCGGCACGGCCGGCCCGATCAGAGCAGCCGGCACGGTCGGCGCGGCCGGTGTGATCGGCGCGCTCAGGGCCACACCAGGCAGTACGCCTGGTGGCCGGCCTCGTGCAGGCGGTGGGAGAAGTCCTGCCACTCGTGCAGGAGCTGGTAGACGGTGTAGGCGTCCCGGGGGCCGCCGCGGTCGGGGACGGTGGACCAGATGAAGGCGGCGGCGCCGACCGACTCCTCGCCGACGTCGCGCAGCGGGTCGACGACCGTCATGGGGAGCTTGACGACGGCGTAGTCGGGGTGGAGGACGACCAGTTCGAGCGGGGGCACCTTATGGAGGGGTATGCCTTCTATGCCGGTGAGGACCATCGCGGCCATCGTCTCCGGCTTGATCTTCGTGAACATGCCGCCCATGCCCAGCTCGTCGCCGCCCAGCTCCTCGGGGCGCATCGAGATCGGGACACGGGCCGCCGTCGCACCGTTCGGCGCGCCGAAGTATTTGTATGTCACCCCCATACGGCCGCCCCTGTGCTCCCCGCCTCTGATCTTGTCGCGGGCCTCGTCGCGACGGTGACGGCCCCGCTGGGCGCGCTCGGGACCCCGGTCATCGGTCCCCTCGCCCACTTCGCCACCGCGATGCATATCTCCACCCGACCACTCGCAGCCCCAGCCGCGCAACCCGATCATCGTCTCAGAGACTCCCCCGTCACCGGCGCGCGAAACGCCCGGCCGCGCGCCCTCGTGCGCCTCTGAGACCATTGCTTGCGTGGCATACCCGTACGATGTCCCAGTTTCGCAGACGGATGAGGGCACTGGCCCGGTCCGGAGCGAGGGGAATCAAGAGGAGTCGGGAAAACCCGCGAGAAGCAGCAACAAGCAGCAACAAGCAGCAACAAGCAGCGACAAACAGAAGAAGCCGTAAGAACGTAAGAAGCTGCCGGCGGAACGGTCGCCGGAAGCCGCGAGGAACCGCGAGGTGCCGTCAGGCGCCAGGAGGACAGAGCCGGGAGGAGGGAACCGGGAGGAGAGAGCGGCCCTGAAAGGGGCCGGCCGGGGGCCCGGCAGGAGGGCCCCGCGCCGTTGTCAGCCACGGAGCGGACGCACCGCCGCCCGTTTCCACGTTTCCGCAGGTCAGGATCGTCGTGTCTTTTCCGTATGAAGCCCCAGTTTCGCAGGCGCTCTTCGACCGGGCGTCCGTGGTGACGCCCGGTGGCGTGAACTCTCCCGTACGCGCGTTCCGTGCCGTGGGCGGTACGCCCCGGTTCATGGTCTCCGGCAGCGGCCCGTACCTCACCGACGCCGACGGCCGTGAGTACGTCGACCTCGTGTGCTCGTGGGGGCCGATGATCCTGGGTCACTCGCACCCGGCGGTCATCGAGGCCGTGCAGGCGGCGGTCGCCCGCGGCACCTCCTTCGGCACGCCCGGTGAGGGCGAGGTGGCGCTCGCCGAGGAGATCGTGGCGCGCGTGGAGCCGGTCGAGCAGGTGCGGCTGGTCTCCTCCGGCACCGAGGCCACCATGTCGGCCATCCGCCTCGCCCGCGGCTTCACCGGCCGCTCCAAGGTCGTGAAGTTCGCCGGCTGCTACCACGGCCACGTCGACGCCCTGCTGGCCGCGGCCGGCTCGGGCGTGGCGACCTTCGGGCTGCCGGACACCCCCGGCGTGACCGGCGCGCAGGCCGGCGACACCATCGTCCTCCCGTACAACGACATCGAGGCCGTACGGGCCGCCTTCGCCGCGAACCCCGGCCAGATCGCCTGTGTCATCACCGAGGCGTCGCCGGGGAACATGGGCGTGGTGCCGCCGCTGCCGGGCTTCAACCAGGGGCTGAAGGAGGTGTGCGCGCAAAACGGCGCGCTCTACATCTCCGACGAGGTCATGACCGGCTTCCGGGTCAGCAAGGCCGGCTGGTACGGGCTCGACGGCGTACGCCCGGACCTGATGACGTTCGGGAAGGTGATGGGCGGCGGCTTCCCGGCCGCGGCCTTCGGCGGGCGCGCCGACGTCATGGCGCACCTCGCCCCGGCCGGCCCGGTCTATCAGGCGGGCACCCTCTCGGGGAACCCGGTCGCCACCGCCGCCGGCCTCGCGCAACTGCGCCTGCTGGACGACGCCGCGTACGAGAAGGTCGACGCGGTCTCCGCCGAGGTGTCCGCGCTGGTCACCGACGCGCTGACCAAGGCGGGCGTGGCGCACCGGCTCCAGGTCGCGGGCAACATGTTCTCGGTCTTCTTCACGGACCGGGAGGTGACCGACTACGACACGGCCAAGGCCCAGGAGGCGTACCGGTTCACCGCCTTCTTCCACTCGATGCTCGCGCAGGGGGTCTACCTCCCGCCGTCCGCCTTCGAGTCGTGGTTCGTCTCCACCGCCCATGACGCGCGGGCGCTGGAGCGGATCGCCGCGGCGCTGCCGGCCGCGGCCGAGGCCGCCGCGCAGGCGTCGGAGTGAGCGCGCGGGCATCGGGGTGAGTACGGCGCGTACGACGGCCCGGCGCGTACGACGGGTTCGGCGCCCGGTGCGGGCGGCCGGGTCCGTCGTACGCGATCGGCGGCACGGAGCGGGGCCGCTGTGCTCTGCGGGGCGTGCGGTACTTGCGGGATGTGCGGGCCTTTCGGGGCGTACAGGGCCTGCGGGGCGTATAGGACCTGCGAGGCGTACAGGGCCTGCGGGGCGTATGAGCAGAGGGGGCCGGGTGAGTCGAGTGGGTCGGGTGGCATGAATGATGGGTGACATGAGCAGCGAAGACTTCACCGTCGTACACCTGATGCGGCACGGCGAGGTGCACAACCCCGACGGCGTGCTGTACGGCCGCCGCCCCGGCTACCACCTCTCCGACCTGGGCCGGAAGATGGCCGACCGGGTCGCCGAGCACCTCGCCGGGCGGGACATCACCCATGTCGTGGCCTCTCCGCTGGAGCGCGCCCAGGAAACGGCGACGCCCATCGCCACGTCCCACGGGCTCACACTGGCCACCGACGATCGGCTGATCGAGGCGGCGAACGTCTTCGAGGGCAAGACCTTCGGGGTCGGTGACGGCGCGCTGAAGAAGCCGGCCAACTGGAAGTACCTGACCAACCCCTTCCAGCCGTCCTGGGGCGAGCCGTACATCGAGCAGGTCGTACGGATGATGGCGGCCCTCGGCGCGGCGCGCGACGCGGCTCGCGGGCACGAGGCGGTGGCGGTCAGCCACCAGCTCCCGATCTGGATCGTCCGCAGCTTCGCCGAGCGGCGCCGGCTGTGGCACGACCCGCGCAAGCGGCAGTGCACCCTCGCCTCGCTGACTTCCTTCACCTTCCACGGCGACAAGATCATCTCGGTGGGTTACAGCGAGCCCGCGCGGGACCTGGTGCCGGCGCATCTGCTGGCGGGCGCCAAGCCGGCGAAGGGCAAGGCCAAGGCGTACGGGGCCTGACAACCGCGTACGAAGTCCGTAACGCGCAGCATCACTCACTCACGACTTCATGGCCGATGTCTGCCGTACGGTGGAACCCGAAGCCATTCCTGAGGCGTCTGTGCTTCGTGTGACGTCAATGAAAAGTAAAATAAGAAACTTGTGCGATTAATCCGGAACCTCCGTCTTCGAGCTGCCCTCTTACCTGTTGTCCGTTTATATGGACTTTGGGTTAAGCGAGCACGGATGGGGACGGTATGCGCGCGATCAGTCGGCGGAACCTGCTGGGCATGGGAGTTGGTGCAGCCGCGGCGCTGGGCGTCGCGAGCTGCTCCTCCGGTTCCGGTTCCGGCCCCGACAAGGCCAAGGGCAAGGACACCGTCCAGGCGAAGGCCAAGCCGATCGGTGACGGCTCGACCGCGGACTACGGCCCGCAGCCGCACCAGCCGAAGAAGCCGGAACCGCTGGAGCCGGGGCAGGCCCCGCCGCAGTTCGTGATCTTCTCGTGGGACGGCGCGGGCGAGGTCGGCAACGGGCTCTTCCCCCGCTTCCGCAAGCTCGCCCAGGACCACGGCGCGGCGATGACCTTCTTCCTCTCCGGCCTGTACTGCCTGCCGGAGTCCAAGAAGCACCTGTACCGCCCGCCGAACAACAAGGTCGGCGCCTCCGCCATCGGCTACCTCGGCGACGACCACATCAAGGCCACCCTGAAGAACGTGCGCGAGGCGTGGCTGGAGGGCCACGAGATCGGCACCCACTTCAACGGCCACTTCTGCGGCACCGGGCCCACCTCGGTCAAGCACTGGACCCCCGCCCAGTGGCGTTCCGAGATCGACCAGGCCATGGACTTCGTCACGAAGTGGCGTACGAACACCGGCTTCACCGATGTCGAGCCGCTGCCGTTCGACTACCGCAAGGAGCTGGTGGGGGCCCGTACGCCGTGCCTCCTGGGCCAGGACAACCTGCTGCCGACCGCGAAGAAACTGGGCTGGCGGTACGACGCCAGCTCGCCGGGCGGTCGCCAGATGTGGCCGAAGAAGAAGATGGGCATCTGGGACTTCCCGCTCCAGGCGATGCCCTTCCCCGGACACAAGTTCGAAGTCCTTTCCATGGACTACAACATCCTGGCCAACCAGTCGAAGAACACCACCAAGGGCCCGCCGGCCAACTACCCCGGCTGGCGCAAGCAGGCCACCGAGTCCTACATCGCCGGCTTCAAGCGGGCGTACGAGACCAACCGGGCCCCCTTCTTCATCGGCAACCACTTCGAGGAGTGGAACGGCGGCATCTACATGGACGCCGTGGCGGAAGCGCTCAAGCACATCGCCGACGAGAAGTACAAGAAGGACGTGCGGCTGGTGTCCTTCCGGCAGTTCGCGGACTGGCTGGACGTGCAGGACCCGAAGGTGCTGGCCAAGTTCCAGAGCCTGGGCGTGGGCCAGAAGCCCGCGGGCGGCTGGAAGGCCCTGACCTCGGGCGCCTGACCTCCGGCGCCTGATCGCAGGCGTACGGCCTCCGGGCTCAGGCGTACGGTCTCCGGAGGCCGGCCCCGGCGCGTCATCCGGCCTCCGGTGTTCGGACCCCGGCGCGCCAAGGGGGGTGCGGAAGATCCACAAAAGGCCCATGCGAAACTTTTCACATGAGTGCCTGCCGCGCCCCCCGCCGCCTCCCCGGCCGCCGCCGCACGACCCTGCTCGCCGTAGGGGCCGCGCTCACCGCGCTGAGCCTGAGCGCCTGCGGCAACGGCACCTCCGGCGGCTCCACGCAGACCAAGTTCGTCCAGGGCGAGAACGGCATCGCCACGGTCGCCGAGGCCGACCGCAAGCCGGCTCCGGACATCTCCGGCGAAACCACCCGCGGCAAGCAGCTCAAACTCGCCGACTACAAGGGCAAGGTCGTCATCCTCAACGTCTGGGGATCGTGGTGCGGGCCCTGCATCGCCGAAGCCGGCAACTTCACCAAGGTCGCCAAGGAGACCGCGTCCAAGGGCGTCCAGTTCGTCGGGATCAACACCCGCGACAGCGAGAAGTCGCAGGCCACCAACTTCGAGGACGAGCACGGCGTGCCGTACCCGAGCCTGTTCGACCCGACCGGCAAGCTGATGCTCCGCTTCCCCAAGGGCAGCCTCAACCCCCAGTCCATCCCCTCCACCATCGCCGTCGACCGCCAGGGCAGGATCGCCGCGCGCTCGATCGGTCCGCTCACCGAGGACCAGTTGCGCAAGATGGTCACCCCGCTGATGGCCGAGAAGTGATCCCGTGATCACCCTCGCCGCACCGCCGCCCGCCGTCCTGCCGCTCGCCGCCCCGGCCGGCTCGCTCATCTCGGGCTCGCTGCTGGTTGCCGTACCCGTGGCCCTCTTCGCCGGGCTGGTCTCCTTCTTCTCGCCCTGCGTCCTGCCGCTGGTCCCCGGCTACATGTCCTACGTCACCGGCGTGACGGGTACGGACCTGGCGGAGGCCAAGCGCGGCCGGATGCTGGCGGGCGCCTCGCTGTTCGTGCTGGGGTTCACGGCGGTGTTCGTCTCCAGCGGCGCGCTCTTCGGTTACATCGGAAACGATCTCCTGGAGTACCAGGAGGTCATCTCCAAGGTGCTGGGCGGCCTGATGATCCTGCTCGGCCTGGCCTTCGCGGGGGTGCTGCGCAACTTCGGTCAGCGCGAGCTGCGGTTCCACAAGAAACCGGCAATGGGCCTGGTGGGCGCGCCGGTGATCGGTGTGCTCTTCGGCGTCGGCTGGACGCCGTGCATGGGTCCCACCCTCGCCGCCGTCAATTCCATGGCGGCGTTCGAGGCCAGCGCGGGCCGCGGCGCGCTGCTGACCGCCTTCTACTGCCTGGGCCTGGGCCTGCCCTTCATCATCGCCGCGATCGCGTTCCGCAAGGCCCTGGGCGCTTTCGGCTGGGTCAAGCGCCACTATGTGTGGGTGATGCGGATCGGCGGCGGCATGATGGTCACGCTCGGCGTCCTGCTCCTCACCGGCGTGTGGACCGACATGATGTCCGGCCTGCGGAACTGGGCCAGCAGCTTCTACATCGGGATCTGATTGATGTCCAAGACCGACGCCCACCGCGACACCGACCCCGCCGCCGGCCCGGCCGGTGAGCCGGACCGCACCGCGCAGCGGGCGGGCGAAGAAGGGCTGACCACCGCGCCCAAGGAGGAGATCTCCCTCCCGGCGCTCGGGCCGGTCGGCTGGGCCCGGTGGTTCTGGCGTCAGCTCACCTCGATGCGGGTCGCGCTGATCCTGCTGTTCCTGCTCTCGATCGGCGCGATCCCCGGCTCGCTGGTCCCGCAGGTCTCCATCGACCCGGTCAAGGTGGACGAGTTCAAGGCCGCCCACTCCACGCTCGGCCCGCTCTACGACAAGCTCGGACTCTTCCACGTCTACAGCTCGGTGTGGTTCTCGGCGATCTACATCCTGCTGTTCATCTCGCTCATCGGCTGCATCGTCCCGCGCACCTGGCAGTTCGTCGGGCAGCTCCGCGGCCGTCCGCCGGCCGCCCCGCGCCGGCTGAACCGTATGCCCGCGTACGCGACCTGGCGTACGGACGCCGAGCCCGAGCAGGTGGTGGAGGCCGCGCGGCGGGTGCTCAAGCAGCGCCGTTTCCGTACGCAGCTCACCGGCACCGCCGTCGCCTCCGAGAAGGGGTATCTGCGCGAGGCCGGCAACCTGCTCTTCCACATCGCGCTGATCGTGATGTTGGTCGCCTTCGCCTCCGGCAGCCTGTGGAAGTCCGAGGGCGGCAAGCTGATCACCGAGGGCGACGGCTTCTCCAACAGCCTCACCCAGTACGACGACTACAAGTCCGGTGCCCTGTTCGACACCGATGACCTGGCGCCCTTCAGCTTCACGCTGGACCGGTTCACCGGCACGTACGAGCGTTCCGGCCCCCAGAAGGGCACCCCGCGCACGTACCGCGCCGATGTCACGTACCGGGAAGGCGCGCAGGGCGCGGACCGCAAGGCCGCGATCGAGGTGAACAAGCCGCTGGAGGTCATGGGCACCAAGGTCTACCTCGACCAGCACGGCTACTCGCCGATCATCAAGGTCAAGGACGGGCGCGGCAAGGTCGTCTACGACGGCGCGGTGCCCTTCCTGCCCACGGGGCCCAACGTCTCCTCCTCCGGCGTCGTCAAGGTGCCGGGGGCCAAGGACAAGAACGGCAGGCGCAACCAGCTCGGCATCCAGGGCTTCTTCGTGCCGACCTACGCCGGCAAGGGCAAGGGCACGATGTTCTCCCAGTTCCCGGCGGCGGACTTCCCGGTGCTGAACGTGACGGCCTACCACGGCGACCTGAACCTGGGCTCGGGGCTGCCGCAGAACGTCTACCAGCTCGACACCAAGCGTCTTGAGCAGTACAAGGACCCCAAGCAGAAGGACCAGCCGCTCAAGAAGAGCCTGCTGCGCGGCGAGTCCCTGCAACTGCCCAACGGTGACGGCAGCATCGAGTTCAGCGGCCTGAAGGAGTGGGCCAGCTTCAAGATCTCCCACCAGCCGGGCAACGGCGCGGCGCTGGCCGGTGCCGTCGCGGCGCTGCTGGGACTGGCCGCCTCGCTGTTCATACAGCGGCGGCGGGTGTGGGTACGGGCCGAGAAGGGCGCCGACGGGGTGACCGTCGTCGAACTGGCCGGGCTCGGCCGCAGCGAGACCGCCCGGCTCCCGGAGGAGCTGGCCGCCCTCGCCGGCGCCCTGTCCGACGCCGCCCCCGTCACCACCGAAGAGGCCGCCCACCCCGCGTCGTCGGCATCTTCTTCGCCCGACGACTCCAACGACCCCGACGCCTCCGCGGAGCCTGCCGACCCTGCCGACCCCGCTGATCCCACCGGCCCTGCCGGTTCTGCCGACCCGTCCGAAGGAGCGCACGCGTGAACATCGCTGCCGAAGCCAACGAGAAACTGGCCAGTATCAGCAATCTGCTGATCTATTCGGCGATGGCGGTCTACACCCTCGCCTTCCTCGCGCACCTGGCGGAATGGGCGTTCGGCAGCCGCAGCAAGGTGGGCCGCACCGCTGCGGCGCTGACCGCCAAGGCGCCCGCCGCCGTCACGGTCACCGCCACCAAGAAGGGCGGCGGCACCGCCGTGCTGGAGCGCCCCCAGGTCGTCACCCGGGTCACCAACGGCGGCCGGGACGTCCCGGACGGGCCGGGCGCGGCGGGCGGTACGGAGAAGGGCGACCTCTACGGCCGTATCGCCATCTCGCTGACCGTGCTGGCCTGGGCGCTGCACGTCGGCGCGGTGGTCGCGCGGGCGCTGTCCGTACAGCGGGCCCCCTGGGGCAACATGTACGAGTTCTCCACCACCTTCGGGGCCGTCGCCGTCACGGCGTACCTGGTCCTGCTCGTACTGCGCAAGAACATCCGCTGGATCGGCCTCCTCCTGGTCACCACGGTTCTGCTCGACCTGGGTGTGGCCGTCACCTGGCTCTACACCGCCAGCTCCCAGCTCGTCCCGGCCCTCCAGTCGTACTGGCTGTGGATCCACGTGAGCTGCGCGATCATCTCCGGCGCGGTGCTCTACCTCGGTGCGGTCGCCACCCTGCTCTACCTCTTCCGGGACCGGTACGAGTCCAAGCTCGCCGACCCCGCCGGCAAGCAGCCCGGCGCCTTCGCCACCTCCGTCCTGGAGCGGCTGCCCGCGGCGGCCAGCCTGGACAAGTTCGCGTACCGGATCAACGCCACCGTCTTCCCGCTGTGGACCTTCACGATCATCGCGGGCGCCATCTGGGCCGGCGAGGCGTGGGGGCGCTACTGGGGCTGGGACTCCAAGGAGGTCTGGTCCTTCGTCACCTGGGTCGCCTACGCCGCCTACCTGCACGCCCGCGCCACCGCCGGCTGGAAGGGCCGCAAGGCCGCCTACCTGGGCCTGTTCGCCTTCCTCACGTACGTCTTCAACTACTACATCGTCAACTACTTCTTCTCCGGCCTGCACACCTACTCGGGCCTGTAGGCCGCCCGGCGGGCCACAGCGGGCCCACGGCCGCTGCGGGCCCACGACGGGGCGCCCGGCGCGACACGCCGCTCAGCGGCGCGGGCGACTGCCGGGTTCCTGGCGCGGTGGCCGCTGGGCCGCGCCCGGCAGCGTCGGCCGGGGCAGGTGCTCGACCTCCCACTCGGCCTCCTCCAACTGCTCCTCGGTGTCCTCGGGCAGCCGCGGCGGCCGGGAGGCCGGGCTGCCGAAGCCGAAGGCGGAGGTCAGATCGCCGAACGTGGCGCGCCGCCAGGCGCTGATGTTGGGCTCGGCGATCCCCGTCCAGCGCTCCAGGAACCGCAGGACGGAGGTGTGGTCGAAGGCGTCGCCGGCGCCCCAGCCGCCCACCGTCCAGGGCGAGACGATCAGGCACGGCACGCGGTAGCCGGCGCCGATCGGCAGGCCCCGTACGAACTCGTCCTTCGTCCCTGAGGGCGGCACCGGCGGCGGCACATGGTCGAACAGCCCGTCGTTCTCGTCGTAATTGAGGATGAAGGCGGTCTTGCGCCACACCTTCGGGTTGTCGGCGATGGCCTCGATCTTCTTCGCCACGTAGTCGGCGCCCGCGGCCGGGAGGTAGTCCGGGTGCTCCGACTGGTAGCTGGTGGGAATGATCCATGAGACGGCGGGGAGGCGGTCGGCCCGCGCGTCGTCCTCGAAGGTGCCCTCGGGCTGCGGGCGCACCCCGCGCTCGTACAGAGGGTCGCCGGGCTTGGCGTCCCGGAACCGCTGGAACTGTTCCAGCATGTTGCAGCCGTAGTCGTCGTCCTGCTGGTAGACCTTCCAACTGATGCCGGCGGCCTGGAGGCGCTCGGCGTACGTCGTCCAGCGGTACGGCGTGGGCGCGGTGTTGTTCAGCACCGGGCCGCCGCGGGTACCGCCGGGGTCGATCGTGCCGGTCATCCAGTACAGCCGGTTGGGCCAGGTCGGGCCGAAGACCGAGCAGAAGTAGTTGTCGCAGATGGTGAAGGCGTCGGCCAGGGCGTACTGGAAGGGGATGTCCTCCCGCGTGTGGTAGCCCATCACGTACGGCCCGTTGACCCCGTCGGCCTTGCGGTGGGCCGGCAGCCAGCGGTCCATTCTGCCGCCGTTCCACGCCTCGTGCTGGACGGACCAGGCGTGGCTGGTGGAGGGGATGGCCTGGGCGCTGGTCTTGTGCGTGTTCAGCCGGAAGGGCAGCAGATAGCCCCTGGGGTTCTCGGCGTCCGGCTGGTAGAAGACCGTGCGCCCGTTGGGAAGCTTGAGGGCGTCGGGGTCGGCGAAGCCGCGTACGCCGCGCAGAGTGCCGAAGTAGTGGTCGAAGGAACGATTCTCCTGCATCAGCATGACGACGTGCTTGATGTCCCGCAGCGATCCACCACGTACCGGGCCGGCGGCGACCGCCTTCTGGACGCTGGGCGGCAGCAACGACAGTGCCGCGCCGCCACCGACCGCGCCCGCCGCCGAGCCGATGAGTCTGCGCCGGGTCATGTCGGGCATGGGTGCCCCTCTCCCTGAGTCGGACGAGTCCTCGGTGAGCCGACCCGACTGTGGCGTCGGATGTGCTCCCTGGGCAGGAGGGGACACATGAAGGAAACGTCAATTGGCCGTGAACAGCCCCCAATTGACCGGCCGGACGGCCATGACGCGCACCCCACCCGCGCCGTTCGCCCGATCCCCCGTACGCCGCACGTCGCAGCCCTCCCGCCGACGCACTGATCGTTCCCGACGCCAAGCCCCTGTCGCGGTTGCGCCGGTGCGGTGCTCTCTCGCCTTATCGGGGGGACGGAGGGCTTTCGGGGGAGAGGTGTGGGGTTTTGGCGGGGGCGGGGTAGGGGCGTTCTGGGGGGAGGAGGTGGGAGGCCGCGGTGGTTTCGCCCTGCTGGATGAGGGTGTGGATTTCGTGGGCCAGAGGGGTGACGTCCTTGATGGAGCGGGTCCATTCGTCGGCGTAGCGGCGGGATGCCTCGCCGGTCAGGCCGAGTTGGAGGGAGCGGTGGGGGAGGGGACGCAGGTGGAGGTCGCGTTCGGGGTCCCACTGGAGGCGGGCGGGTGTGGCGCGCAGGTGGCGCTTCCAGTCGGCTTTGTCGGCGTACACGTCGGAGTCGTAGTGGGAGAGGCAGGCGTTCGACAGGGCCCAGTCGAAGCCGTGCCGGTCGATCTCGATGGCCAGAACGCATTCCTGGTCGGGCTTGGTGCCCCAGCCGCAGCGGTACATCATCCACAGGAATGACGGTTTTATCCATGTCATGCGGTCCCTCTTCCACGCGGCGGGGAAGCGTCCGTCGCGGGCCGCGGGGAGGCCGAGGGAGGGGGAGTACGCCTGGTAGACGGTGACCGTGGTGTCCGTGTACGAGGCCCGGATGCGGCGGCGGGGTTCGGGCGGGGGCGGGGAGTCGGGGGCCGGGTCCGGGTGGGTGGCGTACGGGGTGTTCATGGGGCACAAGGGTGGGGGAGAGCGGGGGGTATGGCCACTGATTTGTGGTGGGGGGTGGGGTGGGGTGGTTCAGCGTGGGGTGGTTCAGCGTGAGGCGGTTCAACGGGGGGCTGCGAGGTCAGCGGTGGAGGAGGGTGCGGAGGGTGTGTTCCAGGACGGTGTCCGGGGGCGTACCGGGGTGGTCTTGCGGGGACTGGGAGCGCCAGGCGCAGTAGCCGTCCGGGCGGATCAGCAGGGCGCCGCGCGGGCCGAGGCCGTGCGGGGCGGCGAGGTCCATGTCGAGGTGGTAGACCTCGACGGGGACGGACAGGAGGCGGGCGGCGCGTTCGGCTGCCGCGGCCCATGGGTCGCCGTCCGGTCCTACGAGGAGGACCAGGTCCCGGCCGTAGAGGTCGAGGGTGGACAGGGGGGCCTCGTCGTTCTGGGAGACGAAGACGTGGGGGGCGCGGCTGCCGGGGACGCCGGTCAGTTCGGCGAGCCGGAGGGGCGGGGCCGTGCCGGCGTCGTCGTACGGGGCGCCGGGTACCGCGCGGGAGCGGTAGCGGGTGCCGTAGGTGACGGCGTAGAAGTCCAGCAGCTCCTCGTTCTCGTAGCCGGGGAAGCGCCAGCGGGTGCGCCCGCGCGCCACGGCCTGGCGCATGTTGCGGTCGGCGACCGGCCGCCGTTCGGTCTCGTAGGTGTCCAGCAGGCCGGGCCCGGCGTCGCCACGCAGTACGAGAGCGAGCTTCCACGCCAGGTTGTGCGCGTCCTCCACGCAGGTCAGCCCGCCGAGGCTGCCGGTCGGTGGCATCAGGTGGGCGGCGTCCCCGGCGAGGAACACCCGGCCCACGGCGTACCGTTCGGCCACCCGTGCGCCGACCGGGAAGGTGAAGACTTTGCGGCCGGAGCCGGGGATCTGGTCGATCAGTTCGACGTCGAGGGTGGGGAGTCCGGTGGCCGCTCGGACCCAGGAGACGGGGTCCTCCGGGCCGGGGGATGTGGCGTTCGTGCCGGTCCCTTCGACGCTGCCCTTGCCGTCGCCCTGGCCGCCGCCTCTGCCGTCTTCCTCCGGTGGCCGGGACGTGCCGAAGAACCAGTGCAGGCCGGTGCCGTCCAGCGGGCCGAGGGTGGTGCCGGGGCCCGGCTCGGTGAGGTAGGCCATGCCGACCGGCCGGCCGCGCAGTGCCTCGGAGAAGTCGGCGCGTACGTTCATGGTGGCCATGTGGAAGAGGGTGCCGGGGCCGGCCGAGCCGATGCCCAGGGACTTCCGTACGGTGCTGGACGCGCCGTCCGCGGCGATCAGGTAGCGGGCGCGTACAGTCTCCGGCGCACCGTCCGGGCCGCGCAGCCGTACGGTCACGCCGTCCGGGTCCTGTTCGAAGCCGGTCAGCCGGGTGCCGAAACGGATCTCCGCACCGGCCTTCGCGGCGTGTTCCAGGAGTACGGCCTCCAGGTCGTTCTGGGCGACGGGGGCGAAGGCGCAGGGGGAGACGAGGGCGGAGAGGTCTTCGTCGGGAGTGGGGGTGGGGGCGGGGGCTTGGGCGTGGTTGGCCAGGGCTTCACCGGCGCCGTCATCCGTGCTTGCACCTTCGGCCGTGCCTGCGTTTGCGCCGTTGTCGCGGGCTTCGGTGAGCAGTTCGTGCTCGTCGGAGAGGGTGCGCGCGGCGATGGAGACCAGGGCGTCCGCGTCGGGGCCCTCGGGGCAGACGGCCCGGATCGCCTGTTCGGCGCCGGCCTGCCGGAACAGTTCCATGGCGCGGGGCAGCATGCCGCGCAGCCGCGGGTGGGCCAGGACGTCCGGGCGGCGTTCGACGACCAGGGCGGGCACGCCGTGCATGCCGAGGAAGAGCGCGGCGGACAGTCCGGTGAGGGAGCCGCCCACCACCAGGACCGGCACCTCTCGTACGGGCGCTTCCGGCACCGGTACCTCTCGCATGGGTCACCTTCTGGATGTCGTACGCCGTACGTTGAACGCCGTAGGTTGAACGTCATGCGTCGTGGGGCGGGTGCATACGTCGTACGGGTGTGCCGGTCCGCCGCTGGGACGGGCCGGCACACCCGGTGGACTCCGCGCTCACGGCGCGGTCCCTGTGGCATCAGATGTCATCAGGGCTTGTGGACGAACCACGGGGGCCACAGGCGCTGGTCCCGAGAGGGGGCTGCGGCCTTCGGCGGAGTGACGTTCTGTGCGCGGGCCAGCCTCTTCTTGAGCTGCTCGGTCATGATTCACCTCCTTGGACGCGTACGGAGGAACCCTCCGGCCGGACGGCCGGGGGAGATCAGGGGATGCGGCGCGCGCGGGGGCACGGCCGCTTTGGCGCGCTTGCCGCGGTGCGGTCGTCGCGGGTGCGGTCGCCGCGGTGCGGCCGGCCGTTCAGGCGGCGCGCCGCGTGGTGAGGATGCCGCGTTCGACCAGGTCCGCCAGACAGGCGCGGGCCTGTTCCAGCGCCTCCTCGCGCGCCACCTGGCCGGCCACCGCGTCGGCGTACTCGCCCGCGATGTGGTCGGCGTCGGTGCCGTCGCTGAGTTCGTACAGGTACCAGCCGGCCAGGTTCAGCCAGTGCACCTTGGGGCGCTGCGGGGTGAAGACGATCAGGGAGCCGGCCGCCTCCACGGAACGGGTCCGCAGACCGGGGGCCTTGGAGTACAGGACGTCAGACACCGGCGGTCTCCTTCACCGTGTCGAGCAGCCAGGCGACGAATGCCCGGCCGTGGTCGGTGAGCGCGCCTTCGCCGCGGGCGAGGATCTCCTCGCCGAGGTACTGCGCGCGCTCGGGGCCGAAGCGGTAGAGCGACGGCTTGTCCAGGGCCTCCGGTTCACCGAACCGTTCGACGATCTCGGGGGTGAGCCGGGTGCGCAGGGCGCGCTCGAACAGGGCCATGTGGGCGTACACGTGGAAGGCGCCCAGGGCCCGGTCCAGCGGCCATTCGTTGGGCGCGACCATCGACGCCCATTTCAGCCACGGCACCTTGACCTTGGGGCCCTCCGCCAGCAGTTCGGGCGCGGTGAAGATGCTGGCCGAGCGCTGGATGTCGAAGAGTTTGAGGTGCAGTCCTTCGTGGAGCGCGGTCTCGGCGAACCGCCAGGGCTTTTCCATGCGGTTGCGGGAGAAGAAGACCACCGCGGGGATACGTCCGACGTTGCCCGCCAGATACGTTTCGCCTTCGGTCCGTACGTCCACGACGCCGACCCCGACGTAGTGGGCGCCGACGCTCGCGCTCATCTCGGGCAGCAGGGCGTCCAGGGCCGCGAATCCCTCGTCCAACTGCCGTACGTCCTGCGGCGTCGGCTCCAGCAGGTCGCCGGGTACGCCGCGCAGGAAGTCGCGGTCGAAGGCGTTCAGGAAGGTACGGGCCAGGGGCGCGGTGGTGCCCTGGCCGGAGCCGCACAGCCACGCCCGGCGGTCCGGGGCCACCGTCACCGCACGGCCGCCGGAGATCTCGGCGCCGGTGGGCGGTGCCGTGGCGCCGTGCGCGTCGAGGGCCCGGGTGACCAACTGGAGCATGGTGACGACCTCGCTCCACGCGCCGTCGTCGATGTCTCCCCGCTCCAGGCGCGAGACGGCCTCGTCCAGGGTGACCCGTACCAACGGGTCCTCGGTGACGGCCGTGGGGATCTCGCCGTCCTGGTCGCGGATGCCGGCCGCGAGCTTGTCCACCTCGGCCGACCGCTCGCGGAGCAGGTCGAGCGCAAAACGGTAGAACTCGTTGGCCTTCAGGGTGATGGTGGCCGCGTCGCTGAATTCGGGGTGCGAGGCAAGTGAATGCTCAACAGCTATAAGGTCATCATTAAAGGTCGACACGGAAACCCCTTATGTAAAGGCTCGGCCAGCGCTTTGATGTAACTCGTGTTGCGTATGCGACGTCAAGAGTGCTGTGTGAAACGAAAGTTGCCGGGCGAGGGCGCGAACGTCAGTCGACGGTGATCGCATCGAGCTGTTGCCGCAGGTAGACATGGGAATCGGGTGCGGAACCGAGACGCGTTCCGGCGTCGCATTCGTAGAAGAAAACCAGCGACATCAGTTCCTCGGCGGGGGCATCCGCCGGTGGCGGCAGCACGCGATGACGACCGGAACGCCAGCGTCCGCCCGTCCAATGCGCCATCAGGTCGCCGATGTTGACGGTGAGGGAATCGGGTGCGTACGGGGCGTCCTCCCAGCCGGTGCCGCCGTCCGCCGGGTCGGTGAAGACCTGGAGACCGCCCTTGCCCGACTGGCGGTCCAGGACCGTCACCGTGCCGAAGTCGGTGTGCGGGCCGATCCGGAACTGGCCCGGCCGGGGTTCCCCCACCACCTCGGTACCGGGGTACCAGTTGATGTTGAAACCCCAGGTGGGGTGGGAGGTGTGCCGGGTGAACCAGTCCGGCTCGCGGCCGAGGGCACCGGCGAGGAGTTCGAGCAGCAGATCGGACAGGGCCCGCATCTCCTCGAAGTACCGTTCGACGAGCGGGCGCAGACGAGGGGTTTGGGCCGGCCAGACGTTGGGGAGGAACCACTCCGCGTCCACCTCGGCGTCCCCGGTGGGCTCATAGGACGCGAAGGACAGCGACTCCTTGAGGTCGGGCGGGGTGGCGGTGCCCTCCGCGTGACCGTTGGCCTCCGCGCCCGGGCCCAGCCAGCCGCGTCCGCCGACCCTGGTCGCGTACGGACCCTTCAGCGACGCCGGGAGACGGAAGAACTCCCGGGCCGCCGTCCGGATGGCGGCGCGCAGCTCCGCGTCCACGCCGTGCCCGGTGACGAGCAGGAAACCGGCCGTGCGCAGGGCGGCGTCGACGCGCGCGGCGATCTCCCGGCGGGCGGTGGGACCGCCGGTCCGCCACTGCCGGAGATCGACGACCGGGATGCGGGACCGGCCGGGGGCGGTCTCGGGGGACGGAATGGGAGACGGAGTGGGGGACAGGCCGGGGAGCGGGTCGTGGGTCGGGTCGGGGGACGGGTCGTGGGGGTCAGCCATCGCCGATGTCCTCGTTCCACAGCTCGGGCCGGGCCGTGATGAAGTGACGCATCATCGCGGTGCACGCCGCGTCGTCCATCAGCACGACCCGTACACCATGGGCGGCCAGCCAGTCGTGGCCGCCCCGAAAGGTCCGGGTCTCGCCGATGACCACCCACGGGATCCGGAACTGCCGCACCAGTCCGCTGCAGTACCAGCAGGGGGAGAGGGTGGTGACCATGGTCGTGCCGCGGTAGTCGCGGCGCCGGCCGGCCGCGCGGAAGGCCACGGTCTCGGCGTGCAGGGTCGGGTCGCCGTCCTGGACGCGCCGGTTGCGGCCCCGGCCGAGCAGGACGCCGTCGGGCCCGTACAGAGCGGCGCCGATCGGGATGCCGCCCTCCGCCAGCCCGGCCCGCGCCTCGGCGACGGCCGTCGCCAGCATCGCCCGGTGGTCGGTGCGCTCCATGCGAGCCACTGTCCTCGCCTCGCCGCCGTCCGGCAATGGCGGACGGCGCGTTCCGGAACGCCTCGGGCGCCCCATCCGGAACGCGTCCGCAAGGCGTCCGGAAGGCGTCCGGGAACGCCCCCGGAAATGCCCCTGGGGCCGTCAGCCCCTGGTGGGCGGCGGGGTGTCCTCGGGACCGTCGGCCGGACCGGCCGGGCCCTCCTTCTTCCGCCGCAGTTCCTCCTCGCGGCGCCGCAGGTCGGCCTCCCAGTCCTTCAGCAGCGCCTCGTCCTTCTTGTTCTCGTCCCTCAGCGAGCGCAGGAACTCCGGATTGTCGTCCGGCGCGACCCACTGCGTACGGCGGTTCGCGTGCCCGCGGTGCCACTGGGACGGGGTGCCGGCGCCGGCGGTCCCGGCGCCCTGGCGTACCTTGCCCGCGGCCAGCCAGGCGATGGGTCCGATCAGCACCTCGCCGAAGAGCAGCACGATGATGACCCACACCGGCTTCGGCAGTACCCGTACCTGCTCCTCGGGGGTGTTCAGGCAGTCGATGAAGGCGTAGATCCACAGCGCCAGCACCAAAAGGAACGGCAGATACCTGAGCATCGCGGAAACGGCCCCCTGCACGGACGGCGGGCCTCGGACGGGGCCCGGTGACCCGTTCAGGGTAGTGCGTACCGGATACTGGAACGCATGGCTTATGACGACCTGCGTTCGTTCCTGCGCGCGCTGGACAGAGAAGGCGACCTCAAGCGCATCAAGGCCGAGGTCGACCCGTACCTGGAGGTCGGGGAGATCGTCGACCGGGTACAGAAGGCCGGCGGTCCCGCGTTGCTCTTCGAGAACGTCAAAGGTTCGTCGATGCCGTTGGCCATGAACGTCTACGGCACCGACCGCCGGCTGCTCAAGGCGCTGGGCCTGAAGTCCTACGACGACATCAGCGACGCGATCGCCGGGCTGCTCAAGCCCGAGCTGCCGCAGGGCTTCGTCGGCATCCGCGAGGCCTTCGGGAAGCTCGCGAACATGACCCACGTACCGCCCAAGAAGGTCAAGGGCGAGTCCGCGCCCGTCCAGGAGGTCGTGCTCAAGGGCGACGAGGTGGACCTGGACAGGCTCCCGGCGCTGTTCACCTGGCCCGAGGACGGCGGGTCCTTCTTCAACCTGGGGCTCACCCACACCAAGCACCCGGAGACGGGCGTACGGAACCTGGGCCTGTACCGCCTTCAGCGCCACGACAAGCGCACCATCGGCATGCATTGGCAGATCCACAAGGACAGCCGCAACCATTACCAGGTGGCCGCCAAGCGCGGTGAGAAGCTGCCGGTCGCGATCGCCTTCGGCTGCCCGCCGGCCGTCACCTACGCCTCCAGCGCGCCGCTGCCCGGCGACATCGACGAGTACCTCTTCGCGGGTTTCGTGCAGGGCAAGCGGGTGGAGATGGTCGACTGCAAGACCGTGCCGCTCCAGGTGCCGGCCAACGCCGAGGTCGTACTGGAGGGCTGGCTGGAGCCCGGGAAGATGCTTCCCGAGGGGCCCTTCGGCGACCACACCGGCTTCTACACGCCGCAGGAGGACTTCCCGGCGCTGACCATCGACTGTGTGACGATGCGCCGGCGCCCGCTGCTCCAGTCGATCGTGGTGGGCCGGCCGCCGACGGAGGACGGGCCGCTGGGCCGGGCCACGGAGCGGTTCTTCCTGCCCCTGTTCAAGATCATCGTGCCGGATGTCGTGGACTACCACCTGCCCGAGGCGGGCGGCTTCCACAACTGCATGATCGTCTCGATCGACAAGAAGTACCCCAAGCACGCGCAGAAGGTCATGCACGCCATCTGGGGCGCGCACATGCTCTCCCTGGAGAAGCTGATCGTCGTCGTCGACTCCGACTGCGATGTGCACGACTACCACGAGGTCGCCTGGCGGGCGCTGGGCAATGTCGACTACGCCCGTGACCTCACGGTCGTCGAAGGCCCTGTCGACCACCTCGACCACGCCTCCTACCAGCAGTTCTGGGGCGGCAAAGCGGGCATCGACGCGACCGCGAAGTGGCCGGAGGAGGGCTATACGCGTGATGGGGGCTGGCCGAACATGGTCGCCTCCGACCCGGAGACCGCAGCCCGGGTCACCCGCCGTTGGAAGGAGTACGGCCTTTAGGCCGGCCGCGCATGAGCGCTGATTCAGCAACCCCGGACCTGTTCGGACCCGAACCCGCCCGGCCCGGCAGGGTCAAGGCGTTCCTGCGCCTGGTGATGATCGAGCACTCGGTCTTCGCGCTGCCCTTTGCCTACATCGCCTCCCTGACCGCGATGCACCAGCTCGACAAGAGCATCCATTGGGTCACTCTGCTGCTGGTCACCGTGGCGATGGTGGGCCTGCGGACGTTCGCGATGGCCGCCAACCGCATCATCGACCGGGAGATCGACGCCCGGAACCCGCGCACCGCCCAGCGCGAGCTGGTGACCGGCGCGGTGTCCGTACGCTCCGCCTGGACCGGCGCGCTGGTCGCGGTGGCCGTCTTCCTCGGCTCCGCCGCGGCCCTCAACCCCCTGTGCCTGGCGCTGGCGCCCATCGCCGTGATCCCGATGGTGGTCTATCCGTACGGGAAGCGCTTCACGAACTTCCCGCACGCCATCCTGGGCCTGGCCCAGGCCATGGGCCCGGTCGGCGCCTGGCTCGCGGTCAGCGGGAGCTGGTCCTGGGAGGCGGTGATCCTGGGCCTGGCGGTCGGCATCTGGATCGGCGGCTTCGACCTGATCTACGCCTGCCAGGACGTGGCGGCGGACCGCGCGCACGGCGTGAAGTCCGTGCCGGCCCGCTTCGGGATTCCCGGCGCCCTGTACGGCGCCCGGGCCTGCCATCTCCTGACCATGGGCCTGTTCGTCTGGTACGCGCTGGCCACCGGCGCCGGCGTCTTCTTCTGGGCCGGCCTGGTGATCGTCGCGGTCGCGTTCCTGTACGAGCACACGGTCGTGCGCCCGCACGACCTCTCCCGCCTCAACCGTGCCTTCTTCACCGTCAACGGCATCATCGGCATAGCCCTGTTCGTGTGCGCACTGCTGGACCTGCTTGTACGCGGCCTGGCGGTCTGAGGCCGGTCTTACGGTCCGAGGCCGGTCTCACGGTCTGATGCCGTGCGGCGGACGCTCAGGACTTGGCCATGGGCCAGGCTATGAGGACGGGGTAGGACCACAGTTCGCCCCGGCTCGCCTTCGTGATCCCGATGATGCAGAAGACCACGCTGGTGAGGAAGTACCCGACGGCCATCACCAGCACCGTCAGCAGCGGGACCGCCAGGCCCGGACCGTTCAGCCGGCTCGGGTCGGCGGCGACGCTGAAGACCAGCGCCGTGCCGAAGTAGAGCAGGGTCGTCAGTACGGCCATGAGCGCCTGGGTGATGCCGTAGTTCAGCGCCTGGGTGGCGTGGTGACGGACGAACGGATCGTGCTTGTTGCGCTCGCCGCCGCGGATGGACAGCGGCGCGATCCAGCCCAGCAGACCGCCGACGCAGCAGGCGAACGAACCGATGGTGACCGTCAGCAGGGCGCCGAGGTGGGCCCACAGGGCGGTCGTCGTCGTGTTCCGCGGCGGGACGCCCTGGCCGTACCCGCTCGGGTAGCCGGGGTCCTGGCCGTATCCGCCGGGGCCGTAACCGCCTCCGGGTCCGTAGCCGCCCCCGCTCCCGTACGGCGGCTGCTGGGGCCCGCCTCCGTACGGGGCCGACCCGTAGCCGTAGCCATAGCCCTGGCCGTTCCCGGGCTGGTGGAAGCCGGACACTCGTGCTCACCCCCGTTGTTCCGTGCCGCGCCGCCGTGTCACCCGGCGCCGCGCCGTTCGTCGTACTGCTGCGTACTGCCGCCGGCTCCGGTGGCCCCGTACCACCGCGCCGGTACGGCGAGACTACGCGACGGGTCCGACAGCCGGACGGGCCGCCTTCGGCAGTGCGCGCTGCCGCAGGACGAAAGCCGCCAGCACGCCGGCCACCAGCCCGAAGAGGTGGCCCTGCCAACTGATGCCGCCGGCGGTGGGCAGCACGCCCCACATGATCGAGCCGTACGCCGCGCCGACCAGCACCGCCAAGACGACATCCAGCGGCTTGCGCTCGATGAAGCCGCGCGCGAGCAGATAGCCGAAGAGGCCGAAGACGACGCCGGAGGCGCCGGCGGTGTTGGTGCCGGGGGCGGCGGTCAGCCACACGCCCAGCCCGCCGACCACGGTGATCAGCAGCACCACGGCCAGGAAGCGGCGTATCCCGCCGCGCAGCGCGGCGATCAGCCCCAGTATCAGCAGGGGAACGGTGTTGGCCGCGAGGTGATCAAAACCGAAGTGCACGAAGGCGGAGGGGATCACATCCACCAGTTCGCCGGCCTCGCGGGGCTGTATCCCGAAAGAGTCCAGGGCGTGCCCGGAGGCGTGGTCGATGACCTCCAGCCCCCAGAGCAGCCCCACCCACCCCAGCATCAGCAGGACGGCGGGCTTGGCTCGCGTCATCATCGTCGGACCCTTCCTCTTTCGTTCACAAGGGAGAACGGTCGGGACGATGCCGGTGGTTCCGCCGGATAGGCTCGATCCCGTGGAGCCGCCGCACAACATCCCCAGTGAGCATCCGGCCTATGAGCGCGCCGCCCGCGAGGCCGGCGTCCGCGAGCGTGAGGTCCGTGAGGACCCCGTCCGCAAGCCCGGCACCGGGCCCGGGCCCGGTCCCGGTGCCGTCGCGCGGCGCCCGTGGGTCGTCGGTGTCTCCGGTGCGTCCGGGACCCCGTACGCCGCTTCCGTACTGCGCGGGCTGCTGGCCGCCGGCGAGTCCGTCGACCTGGTCGTCAGCCGTGCGTCGCGGCTGACGCTGCTGGACGAGACGGGGATCGGTTTCCGGGACGCGCACTGGCGGGAGGATCTGCGGGAGTGGCTGGCGCGCGGCGCGGACGGCAAGCCGCAGACGTTCGCCGTCACGGAGGAGGACCTGTCGGACGTACGGCACTGGCCGGCCGGGGACCTGGCGGCGGGGCCGTCCTCGGGTTCGTACCCGGTCAAGGGGATGCTGATCGTTCCGGCGAGCACGGCGTGCGTGGCCGGGGTGGCGCTCGGGCTGTCCAAGGACCTGTTGCAGCGCACGGCGAGCGTGACGCTCAAGGAGCGCAGGAAGCTGGTGGTCGCGGTGCGGGAGACCCCGCTGAACGGGCAGACGCTGCGGCATCTGGTGACGCTGGACGAGGCGGGCGCCGTGGTGCTGCCCGCCTCTCCGGCGTTCTACGCGGGAGCGACGCACATCCAGGATCTGGTGGACTTCGTCGCGGGCCGGGTGCTCGATGCGGCAGGTGTGCCGCACGGGCTGTACCGGCGGTGGGAAGGGGAGCTCGGCAGAGGTCCCAAGGGGGAGGGTTAGCGCTTCTTGCGGGCGGCGTCGCGGTTGCGGCCGGAGGGACGCTCGTCCTGAGAGGTGGCGGTCTTGTGAGCACGAGAACGATTGGCCAGGTCCTGCAGCTCGCGCATGCGGGCGTAGGCCATCTCGATCGAGTACACGGTGACAACTCCTGTGAAAGATCGTCTTTGATCGTTTGAAAGATTTACAGGGTCGGTGGCCCTGTATGCCTTAGATTCTACATGCAGAAGACGCGATTGCGTAAAGATTGGAAGGTCAGGGACGCATGGACGCGGTGGATCGGCAGCTCATCCAGGCACTGCGGGAGAACGGAAGGGCCTCGTACGCGGAACTCGGCCGGCTCGTCGGCCTGTCCGGCCCCAGCGTCACGGACCGGATCAACCGCCTGGAGGCGGCCGGAGTGATCACCGGCTACCGGGCGACGGTCGACGCCACCTCGCTGGGCCTGGGCGTCACGGCACTGGTCGGCATCTCCCTCTCGGACGCCGCCGACCACGAGGACGTCGCCCGCCGGCTGCGCGACCTCGCCGAGATCGAGGACTGCTGGTTCATCGCGGGCGACGACTCGTACATGCTCAAGGTGCGGGTCGGCGACGTGGACGGGCTGGAGCGCACCATCCGGCGGCTGTCCGGCACCAAGGGCGTCTCCCGTACGCGTACCACCATCGTGCTCTCCACCAAGTGGGAGAACCGGGTCGGGGAACTGCCCGAGGAGATGTAGCGGCGCGACGGGCCGGGAGGCCGGCACGGCGCGGACGGGGCTCTCGGACGGGGCGCGGACGGGGCTCTCGGGCAGGGCCCCGATCCGTCCGGAAAGTGGGGGAGTAAGGTCGACGGAGCCCGTTTTGGCACAGATATTGGAGGCGGCCGGATGACTGCATCTACTCAAGATGTGGGCTTCAAGCGCGAGCTGGAGGAGAAGGTCCGGTCCGGGGAGCGGCTGACCCGTGAAGACGGCGTCGCCCTCTACGAGACCGACGACCTGGCCTGGCTCGGCGGACTGGCCCATGAAGTACGCACCCGCAAGAACGGCGACGTGGTGCACTTCAACGTCAACCGGCACCTGAACATGACCAACGTGTGCACGGCCTCGTGCGCGTACTGCTCCTTCCAGCGCAAGCCGGGCGAGAAGGACGCGTACACGATGCGCATCGAGGAAGCCGTCCGCCTGGCCAAGGCGATGGAGTCCGAGAACCTCACCGAGCTGCACATCGTCAACGGGCTGCACCCCACCCTCCCCTGGCGCTACTACCCGCGCTCGCTGCGCGCCCTGAAGGAGGCCCTGCCGCAGGTCTCCCTGAAGGCGTTCACCGCGACCGAGATCCACCACTTCGAGAAGATCTCCGGCATGCCCGCCACCGAGATCCTCGACGAGCTGATCGACGCCGGCCTGGAGTCGCTGACCGGCGGCGGCGCCGAGATCTTCGACTGGGAGGTGCGCCAGCACATCGTCGACCACGACACCCACTGGGAGGACTGGTCGCGCATCCACCGCCTGGCGCACGAGAAGGGGCTCAAGACCCCCGCCACGATGCTGTACGGGCACATCGAGGAACCCCGGCACCGCGTGGACCACGTACTGCGGCTGCGCGAACTCCAGGACGAGACCGGCGGCTTCCAGGTCTTCATCCCGCTGCGCTACCAGCACGACTTCGTGGACATGAAGGACGGCAAGATCCGCAACCGCCTCCAGGTGCGGACGACCATGGCCACCGGCGCGGAGGCCCTGAAGACCTTCGCGGTCTCGCGGCTGCTGTTCGACAACGTGCCGCACGTCAAGGTCTTCTGGGTCATGCACGGCGTGCAGACCGCGCAGCTCGCGCTCCAGCACGGCGCCGACGACATGGACGGCTCGGTCGTCGAGTACAAGATCACGCACGACGCGGACAACTACGGCACGCCCAACAAGCTCACCCGTGACGACCTGCTCGAACTGATCCGTGACGCGGGCTTCCGCCCGGTGGAGCGCAACACCCGGTACGAGATCATCCGCGAGTACCCGGGCCCGGACACCGGGCGCCGCGAGTCGCCGCAGCCGATGCGGGTCTGACGGCCGGCGGTACGCCCGCGGTCCGTGGCGTGACGGTCTTCAACCCGCCCGGCGCGGGGGCCAGGAAGATCGCCGGGAAGCCTGTGCTTGACTGGTGGGTGACCCTTTCGGTTGCCGTTGTGAAGAAGGTCCCGTCCCGTGAGTAGCCAGAAGCACGCCACACTCCGCTACACCGCGTCCCGTGTGGGTCTCTTCGTCATCTGCTTCGCGCTGGTGTGGGTGCTGGCGTACTTCCACGTCATCCCGCTCGGGGTGGGCAGCTCCAACTTCGTCTGGCTGCTGCTGCTCGCCGTGGTGATCTCCGCGCCGCTCAGCTTCGTGCTGCTGCGCAAGCAGCGGGACGCGATGTCCGAGCAGATCGTCTCGAAGGTGGAGAAGCAGAAGCAGCGGCTCGCGGCCAACCAGAGCCAGGAGGACGGGCTGCTGTAGCCCGGCCCCGCCGCCACACCGACAACCACAGACACCACCACAGGCATCACCACACGCACCCATTACAGGCGCCCCGTCCTGGAGTCACCGCTCCAGGACGGGGCATCTGTCGTTTCAGAGGCCGTACGCCGCTCCCGCCTTCGAACGTCCCAAAGATTTTCTTTGGGTTCCTCAAAGTTCGAGTGTTAACGTACTCATCATGAAGACAGCAGTTGCGCACCAGTTCCCCATGAGCGTCCCGCTCGTGGCGCGCCTGCACGTCGATCTCTGCCGCTGTGTGTCCGCGGCCTGTTGTCGCCGCTGACTTCCCTGCCGCGGCGGCCGAAGATTCCTCCCCACCCTCCGGGCGGGAGGTGTCCCGCGCGCGACCCGCTGACAAGCCGGTCGCCCGGCCTCCTGGCCTCCTGGCGCTCCTACGCCGTTCCGTCCCGACGTCCGTCCGTACCCGGAGTGTGTCCGTTGTCCACCTCGTCCTCCGAGACCACCACGTCTCCCGAGACGCCCCGGTCCGCCAAGACCTCCCGCATACCCAAGGTCCCGTTCTGGGCCCAGATCCTGCTCGGCCTGGCGCTGGGCGTGCTCTTCGGCTGGCTGGCCAAGAGCGGTGACATCAGTTGGCTGGGCGCCACGCTGGCGAAGATCGGTGAGATCTTCGTCCAGCTCCTGAAGCTGGCGGTCGCGCCGCTGGTCTTCTTCGCCATCCTGGTGTCGATCACCAACCTGCGGCAGGTCAACAACGCCGCCCGGCTGGCCACCCGCACCCTGCTGTGGTTCATGGTCACCTCGCTGATCGCCGTCGCGATCGGCCTGGCCATCGGCCTGATCACCGACCCGGGCTCCGGGACCGGTCTGACCGCCAAGGACGGCGGGCTCCCCAAGCACACCGGAAGCTGGATCGACTTCCTGACCGGTATCGTCCCCACGGACATCATCACGCCGTTCACCCAGCTCAACGTTCTGCAGATCGTCTTCATGGCGGCCGTGGCCGGCATCGCGGCGCTGCAGCTCGGCGAGAAGGCCGAGCCAGTCCTCAAGATCAGCCGGTCGGTGCTGGAACTGCTCCAGAAGGCGCTGTGGTGGGTCATCCGCCTCGCCCCGCTCGGCACCCTCGGCCTCATCGGCAACGCGATCGCGACGTACGGCTGGAACCTGATCGGCAAGTACGCGACCTTCACCGTCGACATCTACGTCGGCTGCGCGCTGGTGCTCTTCGGCGTCTACCCGCTGCTGCTGTCGCTGGTCGCCAAGGTCAACCCGCTCCAGTTCTTCAAGGGCGCCTGGCCCGCGATCCAGCTCGCCTTCGTCTCCCGCTCATCGGTGGGCACCATGCCGCTGACCCAGCGGGTCACCGAGCGCCTGGGCGTGCCGCGCGAGTACGCCTCCTTCGCGGTGCCGTTCGGCTCGACGACCAAGATGGACGGCTGCGCCTCGATCTACCCGGCGATCTCCGCGATCTTCATCGCCCAGATCTTCGGCGTCCACCTGAGCATCGGTGACTACGTCCTGATCGCCTTCGTCTCGGTGATCGGCTCGGCCGCCACCGCGGGCCTGACGGGTGCCACGGTCATGCTGACCCTGACCCTCTCGACCCTGGGTCTCCCCCTGGAGGGCGTCGGTCTGCTCATGGCCATCGACCCGATCGTGGACATGATGCGTACGGCGACGAACGTGGCCGGCCAGTCGGTGATTCCGATCCTGGTCGCCGCCAAGGAGAAGATCCTGGACCGCGAGGCGTACGCCCGGGCCGCCGCCATCGACCTGGACGGCGGCACGGTGGAAGAGGCCGACCGCAAGGTCTCCGTGCCGGTCCCTGCCGGGGCGAACTGACCCGCCGCGCAGTACCTGTTGTACGACTTGTACGGCGACGCCGGACGGGCCCGGGAGGCCGGGCCCGTCCGGCGTTCGCATACCGGCGCTCGGACGATGCTTCAGGCTCGCCGCCGGGTATGAGCTGACCTTTCACCACGGCCTGGAGCTGGTTTTCGGCGACCCGGTCTTCGTCGGTTGCCCCTCGTGCTTCCGCGATCCGGCCTTTCCGGTGCCCGCCCGTCAGGCCGCCGGCGCCTCAGGGACCTTCAGGGTGTGGGCCAGGATCGCCTCGGCCAGCGGGCCGAGGACCTCGGCGGGCAGCGCGTGGCCCATGCCGGGGATCTCCACGACCCGCGCGCCCTTGATGACCTGTGCGAGGTGCTGCGGGTGGGGCGGGGGGAACACCGGCTCGGCGGGCGCGCAGATGGCGAGCGTGGGCACCCCGGTGGTGGCGAGCGCTTCCGTACGCAGCATTCCGGAGCTGTCCGCGCTGCCGTGTGCGGTGGAGGCGGTGTAGTGGCCGGTGTGTTCGATGACGCGCCGTTCGAGGTCACGGTAGTACGCGGCGTCGAAGGGGAGCTGATTCCCGGCAAGCACCCGCCAGTGCTCGACCCGCCGGTCCAGCTCGGCCTCCAGTCCGTGGTCCTCCACCGGCCGGGCCCACATCTCCAGCACCTCGGGGGCGATGCCCGGCAGCTCCTCGGCCGGCACGGTCTTCCCGTCGGGCGTGGTGTACGGCGCGGTGCTCAGGGCGGACGTGCCGGCCAGGGTGGCGCTGAGCACCCGGTCCGGGTGGTCGCACAGCACCAACTGGGCCAGCATCCCGCCCAGTGACAGCCCCACGAGGTGGGCCTGCTGGATGCCCAGCCCATCCAGGACGGCCACCGCGTCCTCGGCCAGGTCGGTGATCCGGTAGGGCTGCCGGTCGAAGGACCAGGTGGAACGGCCGCTGTCGCGGTGGTCGTAGCGGATGACGCGGTGGTGGACGGCGAGCGCGTCGACGAACGCGTCGGGCCAGCCGAGGCCGGACGCCTGGGCGCCCATGATCAGCAGCAGCGGGGGAGCGTCGGCGGCTCCGCGCTCCTCGGTCCACAGGCGTATGCCGGGAGCGGCTTCGATGAATCGCTGCATGGGCGGTCCTCCGGAGAGCTGGGTCGAGATAGCGAGTCGAGACGTATCGTCTCGCTAGGTGCGTACGGAGTCAAGTGCGGATTGCCGACGGGCCGTCGACTGGCCGTCAACTGGCGGGGCCGTAAACTTACTTACTGGTAAAGCGTGCTGAGGGGCGGACGCGCGGGGCGGAAGGGCGTGGGGCGTGGCGGTGGGCAAGGGCAAGCGGATGCCGCGGGCCGTACGGGAGCGGCAGATTTACGACGCGGCGGTGCGGACGTTCGCGCGGCGCGGTTACCGGGCTGCTTCGATGGATGAGATCGCCGAGGTGGCGGGCGCCTCCAAGCCGCTGGTCTATCTCTACCTGCACTCCAAGGAGGAGCTGTTCGGCGCCGTCATCAAACGGGAGGCCGCGGCGCTGGTGAAGGCCGTACGGGCGGCGGTGGAGCCGGGGGCCTGTGCCGACCGGCAGTTGTGGAGCGGGCTGAAAGGATTCTTCGCGCACACGGCCGAGCATCCGGACGCGTGGTCCGTACTCCACCAGCAGGCGCGTATGCAGGGAGAGCCGTTCGCACGCGAAGTCGCCGCGATGCGTACGGAGATCGCCGAGTTCGTGACGGACCTGATCGGAGCCGCGGCCCGGGAGGCGGGCTGCGGCGCGGGGCTGGCCGAGCGGGAGGTGTCCGGGCTGGCCCATGCGCTGGTGGGGGCGGCCGAGTCGTTGGCGGACTGGGCCAACGTACGGGCCCAAGAGGGCGGTTGGGCCGGGCCGGACCAGGAAGGGGATGGTGCGGAGCAGGAAGGGGACGGTACGGAGCAGGGCGTGGCGGGGGAGCGGGATGCGGCGGCGGAGAAGGAGCGGGCCGCCCGGGAGACGGCGGCCACGCTGATGAACTTCGCCTGGGCCGGGCTCGGCCGGCTGATGAACGGCGAGCGGTGGACGCCTGACAAATGAGCCGGCCGGCTCCCGGCGCGTCCACGAACCGGACCGGATCAGACCGGTCGGATTCCGCACCGGGAGCCGGACGCCGAGCCCTACCCGTGCGGTGTCAGTTCCACGGATCGCTGAACGACCGGCCGGGCACCGGCTTGGCGATCAGTGCCACGGCGATGAAGAAGTTGACCTGGCCGATCGCGAACATCAGGGTGGCGAGCGCCTTGGGCTCGTAGTGCTCGGCCGCCTGGGCGTACAGCTCGTCGCAGACCCTCTCGCCGTGTGTGCGGGGCTGGAGCACGGCCTCCACGAGCGCCAGGGCGGCACGCTCGGCACCGGTGAAGTACGGCGAGTCCTGCCAGGAGGCCACCGACGTGATCCGCTCCTCCGGCTCCCCGGCCTTGCGCAGAAAACCCGTGTGCAGAACGGTCAGGTAGGTACTGCCGACGATCTGACCCGCGCGCAACTGGACGAGACTGATCGTGGAACGCGGTACCGAACCGTTGCCGGTGACCTTGAACAGCGCCTGGGACACCGCTGCCAGCTCGGGGACGAGCTCCGCGGGGTCCTCGGCCATCCGCGGCACCATCGGGACCTCCGCCGTGATCGAACGTGCTTCCATCGCCGTCTCCTTCGGGCTTTCCGGTTGCTGTCACTGTCCTGACGGATCGCGGCAGGGGAATGTGACCGTGTGACCGGGGGAAAGTACGGACGTCTGGCAGGGGCCGGGCCGTACGGGAGGAGTTCGGTGTGCGGAGGCAGCGCGGGCAGCGACCGGCGGCGCGTAAAGGCATGGGGCGCAAGGGCATTGGCCGGCGTCCGGTCCTGGCGTACATTACGCCGAAGTAAGGTTACTGAATGGTCAGGAGCTCGTCGGCCCATGGGCTCCTTCCGGCCGCGCCGCGGCCGTGCGCCCGTACCACTGCTCGTACCACTGCCTGTACGACCACTCGCACCACTGCCCGCACCATCGCCCGTGCCACCGCTCGTCTCACCGTCCAACCGCTGCCGCGTGCGCCGCCGGCACAGCAGTGGCCGACCGCCGCACCGGCTCCGAACGAAGATGAGGAGCCGCTCGTGACCCGTCAGCAACAGGCAGGCCGGCAAGCGCCGGACCAGCAAGCGCCGGACCAGCAAGCGCCGGACCGACAAGCGACAGCCCGGCGCCTCGGGAGCCGCCGGGCCGGCCGTCGCCAGGCCGGGCGCCGGGACGGCCGCTCCGGGCCGTCGCCCGTGCCCGCTCCGGTCGAGCCGCACCGGACGGTGGAGGGCGGCACCGTGCGCGAGGTGTCCGTGCCGCCGCTGGCCGCCCCGGTCCGTACCGGCTCGCTCGCCGACATCCCGTACGACAACGCCGCCGAGGCCCCCGACGAGACGGTGCTGGCCCGCAAAGGGGCCGACGGCACCTGGCGGGAGGTGACCGCCGCCGGGTTCGCCGAAGAGGTGACCGCCGTGGCCAAGGGGCTGATCGCGCACGGGCTGCGGCCCGGCGACCGCATCGCGATCATGGCCCGGACGACGTACGAGTGGACGTTGATCGACTTTGCCTCCTGGGCGGCCGGACTGGTCACCGTCCCCGTCTACCCGACCTCCTCCGCCGACCAGACCCGGTGGATCCTGCACGACTCGGGCGCGGCGGCCTGTGTCGTGGAGGGCGTCGGCCAGGCCCGGCTGGTCAGCGGCGTACGCGGCGAACTGCCCGGCCTGCGCCACCTGTGGCAGCTCGACACCGGAGCCGTCCGGCAGATCGTCGCCGCCGGCCGGGAGACGGCGGGCGGAGGGGCGGCGGGCGGAGGGGCGGCGGGGCGAGGGACGCAGGACGGAGAAGTGGCGCGGCGGCGCGCGGCGCTGACCCCCGGGCACATCGCCACCCTCATCTACACCTCCGGCACCACCGGCCGCCCCAAGGGCTGCGCCCTGACGCACGGCAACTTCTTCACCGAGGTCGACAACGCCATCGCCCTGCTGCACCCCGTCTTCAGGTCGGTCAGCGCCGAGCCCGCCGCCACCCTGCTCTTCCTGCCGCTCGCCCATGTCTTCGGCCGGATGGTCGCCATCGGCTGCCTGCGGGCCCGCGTACGCCTGGGGCACGCGCCCAGCATCCGGACCGAGGACCTCCTCGCCGACCTGGCCGGCTTCCGGCCGACCTTCCTGCTGGCCATCCCCTACGTCCTGGAGAAGGTCTACAACGCCGGGCGGGCCACGGCCGAGAAGATGGGCCGGGCCGCCTCCTTCGACCGCGCCGCAAGGATCGCCCGCCGGTACGGGGAGGCGGTCGAGGCCGGTGAACACGGCACGGGCCCGGGGCCGGGCCTCGCGCTGCGCGCCGCCCGGAGCCTGTACGACCCGCTGGTCTACCGCCGCATCCGGGACGCGCTCGGCGGCCGGGTCCGCTATGTCATCTGCGGCGGCTCCCCGCTGGGGCACCGGCTCGCCGCGTTCTACTCCGGCGCCGGCATCGAGGTGTTCGAGGGGTACGGCCTGACGGAGACCACCGCGGCGGCCACCGTCACCCCGCCGCAGCGCCCCCGCATCGGCACGGTCGGCTGGCCGCTGCCCGGTACGGCCGTACGCCTGGCCCCGGACGGCGAGGTGCTGCTGCGCGGCGGGCAGCTCTTCACGGGCTACTGGGACGCCGCCCGCGGTACGGCGGTGCCCGCGCCGGGCGACGGCTGGTTCCCCACGGGCGACGTCGGGTTCCTGGACGCGGACGGCTACCTCACCATCACCGGACGGAAGAAGGAGATCATCGTGACGTCGGGCGGCAAGAACGTCGCCCCGGCGCCGCTGGAGGACCGGCTGCGCGCCCACCCGCTGATCGGCCACTGCATGGTGACCGGTGACGACCGCCCGTACATCACCGCGCTGATCACCCTGGACCCGGACGGTGTGGCGCACTGGCGGCGGATGCGCGCGCTGCCCGACGGGCCGCCGGCGGACCTGGTCGGTGACGAACGGCTGCTCGCCGCCGTCCAGGAGGCCGTGGACGACGCCAACACGCTGGTCTCGCGCGCCGAGTCGATCCGCCGCTTCCGGGTGCTGCCGGTGGAGTTCACCGAGGAGTCCGGCCATCTGACCCCGACGCTCAAACTGCGCCGCTCGGCCGTGGCGCGCGACTTCGCCCGGGAGATCGCGGAGCTGTACGGGCGCGGCTGACAGCCCGTGTCCTCGTCCCCGGGGCCCCGGCGGGCGAAAGGCCCGTGCCGCCGCCCCGGGGGACGAGGACACGGGCCGGGCTGTCCGGATGATCAGCGGCAGTTGCCGTCCGCCGGGCGGCCGGCGAAACGGTCGGCCAGCCAGTTCGCGGCCGGTACGGCGCCCGCGACCGCGCCGCCCACGTGCTCGCTCAGCAGGAGCGGACTCCACTGCACGGTGCCGCCCCGCCCGCACCACCGCGCGCGCAGCCGGGTGCCTTCCGTGTACGGGATCAGCTCGTCCAGCGTCCCGTGGTAGAGGTACACCGGCGCGTCCGGCCGGTGGCCGCCCAGGTCGGACTCGTGCACCCGCCGCTGCCAGTCCGCCTCGCTCAGCGGGTTCCTGACCGTGACGTCCGAGATCTTCTTGAACAGGCCCGCGGCGACGTCGATCGCCACACAGTTCTTCTTCAGGAAGTCGACGTAGAAGCGGCCCTTGGCGTTGAGGTACTTCGCCAGGTCCAGTTCGGGGAAGGCCGCGTCCTGGCCGATGGCGGCCATCAGGATCAGCCCGGCACCGATGTTGCCGTCGTTGAAGTCGGCGACGTCGATCAGGTCGGCGGGGACACCGCCGGCCGCGGTGCCCCTGAGTTTCAGCTCGGGCGCGTAGGAGTCGTGCAGCTCGGCCGCCCAGCCGGACGCCTGGCCGCCCTGGGAGTAGCCCATGAGGCCCACCGGCGAGTCCTTGGTGACACCCGCCGCTGCCGCTTCGGGGAGCCGCTGGGCGGCGCGGGCGGCGTCCAGGACGGCTTGGCCTTCCGACCGGCCGACGCTGTACGTGTGCTCGCCCGGGGTGCCCAGGCCCTCGTAGTCGGTGACGGCGACGGCCCAGCCGCGGGCGGTGAGCTGCTGGATGAGGTTGGCCTCGACGGTGGTGCCGTAGGGGAAGCCGGCGGAGGGCGCGCAGGAGTCGGCCAGGCCGACCGTACCGACGGCGTAGGAGACCAGCGGGCGCGGCCCCGTACGGCCGTCCTTGGGGACGATGACGGTGCCGGAGACGACGTCGGGGGCGCCCTTGGCGTCGGTGGAGCGGTATTCGATGTGCCAGGCCCTGGTGTTGGTCACCTGGCCGGGGAGGGGGTGGAAGGAGGTCGGCGCGGACTTGAGGACGTCGCCGGGGCGGGCGTCCGCGAGCTGTGCCCCGCGCGCCGCCGGTGCCGTCGGCGCCTGCCGTACGGCTGTGCGCTCATCGGCCGTCTGCCGGGCGGCGGCGGTGGTCGCTCCCGCGAGCCCGAGTGCGAGGGTGAGGGCGGTGACGGCGGCCGGTGCGGTTCTGCGTAGCTGCATGCGGCTCTCCCAACTGTCCTGAGGGGGGAAGTCAGTGGGGGTGAAGGTAGTGACCGGCGGGTGATCCGGGAGCTGACCGGGACGCTCAGCTTTGCTGGCCTGGGACCTCAAGGCCGGGCGGGTGGTACGGACTCTCCGACGGCCGGGCTGTCCGGGCCGTCCGGGCGGACCGGGCGGACCGGGCCGGGGCGGCGCGCAGCCGGTAGGCACCCGGTGTGGTGCCGGTCCACCTGCGGAACGCGCGGTGGAAGGCGGTGTCCTCGGAGTAGCCGAGCCGTACCGCCAGTTCGGTGATCGGCTCGCGTCCCGCGACGAGCGAGGTGATCGCCGCGTCCCGGCGTACGGCGTCCTTGAGCTGCTGGTAGGAGGTCTCCTCCTCCTGGAGCCGGCGGCGCAGCGTCGCCGGGCTCACCGACAGGCGGGCCGCCACCTCGGTGAGTTCGGGCAGCCGCGCCGGTCCGCCCGCCCGCAGGGCCCGTACGAGGGTGTGGCGCACGTGCTCGGCGACCGTCGTCCCGTACGCGGGCCGGCTGATCAGGTCCGCCGGCGCCCGGCGCAGCATGTCCCGCAGCGCGGCCTCGTCCTGGACGACGGGGGCGGACAGCCAGCGGGCGTCCCAGCCCGCGCCCGTACTGGGGGCGCGAAAGCGCACCGGGCAGCCGAAGAGGACGTCGTACTCGCGGGCGTACACCGGGGCCGGATACACGAAGCCCGCCCAGCGCAGCGGCAGGCGCCGGCCGATCAGCCAACTGGAGAGCCGGTGCCAGACGACCAGGACGCATTCGGAGAGGAAGGGGCCCTCCTCGTAGGCGCACAGATCGGTGCGTATGCGGAAGACGGCCTCGCCCTCGGCGGAGGTCTCCACCGCCATCTCGGGCCCGCCGGGGAAGAGCCCGTAGAAGCGCACCGCCCGGTCCAGGGCGGCGCCCAGGTCGGGGCAGCCCAGGCAGGTGTGGCACAGCATTGCGAACGTGCCGGGCCGGCTGGGCACCGGCCCCAGCCCCAGGAACTCGTCCCGGGTGGCCCGCTGCAGGCCCGTGATCAGGCGGGTGAACTGCTCGGGCGTGACCCGCGCCCGGTCGTCGCCCAGGAGCAGCGGGGGGATCCGCGCGGCCTGGAGCAGCGGGACGGTGTCGATGCCCAGCCGCCGGGCGCCGCTGAGCGCCGCCCGGACGTGCTGCACCGCGATCGTCACCCGGCTCATGCCCGAACACCGTAGCCGCAGTGCGCGAAGAGGTCAGCCGGGCTCGTCCGCCCAACTGTGACCCGGAAAGGCAGGAGCCCCGTTCCCCACCGAGGTGGCGGAGCGGGGCTCCTTGGGTACTGCTAAGTCGACCGCGATCGGTCGGACCGGGCAACTCAGACCGGCGTGACGTTCTCCGCCTGCGGACCCTTCGGGCCCTGCGTGACGTCGAAGTTCACCTGCTGGTTCTCCTCCAGGGAGCGGAAGCCAGAGGCGTTGATCGCAGAGTAGTGAACGAAGACATCCGGGCCGCCGCCGTCCTGGGCGATGAAGCCGAAGCCCTTTTCAGCGTTGAACCACTTCACGGTTCCGGTAGCCATAAGCCCTCCTTGGGCCAAAGGGTTGCCCTGCTCCAGAACCTGCGAGAAGTCTGAAAACTACAAAAGCCTGCGGCGTCACATGCTCCGCAGGCTCTGTACTGCAAGGGAAACCAAACTGCAACTTGCGCTGAGCCTAGCACGGTGCGCTCGTGAGGCGGAAGAGCCAAAGATCACGTTTAGCGGGCGTGCCGGAGGGTCATAGGCGCCCCCCGGCGGGGCGCCGTCGGCGCCGCGGGTCTAGCCTCCACATGTGGACAATTCAACCGCAGGAGACACACCCGCAGGAGACGCGTCCGCGGTGGCCGCGGACACCGCGAACACGCAGGTCGCGAGCGCGCAGGCCGTGCAGGCGGACGGCCACCGCCGCAGCCGGCCGCGGGTGGGACACATCCAGTTCCTGAACTGCATGCCCATCTACTGGGGGCTCGCCCGTACGGGCACGCTGCTCGATCTGGACCTCACCAAGGACACCCCGGACAAGCTCAGCGAGCAGCTCGTCGACGGCGAGCTGGACATCGCGCCGATCACGCTCGTGGAGTTCCTGCGGGCCGCGGACGACCTGGTGGCCTTCCCCGGCCTGGCGGTCGGCTGCGACGGCCCCGTCATGTCGTGTGTGATCGTCTCGAAGAAGCCGCTGGAGGAGCTGGACGGCGCCAAGGTCGCGCTCGGCTCGACCTCGCGCACCTCCGTACGGCTGGCGCAACTGCTGCTCGCCGAGAAGATCGGGGTCACGCCCGAGTACTACACCTGCCCGCCCGACCTCGGCGTGATGATGCAGGAGGCGGACGCCGCGGTGCTCATCGGGGACGCGGCACTGCGCGCGAACCTGCACGACGCGCCCCGGCTGGGGCTCCAGGTGCACGACCTGGGCCAGATGTGGAAGGACTGGACGGGGCTGCCGTTCGTCTTCGCCGTATGGGCGGCCCGGCGCGACTACCTGGAGCGCGAGCCTGTGATCGTACAGAAGGTGCACGAGGCGTTCCTGGCCTCCCGGGACCTGTCGATGGAAGAGGTCGCCAAGGTCGCCGAGCAGGCCGCGCGCTGGGAGAACTTCGACGCGGAGGTGCTGGAACGCTACTTCACGACGCTCGACTTCCGTTTCGGTCCCGAACAGCTTCGCGGAGTGACCGAATTCGCCCGCAGGACCGGTCCGACGACCGGATTCCCGGCGGACGTGAAGGTGGAACTGCTCGGCGGATAAGCGGTGCGGGTCGCTGCAAACCGGCGAACGGACATTCGACAATGCCCTTCGGAGCAATGCGGGGATCCGGTCCGTTCCGATCTCCGGGTTTTTCCCGGTCTTCCAGGCCTTCCCGCTCTTCTTGATTGACCTCCCTGATCGGCCTTCTTGATCGGCCTTCCTGATTGGCCTTCTTGATCGACCGAAACGTCGTCCGCGGCGGACATCGAAGAAATGCGGAACGGGTAACTCGGTACAGGTGGCAACGGGTACCGATTACGGACCCGTACGGGATCCACCCGGCACCCACACGGCCGAACCCCGGACCGGCGGACCGCCCCGGCCGCGCGCGGACCGGCCATAAGCTGTGCAGCGCCGTCGCGAGGGGGAGGCAGAGCCATGGAGCCGCTGGGAGAGGACGACCCGAGGGTCGTGGGCGCGTACCGGCTGCTGGGCCGGCTCGGCGTGGGCGGCATGGGCCGGGTGTTCCTGGGGCGCAGCGCGGGCGGCCGGACGGTCGCCGTGAAGGCCGTGCACGCGCACTTCGCCGCGGACGAGCAGTTCCGCGCCCGGTTCCGGCGCGAGGTCGAGGCGGCCCGCCGGGTCGGCGGCGCCTGGACCGCGCCCGTACTGGACGCCGATCCCGAGGCGACCGTCCCCTGGGTCGCCACCGGTTATGTCGCCGGCCCCTCGCTCGCCCGGGCCGTCACCGACTTCGGCCCGTTCGGCGAGCACTCCGTACGGGCCCTGGGCGCCGGGCTCGCCGAGGCACTGGCCGCCGTGCACGCCCTCGGGCTCGTCCACCGCGACGTCAAACCGTCCAACGTGCTGCTCACCCTCGACGGCCCGCTGCTGATCGACTTCGGCATCGCCCGGGCCATGGACGACAGTGCCTCACTGACCTCCACCGGTGTGTCCGTCGGATCGCCCGGTTACATGGCGCCCGAACAGATCCTGGGCAAGGGCGTCACGGGCGCCGGCGACGTCTTCTCGCTCGGCGCCGTCCTGGCCTTCGCCGCCACCGGCACCAGCCCCTTCGCCGGGGACGGTTCAGCGGCCCTCCTCTACAAGGTCGTCCACGAGGAACCGGAGCTGGGGCCCGCGCCGACGGGCGAGCTGCGGGAGGTCATCACCGCCTGTCTGGCCAAAACGGCCGAGCGGCGGCCCGCCCCCGAGGAGATCGCCCGCCGGCTGACGGGGAAGGAGACGGGCGGCGCGGCGGCGCTCGTACGGGCCGGCTGGCTGCCGGGGCCGCTGGTGGAACAGGTCAGCCGGCAGGCCGTGGAACTGCTGAACCTGGACGTGCGGACGGAGGCGGTGCGGTCACAGGTGGTGGCGGAGGGAGCCGGGGACGGTACCGGGGACGGTACTGGGGAGCGGGCGGGCTTCGGGCCGCCGGACTCCTCGTCCGGCACGGTCTCCGGGCTCGTACCGTTCGACGCCCCGGCACAGGTGCCGCAGCAGGTGGCAGGGCAGGCGCCGGGGCAGGTGCGGCAGCCGGCGCCCGGTTCCACGCCGTGGCCGGTCGCGGGTGTGAGTGCGGGTGCGGGCGTAGGTGCGGGTGCGGACGGCCCGGTGGGCACCGCCGCTCCGTACGAGGCGACCGCGTCCGCCGCCCCGGGCAACGCCTCCGCCCCCACCACCTCAGACCCCACCGCGGCAGGCCCCACCACCTCTTCCACCTCACCCACCTCCTCCGCCGACCCGTACGGGACCACCGCCTCCGCCGACGCCCGTGAACGGCGCTTCGCCGTGACCGGCTCCCTCGCCCGCGGCAACAAGGACCGCCCGCGCCGTATGAGCTGCACCCTCGTGCTCTCGGTGGCTGGGGCGCTGGCCGCCGCCACGACCGCGGCGTTCGTCTTGAACCTGTGGCCGGGCACGGGCGGCGGAGGCGGGGCGGCGAGCAGGCCGCCGGCCGGTGCGACGCTTCCGCCGCCCACGGGCGGCAGTGGTTCCGGGGTGTCGGTCCCCAAGAGCTTCCTGGGGACGTGGACCGGCGAGATCCGCACCCGTGACAACTTCCCCAACGGCAGCATCACCAGCATCATCAAGGCCGGCGGCAAGGGCGACTACGTGGTTCGTACGACCTACGGGTTCGTCATCGCCCAGTGCGAGGCCAAGGCCGAGCTCGTCTCCGCCTCCGCGACGAAACTGGTCCTCCAGGAGCGGACGGACGGCAAGCCCGGACCGGGCTGTACGGGCGCGCAGGCGTCGGTGACCTACACGCTCGGCAAGGACGGCAAGCTCTCCTTCACCTCGGACGACGAGGCGGGCGGGCAACCGCACGCCGTCCTGAGCCGGGTCGGCGGCTGACCGGCCGCCGACAGCGGTGTCACTGTGCTGGCGTACGCTGGTTCGGTCGTTATGCCCGCTTGCGAAAGGGACGCCCGGTGACCGAGAACGCCGACCTCCAGTCCGTACTCGACCGCGCCGCGCAGGGCGGGCGCATCACGCCGCAGGAAGCGCTCGACCTCTACCGCTCCGCCCCGCTGCATGCCCTGGGCAGCGCCGCCGACGCGGTGCGCCGCCGTCGCTACGCGGGCACCGAGCACATCGCGACGTACATCATCGAGCGCAACATCAACTACACGAACGTCTGCGTGACGGCGTGCCGGTTCTGCGCCTTTTACGCCGCCCCCAAGGACACCGCCAAGGGCTGGACCCGCGACCTGGACGACATCCTGCGCCGCTGCGAGGAGACCGTCGCGCTCGGCGGCACCCAGATCATGTTCCAGGGCGGCCACCACCCCGACTACGGCGTCGAGTACTACGAGAAGCACTTCGCCGCGATCAAGAAGGCGTACCCGCAGCTCGTCATCCACTCCCTCGGCGCCTCCGAGGTCGAGCACATGGCCCGGATCTCCGGGGTCTCCGTCGAGGAGGCCATCGAGCGCATCCACGCCGCCGGCCTGGACTCCTTCGCGGGAGCCGGCGCCGAGCTGCTGCCGGAGCGCCCGCGCAAGGCCATCGCGCCGCTGAAGGAGTCCGGCGAGCGCTGGCTGGAGATCATGGAGACCGCGCACCGCCTGGGCGTGGAGTCGACGTCCACGATGCTCATGGGCACCGGCGAGACCAACGCCGAGCGGATCGAGCACCTGCGCATGATCCGCGACGTCCAGGACCGTACGGGCGGCTTCCGCGCCTTCATCCCGTACACCTACCAGCCCGAGAACAACCACCTGAAGGGCCAGACGCAGGCCACGATCTTCGAGTACCTGCGCATGATCGCCGTCGCCCGGCTCTTCCTGGACAACGTGGCCCACATCCAGGGCTCCTGGCTGACCGTCGGCAAGGAGGCCGGCCAGCTCTCGCTGCACTACGGGGCGGACGACCTCGGCTCGGTCATGCTGGAGGAGAACGTGGTCTCCTCGGCCGGCGCCAGGCACCGCTCCAACCGGATGGAGCTGATCGACCTCATCCGCAAGGCGGGCCGCGTCCCGGCGCAGCGCGCCACGACATACGAGCACCTCGTCGTGCACGACGACCCGGCGAACGACCCGGTCGACGACCGCGTCGTCTCCCACCTCTCCTCCACGGCGATCGACGGCGGGACGGCCCACCCCGAGCTGAAGCTCGTGGACGCCAACTGAGCCCCGCGTGCTGACGCTCCACCACGTACACGCGGTCCTGCGCACCGACGCCGGGACCGCCGGGCGCGCGGACACGGATGCGGACGCGCTCGTCGTCTCCGGCGACCGCGTCGCGGCCGTCGGCCCGTACGAGGACCTGTCGGCGGCGTACGGGGACCGCGCCCGCGTCCGTACGTGGGACGGGGTACTGACCCCCGGCCGCCACGAACCGGACGGCGCGGCCTTCCTGGAGGCCGCCTACCACCCCGACCCGCGCGAGGCCGACGAGTTGGGCACGGCCCCTGTGACGGGCGAGGCGCTCACCGCCCTCGGCATGACCGACACCCGGTGGGGCGCCAGCGCCCGCCGGGGCGTGCAAAGGCTCCTCACCACAGGCACGACATCACTCTCGGGCCCGTTCACCCACCCCGCCGTCCGCACCGCCGTCGCCCGCTCCGGCCTCCGCGACCGGCCCCTCCCCCAGCCCCTGGCCGTCGGCTCTCCTGCCGATTTCGCGGTCTTCACCGAGGACGGCACCTGCCTGGCCACGGTCCTCGGCGGCCGACTGGTGTACCGGCGGCGCTGAACCGTCAACGCCGATATCCCGCGACCGTCACTTCGGGTGATGCGCCGTCGTATCCAGGACCGTCTTCCGTACTCGCGTCCACACTCGCGTCCATGGGAGCAGTGATGAGCACCGACGGGCGGCCGGCGGAGGCGACTCCGGAGACCTGGATGCACCCTCCTGGAGGGCGTTGGACGTATGACCAGGTGAAGGACTTGGATCTGCCCTTCGACTGGGAACTCGTGGACGGAGTGATCTCGGTTCGGGGGATGACTCCATGGTGGCACGACCAAGTGCGGGACCAATTGCTTTTCCGGTTCAGATCGACCGTTGCCGGACCGGCTCACTGGGCCAACATCGCGCGCTGCGTCATGCTGGACGACTTCAATGTGGTCAAGCCCGATCTCGTCGTCTTCGACCTCCGCGGCCTGGACCCCCTGACCTTGGAATGCACGCCGGCCGACAAGGTGAGACTCGCGGTGGAAGTGACGGCCCCCGGTTCGGCGGTCGATGACCGGACCCGTAAACCGGCGCTGTTCGCGGCGGCGGGGGTGCCGTACTTCTGGCGGGTGGAGCGGGGGGAGGACGATTTCCCCGAGGTGCACGAGTTCTGGCTGAGCCGTGACGTGGGCGTCTATGTTCCCGCCCCTGAGCACCCTCGCCATATGGACAAGCTGGAGACCGACCGTCCCTTCCCCATCAGCATCGACCTGACGAGTCTGCTGGAGCTGTGAGGACCCGCGTCAACGGGTCGTAAAGACGGCCCCGCCCTCCATCAGGGCCACGTCAACGCAAACGGAAGCGGCCCTGCCGCCCGGAAGGATCGGGTGTGCGGGGACGGCCGGTCAGGCCGCTCACGATGCCTTGCACGAGATGCAGCACCGCTGGACCGCCCGGATGTTCTGAGGGGGGCATCGGGCCGTCCCCGTCCAAACGTCTCGCGGACCCATGGTGAACAATGGCCGGGTGACCCGAGCATCCTTGGACAAGAAGCCGCACGAAGTCGCCTCGATGTTCGACGACGTGGCAGCGCGGTACGACCTCACCAACGACGTGCTGTCGCTGGGGCAGGCGCGGTTGTGGCGCAAGGAGGTCACTCGTGCGGTGGCCGCACGTCCCGGTGAGCGGGTGCTCGATCTCGCGGCCGGTACGGGTACCTCCTCGGTACCGTTCGCCAGGACCGGTGCGTTCGTCGTGCCGTGCGACTTCTCGGTCGGCATGCTGCGCGAGGGCCGCAAGCGGCAGCCGTGGCTGCCCTTCACCGCCGGGGACGGCACCCGCCTCCCCTTCGCGGACGAGGTGTTCGACGCCGTCACGATCTCCTTCGGGCTGCGCAACGCCCAGAAGACGGACGAGGTGCTCGCCGAGCTGTACCGGGTCACCAAGCCCGGCGGCCGGGTCGTGGTCTGCGAGTTCAGCCGGCCCACCTGGGCGCCCTTCCGGACGGTCTACACCGAGTACCTGATGCGGGCGCTGCCGCCCGTCGCACGGGTGGTGAGCAGCAACCCGGACGCGTACGTCTATCTCGCCGAATCCATCCGCGCCTGGCCGGACCAGCCGGAGCTGGCGGCCCGTCTCCAGGACGTGGGCTGGACGGAGGTGGCCTGGCGCAACCTGACCGGCGGGATCGTCGCGCTGCACCGTGGGACCAAGCCCGCCACCTGATTCACCGCACGTCGCACGGGGGGTTCGAGCGACGGTCCTGACGGGGCGTGAGTCCGTCGGGCGGGACGGGAGTCCACGGGAACCATCTGTGTGACGGCTGTGTCCGTACGTAAGCCAGCGGCAGCCGTGAGATGTGTGCTGCCCCATGATTCCCGGAGCCCGTCATGCCTTCGCCCTGCCCGGACTGCGGTGCGCAATCGCCGCCTGAGGCACGTTTTTGCATGGGATGCGGACGGGAGCGGCAGCCGGACGCGTCCGGTACGCCGGCCCGGCCCGAACAGCCGCCGAAGGCCCCCGCCGGGCCGCCGCCCGCGGACCCGCCGCCCGCGCCCGCCGGGCCGCCACCGCAGCCGCCCGGCCCTCCGCCGGCCGCGGCGCCGTCCCCCGTCGCACCGCCGGCCGCCGCGCCGCCGTCCGTCGGGCCGTCGGCTGCCGCCGCGCCGCCCGCGTACGCGCCGTACGCCGCCCCCGCCCGTCCCTCTCCGTTGGGTGCCTTCCTCTCCCGTACGGTCAGGGGCGACTGGCTGGCGGCGGCGCGGGTCGCGATGTGGCCCGTCCTGCTCTTCGTGGTGCTGGCCGCGGTCCTCGGCATCGTCTTCAACGACGGCTCGGACGGCTCGGGGGACTCGCACAGCTCGTCCCGCTCCCACGGCTCGGACGACACCGCTCCCGGCTGGGCCACCCGGACCCGTCTCGCGCTGGCGCTGCTGCTCCAGGGCGTCGGCGGCGGTTTCACGCTGTCCGGAAGCGGCACCCGGTCCGTCTTCGGGTCCGCCGGCGAGCGGATCGCGGGCGAAATCTCGCTCTCCTCGGTGCCGCTGCTGGCGACGCTGCTGTGGGTGGCCGCGCTGCTGATCGCCGCGCGCCGCGCCCGGCGCGTACGGGAGGCCGGGCCGGCCGCGCCCGGCGGCGCGGGCGGTGCGGAGGCGGCGCTGCGGATCGCGCTGCTGACGGCCGCGGGAACGTTCCTGCTGGCCCTGATCGCCCAGCCCACCGTCGAGGGCATGGAGCTGTCGTCCGCGCCCTGGCTCACACTGCTGTGGTCCTTCCTGCTCGCCGCCGTGGTCGCGGGCACCGTCCTGACCCGTACGCAGCGAGCCGCGTGGACCGCCACCCGCACCGGATGGCGCGCGGTGACCGGCGCGCTGGGCACCGCGCTGCTGGCGCTGTCGGCCGTCTGGGTCCTGTCCTGCGTCGTCGTCCTCGTCGTGGCGCTGACCACCGGTGAGGACCTCGACGGGGGCAAGGTGGCCGGCCTGCTGGTCGCGCTGCCCAACCTCGGCGTGATGGCCGTGGCGCTGGCCCTGGGCGCGCCGCTGGAGGCGCGGTGGTACGTGCCCGAGCTGCCGTTCATCCCTTCCGGCAACCAGTCCCTGGGCTACGGCCGGATCGCCGACTCCAGCGGCTGGGCGCTGGCCGGGGTCATCGCCCTGGCCGTGGTGTCCGCGCTGATCCTCGGCTTCCTGGCCGCCCGGCGCGGCGCCGACCGCCGCGAACACCTGCTGACCGCGGGCTTCTTCGCGGTCGCGCTGGCACTGCTCGTCCTGGTCTCGGGCTTCACCCTGGACGCCGGTGTCCGCCCGGGGGCCGGGGGACAGGGCACCGGTGGCGGCGGCTTCGGCAGCTACGGCGCCCTCGGCCGCTCAGGCGGAGGCAGCGGCCTGGGAGGCGACTTCGGCGGCTCCTTCGGCGGTTCCTACGGCGGCTCGGACGGCGGTTCCGACGGATACGGCGATGGGGGCGGCGACTACCGGGGCGGGCGGGTCATCGCGCACGCCGAGGTGTCCGCGGGCGGCGCGCAGACGCTGCTGTTCGCCCTGCTGTGGTCCGTCGGCGCGGTGCTGCTCGTGCCGTACCTGCTGGCACGCACGGGCCGCGGCGGGCCCCGCCCGCCCCGCCCCGGAACTCCGGCGGCCGTACCGCAGTCCACGCCGGCCGCCGCCCCGTCCGTACCGAACGCGCTGAACGCGCCGAACGCGCCGTCCGTACCGAACGCACCGTCCGCACCTGACGCGCAGTCGGCCCCCGGTGAGCCGCCCGCCGCGCCCGCCTCCCACGACACGACGGGCACCGCGACCGCGACGGCCGCCAAGGCCCCGCGCCGCGCCGCCCTGAAGTGGATCGCGCTGGCCACCGCGGCGTTCGTCGTCGGAGGCGGGGCGACCGCCGGCGTCCTGTATGTCAAGAACAAGGACGACCGGGCCCCCACCGCGCACGACAAGCCCGCCCCCGCGGGCAGCGGCGCACCGGCCCGGGGCGGCCAGGCCCCCACCTCCTCCGCGTCCCCGGACGCGTCCGGCACGCCCGGCGGCACGCCGTCCGGCAGCCCCTCCGGCACGCCCGGCGGCTCCGCCTCCCCGGGCGCAGCCGACCTCCCCGAGGGGTTCGTGATGCGCGACGACCCGGAGGGGTTCTCGCTGGCCACGATGGACGGCTGGCTGCGTACGGAGAACGGCACCCAGATCGACTACGCGGCCCCGACCGGGGGTTCGTACCTGCGCATCGGCGTCATCCGTGACGCCCCGTCCTCCTCGTACGACAACTTCCGCACCCTGGAGGCGCACGCCAAGACGCGGAAGAACTACCAGCGCAAGGAGCTGACCAAGAACACCTTCCGGGGCCGGCCCGGCGCCCGCTGGGAGTTCACCTACACCTCGGACCGGGCCGGCTGGCCGATCCACGCGATCGACCAGGCGTACATCGCCGAGGACGGCTCGGAGTACAGCATCTATTACGAGTGCCGGGACTCCTTCTGGGACCCGGCCAAGGACCAGGTCTTCAGCACGGCGCTGAAGACCTGGACCGAGAAGACCGACATCGACTGACGAACGACGGCCAGGAAGGACGACCAAGAAGGACGGCCAGGAAGGACGGCCGAGAAGGACGCCGGTCCGGCGGGGACCGGCGTCCGGGCGGTGCGTGGCGCGGTGCGCCACCGCCGGCTCAGGAGTCCAGTTCGAGCTGGAAGCAGTAGGCCTTCCGCTCGGAGACCGGCGTGTACAGCGTCTCCGCCAGTGTCATGCCGAGCCGCCGCGTGACCGCGATGGACCGCTCGTTGCGGGCGTCGACCATCGCGACCACGCGGCGGACCCCGGCTTCCCGTACGGCGTCCAGCGCGGCCCGCGCCGCCTGCGTCGCGTACCCCTTGCCCCAGTACGCGCGCCCCAGCCGCCAACCGATCTCTATTTCCCCCACCGGGCCCCAGTCGTGCGGCCACGGCTGCGCCCCGGTCATTCCCATCACCGAGCACCCGTCGCGCGGGTCGAGCAGCGTGTAGAGGCAGAACCCGAGCTTCGCGTGGTGTTCGCGCTGGCGTGCGACCATCCGCTCGTACACCTCCAGCTCGGCCGAGGTGCCGCCGTGGAACTCCATGACCTGCGGATCGTCGAAGACGCGGTGCCAGTGCGCCGCGTCCTCCTCGGTCGGCACCCGCAGTGTCATGCCGGAATGTGCAGTGTTCATCTACCTACCAACCCTTCAGGTTTCCCTCACACAGGCCCCCATAGACTGCACATGACCAGTGCCCGTCGGCACCCAGATATCGAGTACGGGAGATCCCGCCGTGACCGAGTCCGTGACCGCCTCCCGCTCCGGGCACAGCGCAGATGTGATCGTCGTCGGGGCCGGTCCCGCCGGTTCGGCGACCGCCTACCACCTCGCCAAGTCCGGCCTGGACGTCCTCCTGCTGGAGAAGACCGCCTTCCCGCGGGAGAAGGTCTGCGGTGACGGCCTGACGCCGCGCGCCACCAAGCAACTGGTGTCCATGGGCATCGACATCTCCGAGGAGGCCGGCTGGCTGCGCAACAAGGGCCTGCGCATCATCGGCGGCGGCTCCCGCCTCCAGCTCGACTGGCCGGAGCTGGCCTCGTACCCGGACTACGGACTCGTCCGCAAGCGGGACGACTTCGATGAGCAGCTCGCCCGCCAGGCCGAGAAGGCCGGTGCCCGCCTCTATGAGCGCTGCAACGTCCAGGCGCCCGTCATCAACGAACTGACCGGCCGCATCGAGGGCGTGCGGGCCAGGCTCGGCGAGGAGAAGACCCCGGTCACCTTCCACGCCCCGCTCGTCGTCGCGGCGGACGGCAACTCCACCCGGCTGTCCCTGGCCATGGGCCTGCACCGCCGCGAGGACCGCCCCATGGGTGTCGCGGTGCGCACGTACTTCACCTCGCCCCGCCACGACGACGACTACCTGGAGTCCTGGCTCGAACTGTGGGACCGCCGCGGCTCCCAGGACCGGCTGCTGCCGGGCTACGGCTGGATCTTCGGCATGGGCGACGGCACGAGCAACGTCGGCCTGGGTGTTCTGAACACCTCCGCCTCCTTCAAGGAGCTGGACTGGCGGGAGGTGCTCAAGGCGTGGTGCGCCTCCATGCCCGCCGACTGGGGCTACACGCCGGAGAACATGACCGGCCCCATCCGTGGCGCCGCCCTGCCCATGGCCTTCAACCGCCAGCCGCACTACACCAGGGGCCTGCTCCTGGTCGGTGACGCGGGCGGCCTGGTCAACCCCTTCAACGGCGAGGGCATCGCGTACGCCATGGAGTCCGGCGCGATCGCCGCCGAGGTCATCGTCCAGGCCCACGCCCGCCAGACGTACGCCCAGCGCGAGCTGGCCCTCCAGCGCTACCCGAAGATCCTCAAGGACACCTACGGCGGCTACTACTCCCTCGGCCGCGCCTTCGTGAAGCTCATCGGCAACCCGAAGATCATGAAGATCGCCACCCAGCGGGGTCTGACCCACCCGGTCCTGATGCGCTTCACCCTCAAGATGCTCGCCAACCTCACCGACCCCACCGGTGGCGACGCGATGGACCGCATCATCAACGGCCTGACCAAAATCGCCCCGCGCGCCTGAACCGTCCCGGGCGCCCGGACCGTTCGGGCGCCCGGCTGTCCGGTCCGTACGAGCCACAGGAGCCTTACGAGCCGTACGAGCTGCCCGAAGCCGAGCCGTCCACACGCATGCGAAAGGGCCGTCACTCCCGAGCGGAGGAGTGACGGCCCTTTCGCGCGTTGCGGTGCCTCTGGGGCCCCCGGGTCCCCTGAGGCGTGAAAGGGCCTCAGAGGCGGCGCTGAGCGCCTCGCAGAGGCTGTTACAGGAAGCGGACGGCGCCGGTGGGCGGGCTGTAGCTCAAGGAGCGCTCGACGATGCCGGTGCTGGGGTTCTGCGCGCCGATGAAGTGACCGTTGCCGACGTAGACGCCGACGTGGTACGCGCTGCCCGCGCCGCCCCAGTAGAGGACGTCGCCGACCTGGAGGTTGTCCAGGCCCACCTGGGTACCGGCCGCCGACTGCTCCTGGGAGGTGCGCGGCAGGCTGATGCCGACCTGCTTGAACGCGGCCTGGACCAGACCGGAGCAGTCGTACGCGGAGGGGCCGGTGGCGCCCATGACGTACGCCTTGCCCAATTGTGCCTGGAGGAAGCCGACGAGCGAGGAGTTGCTGCCGGTGGAGGCGGAGGACGAGGAGCCGCCGGTCGCGGAGGAGACGGCGTCGGAGGAGGCGGAGCGCAGCGAGGTGCGCTCGGAGGAACGCGAGGCACGCTCCTTGGCGGCCTCCTTGGCCTTGCGGTCGGCCTCGGCCTTCTTCTCTGCCTCGGCCTTGCGCTGGGCCTCGGCCTTCGCCTTGACGGCGGCCTTGGAGGCCTGGGCGGCGGAGCTGTCCTGCGCGGCCTGGAGTTCGTAGTCGAGCGCGACCTGCTGGACGGTGTCCGCGCTCTTGGTGAGGGTGTTCGCCAGCGCGGCCGTGAAGGTCGGCATCTCCTGGGTCTCGGCCACGGGCTTGTCGGCGGCGGTCGCCGACACGGTCGTGCCGGCCACGGCCAGGGTGAGGATGCCGCCGGTGACCCCTGCGCGCAGGGCCCGCGTGGAGGCGGAGCTGCGGGGCTTCCGGTGGCTGGGTATGGCTGCGTTCGGGGACATGGACACCACGGCTATCAGGAGCCACAGGTTGCTGCCAACAAAGGTGGCGTCCGTCACACTTGACGTGTACGCGATGAACAAAAGGGACTTTTGACCGCGCGTCAGCTCGACGGACCGGTGCCCGGTATTCGCGATCATGTTCCTACGCATGGCATTTGCCGCTTCGCGCGCGCCCCGGAGCCGCTTATCACCTTCATATCCGCCCTGCCAAGGCTTCCCGGCCGTCAAGGGGTTGAAGCGGGAAGTCGCGTGGGATAGGTCACTCCTGAGCGCCCGTTATGTGCCCGTGATGTGCGCGTGACGCGCCCGCGACGGTTTCGCGACGCCGCCGTCGCCCCCGGCGTGCCCCCGGCGGCCGGGGCTCGTGAATCCGGGCACGTGCCGACGATCACCGCGGACCAACCCTTCCGGCCCTTTTTCCCACCCGCGGACGCGCGCTATAGCAGGTGGCGGGCGCCTACGCCAATTTGCGCGAACCAGCCATGGCTTGATAACGCCAGCCCCGTTCTGACCAGGCGCAACCCTGGTGATTGTCACCTCTGGTGATCACTCGCGCGCTTCGCGTACCTAGATCACCGCTCATCCGACTTCATGATCCTTCGTCAGGTGGTGGAGATCACAAAGACGTTGGTGCACCCCGTGTCGCAGATCACAGACCTACGGGCATAAGATGCAGGCGATCCGGGCTTGTGAACTGCCTCACATATGCACGATCTTCGCGGGGCGCGCCGACGGGCCCGGACGGACCGCCAACCAGTCATCGTCGACTGAAGGGAGCGAGGACGGTGAACGCTTACGCGCCCATCCTCGTACTGGGAGCCCTCGGGGCAGGCTTTGCGATCTTCTCCGTCGTCATGGCCACTGTCATCGGCCCCAGGCGCTACAACCGGGCCAAGCTTGAGGCGTACGAATGCGGGATCGAGCCGACCCCACAGCCCTCCGGCGGCGGTCGCTTTCCGATCAAGTACTACCTGACGGCGATGCTCTTCATCGTCTTCGACATCGAGATCGTCTTCCTCTACCCCTGGGCCGTCTCCTTCGACGCCCTGGGCTGTTCGGGCTCGTGGAGATGCTCCTCTTCGCGCTCACCGTCTTCGTCGCCTACGCCTACGTCTGGCGCCGCGGCGGCCTGGAATGGGACTAGGGGCCACCAATGGGACTTGAAGAGAAGCTGCCGAGCGGCTTTTTGCTGACCACCGTCGAACAGGCCGCGGGCTGGGTGCGCAAGTCGTCGCTCTTCCCCGCGACGTTCGGCCTGGCCTGCTGCGCCATCGAGATGATGACGACCGGTGCCGGACGGTACGACCTGGCCCGCTTCGGCATGGAGGTCTTCCGCGGGTCACCGCGCCAGGCCGATCTGATGATCGTGGCCGGCCGGGTGAGCCAGAAGATGGCCCCCGTACTGCGGCAGGTCTACGACCAGATGCCCAACCCCAAGTGGGTGATCTCCATGGGCGTCTGCGCCTCCTCGGGCGGGATGTTCAACAACTACGCCATCGTCCAGGGCGTCGACCACATCGTCCCGGTCGACATCTACCTGCCGGGCTGCCCGCCCCGGCCCGAGATGCTGATGGACGCCATCCTCAAGCTGCACAAGAAGATCCAGGGCTCCAAGCTCGGGTCAACCAGCGCCAGGCGGCCCGCGAGGCGGAGGAAGCGGCGCTCAAGGCGCTCCCGCTCATCGAGATGAAGGGGCTGCTGCGGTGAGTGAGTCCACAGGCGGAACCGGCCGGGGACGCGGCGCCGATCCGGGTCGCGGCGAGCGGGGCGTCAACCCCGAACAGGACGTCCAGGCCCAGAACCTCCCCGGTCAGCGCGGCGAACACGGCGAGGTCATCGGCGTACGGCGCGGCATGTTCGGTGCCGACCGGGGCGGCGACACCTCCGGCTACGGCGGTCTGCTGCGGACCGTACGGCTGCCCGGCGCGAGCCCGCGCCCGTACGGTGGATGGTTCGACGAGGTCGCCGACGAACTCGAAGGCGCCCTGGAGGAACAGGGCCTGGTGCCCGGCAACGTCATCGACAAGACGGTCGTGGACCGCGGCGAGCTGACCTTCCACATCGAGCGGGAGTACCTGCCGGCGGTCGCCCGTACGCTGCGCGACGACCCGGCGCTGCGCTTCGAGCTGTGCACCGGCGTCAGCGGCGTGCACTTCCCCGGCGACAAGGGCCGCGAGCTGCACGCCGTCTACCACCTGCGCTCCTTGACCCACAACCGGCTGATCCGGCTGGAGGTGAGCGCGCCGGACACCGACCCGCACGTGCCCTCGCTCGTGGAGATCTACCCGGCGAACGACTGGCACGAGCGCGAGACGTACGACTTCTTCGGCCTGGTCTTCGACGGCCACCCGGCCCTCACCCGGATCATGATGCCCGACGACTGGCAGGGCCACCCACAGCGCAAGGACTACCCGCTCGGCGGCGTCCCCGTCGAGTACAAGGGCGCGCGGATCCCGGCTCCCGACCAGCGGAGGTCGTACACCTGATGACCACTTCCACCCCCTCCCCGGCCCCGCACGCCGCCCCCCGCGAGACGACCGAGGGCACGGTCTACACCGTCACCGGCGGCGACTGGGACGAGATCGCGGCAGCCGCGGCCCGCACGGACGACGAGCGGATCGTCGTCAACATGGGTCCCCAGCACCCCTCCACCCACGGTGTGCTGCGGCTCATCCTGGAGATCGACGGCGAGACCGTCACCGAGGCCCGCTGCGGCATCGGCTACCTGCACACCGGGATCGAGAAGAACCTCGAATTCCGTACGTGGACGCAGGGCACCACCTTCGTCACCCGCATGGACTACCTGACGTCCTTCTTCAACGAGACGGCCTACTGCCTCGCGGTGGAGAAGCTCCTGGGGATCACCGAGCACGTCCCGGACCGGGCAACCGTCATCCGCGTGCTGCTCATGGAACTCAACCGGCTCTCCTCTCACCTGGTGTGCATCGCCACCGGCGGCATGGAACTGGGCGCCACCACCATCATGATCTACGGCTTCCGGGATCGTGAACTCATTCTCGACCTGTACGAGCTGATCACCGGGCTGCGGATGAACCACGCCTACATCCGGCCCGGCGGACTCGCCCAGGACCTGCCGCCGGGGGCGGTGGACCAGGTCCGCGCGTTCGTGAAGAAGATGCGCAAGAACCTGCCCGAGTACGACAAGCTCGCCACCGGGAACCCGGTCTTCAAGGGCCGGATGCAGGGCATCGGCTACCTGGACCTGGCCGGCTGCCTGGCCACCGGCGCCACCGGCCCCGTCCTGCGCTCGGCCGGACTGCCGCACGACCTGCGCAAGGTCCAGCCGTACTGCGGGTATGAGACCTACGACTTCGAGGTGCCCACCGCCGACACCTGCGACGCCTACGGCCGCTTCCTGATCCGCCTGGAGGAGATGCGGCAGAGCCTGCGGATCGTCGAACAGTGCCTGGACCGGCTGGAGCCCGGACCGGTGATGGTGGCCGACAAGAAGATCGCCTGGCCCGCCCAACTGGCCCTGGGACCCGACGGCCTGGGCAACTCCCTGGACCACATCAAAAAGATCATGGGTACGTCCATGGAGGCCCTGATCCACCACTTCAAGCTGGTGACGGAGGGCTTCCGGGTCCCGCCGGGACAGGCGTACACGGCCGTGGAGTCGCCCAAGGGCGAACTGGGCGTGCACGCCGTCAGCGACGGCGGTACCCGCCCCTACCGGGTCCACTTCCGCGACCCGTCCTTCACCAACCTGCAAGCCATGGCGGCGATGTGCGAGGGCGGCCAGGTCGCCGACGTCATCGTCGCGGTGGCCTCCATCGACCCCGTGATGGGAGGCGTCGACCGGTGAGTGACGTCACTCCGACGAGCCTGGGCATGCCCCGACTCCCCGCCCCCGACTACCCGCCCGAGGTACGGGCCCGGCTGGAGGCGGACGCCAAGGAGGTGATCGCCCGCTACCCCGGGGCCCGCTCCGCGCTGCTGCCGCTGCTGCACCTCGTACAGGCCGAGGAAGGGCACGTCACACGCACCGGCATCCGCTTCTGCGCCGAGCAGCTCGATCTGACGACGGCCGAGGTCACGGCGGTCTCGACGTTCTACAGCATGTACCGGCGCTCGCCCGGCGGCGACTACCAGGTGGGCGTGTGCACCAACACGCTGTGCGCGGTGATGGGCGGCGACGCGATCTTCGAGACGCTCCAGGAACACCTGGGCGTCGGCAACGGGGGACCACCGAGGACGGCGCGGTCACCCTCGAACACATCGAGTGCAACGCCGCCTGCGACTTCGCGCCGGTGGTGATGGTCAACTGGGAGTTCTTCGACAACCAGACGCCCGAGTCCGCCAAGCAGCTCGTGGACGACCTGCGGGAGGGGCGGACCGTACGGCCCACGCGGGGCGCGCCGCTGTGCACGTACAAGGAGACGGCCCGCATCCTGGCCGGGTTCCCCGACCGGCGGCCGGGCGCGGTCCAGGCCACCGGCGGCGCCGGGCCCGCCTCGCTGGTCGGTCTGCGGCTGGCCCGGGGCGAGGCGCTGCCGGGCCGGGGCACGGACCATGTCGTCTCGCCACGGGGCGGCGGCCATCCGGCGGACGGACGCGCGGCGGACGGGCGGACGGCGGACGGGCGCGGACCGGACGGCCGTGTGCCGGACGGACCGCCCACGGGCCCCGCGGACCCGCCGGGCCACCCGGCCCCGGCCGGCCACACCAGCTCGCACGACGCGCCACAGCGGACCGCGGCCTCCGACCCGGCCCACCCGGCGCCGCCCGCAGGCCCGGCGACCGAGGAGGGGGAGTGATGACGGTGGCAGCCGAGCACGGAGGCGCCCCACAGCCCGGGACCACGGGGGAGGACAGCCCGGAAAAGCTCCTGGCGCCGGTGCTGTCCGCCTTCTGGGACCAGCCCGAATCCTGGACGCTGGAGACCTATCTGCGGCACGAGGGCTACGAGGGCATGCGCAAGGCCCTGGCGATGGCCCCCGACGACGTCATCGCCTACATCAAGGACTCCGGGCTGCGCGGGCGCGGCGGAGCCGGCTTCCCCACCGGGATGAAGTGGCAGTTCATCCCGCAGGGCGACGGCAAACCGCACTACCTCGTCGTCAACGCCGACGAGTCCGAGCCGGGCACCTGCAAGGACATTCCGCTGCTGTTCGCCAATCCGCACTCCCTCATCGAAGGCATCGTGATCGCCTGTCACGCGATCCGCTCCCGCCACGCCTTCATCTACCTGCGCGGCGAAGTCGTCCCCGTGCTGCGGCGGCTGCACGAGGCCGTACGGGAGGCGTACGCGGCGGGCTACCTCGGCAAGGACATCCTGGGCTCCGGGCTCGACCTGGACGTCGTGGTGCACGCGGGCGCGGGCGCGTACATCTGCGGTGAGGAGACCGCGCTGCTGGACTCCCTGGAGGGCCGTCGCGGACAGCCCCGGCTGCGTCCTCCCTTCCCCGCGGTGGCCGGCCTGTACGCCTGCCCCACTGTCGTGAACAACGTCGAGTCCATCGCCTCGGTTCCCGCCATCATGAACAAGGGCAAGGAATGGTTCCGTTCGATGGGCAGCGAGAAGTCCCCCGGCTTCACGCTCTACTCGCTCAGCGGCCATGTCACCAACCCCGGCCAGTACGAGGCCCCCCTGGGCATCACCCTGCGCCAGCTCCTGGACATGAGCGGCGGCATGCGGCCCGGCCACCGGCTGAAGTTCTGGACCCCCGGCGGCTCCTCCACCCCGATGTTCACCGACGCCCATCTGGACGTCCCCCTGGACTACGAGGCCGTGGGCGCGGCCGGCTCCATGCTCGGCACCAAGGCCCTCCAGTGCTTCGACGAGACCACCTGCGTCGTACGGGCGGTGACCCGCTGGACGGAGTTCTACGCGCACGAGTCGTGCGGCAAGTGCACGCCCTGCCGCGAAGGCACGTACTGGCTCGTGCAGTTGCTGCGTGACATCGAGGCCGGCCAGGGCCGCACGGCCGACCTGGACAAGCTGGGCGACATCGCCGACAACATCAACGGCAAGTCCTTCTGCGCGCTGGGCGACGGCGCCGCCTCCCCGATCTTCTCCTCGCTGAAGTACTTCCGCGAGGAGTACGAGCGGCACATCACCGGCAAGGGCTGCCCCTTCGACCCCGCCAAGTCGACCGCCTGGGCCGACAACGACGCTCACCTGGGGGTGAACGCATGACCGTCACCACCAATGCCCCCTCCGGGGGCGGGGAGGCGGCCGTACCGCCGGAAGACCTCGTCACGCTGACCATCGACGGCATCGAGATCAGCGTTCCCAAAGGCACCTTGGTCATCCGCGCCGCCGAACTGCTCGGCATCGAGATCCCGCGCTTTTGCGACCACCCGCTGCTGGACCCGGCGGGCGCCTGCAGGCAGTGCATCGTCGAGGTCGAGGGCCAGCGCAAACCGATGGCGTCGTGCACCATCACCTGCACCGACGGCATGGTCGTCAAATCCCAGCTCACCTCGCCGGTCGCCGAGAAGGCCCAGCGCGGCGTGATGGAGCTGCTGCTGATCAACCACCCACTGGACTGCCCGGTCTGCGACAAGGGCGGCGAGTGCCCGCTGCAGAACCAGGCGATGCAGGTCGGCGACCCCGACACCCGCTTCGAGGGCAGCAAGCGTACGTACGCCAAGCCGGTGCCCATCTCCCCGCAGGTGCTGCTGGACCGCGAGCGGTGCGTCCTGTGCGCACGCTGCACCCGCTTCTCCCAGCAGATCGCCGGCGACCCGATGATCGAACTGGTCGAGCGCGGCGCGCTCCAGCAGGTCGGCACCGGCGAGGGCGACCCGTTCGAGTCCTACTTCTCCGGCAACACCATTCAGATCTGCCCGGTCGGCGCCCTCACCTCCGCCGCCTACCGCTTCCGCTCCCGCCCCTTCGACCTGGTCTCCTCGCCCTCGGTGTGCGAGCACTGCGCGGGCGGCTGCGCGACGCGTACGGACCACCGGCGCGGCAAGGTCATGCGCCGGCTGGCCGCCGAGGACCCCGAGGTCAACGAGGAGTGGATCTGCGACAAGGGGCGCTTCGGCTTCCGCTACGCCCAGCAGCGGGACCGGCTGGAGACGCCGCTGGTGCGCGGCGCGGACGGCGAGCTGGCGGCGGCGAGCTGGCCGGAGGCGCTGGCGGCGGCGGCCCGGGGACTGGCCGCGGCCGGCGGGCGCACGGGCGTCCTGACCGGCGGCCGGCTCACCGTCGAGGACGCCTACGCCTACGCCAAGTTCGCCCGCGTCACCCTGGGCACCAACGACATCGACTTCCGGGCGCGCACACACAGCGCGGAGGAGGCCGACTTCCTGGCGGCCCGGGTCGCCGGGCGCGGGGTGGACCTGGACGGCCAGGGCCCCTCCGGTGGCGCGGTCACCTACACCTCCCTGGAGCAGGCACCGGCCGTACTGCTCGCCGGGATCGAGGCCGAGGAGGAGGCGCCCGGCGTCTTCCTGCGGCTGCGCAAGGCCCACCGCAAGCACGGGCAGCGCACCTTCGGCCTGGCCCCGTACGCCACCCGGGGACTGATCAAGGCCGGTGGCGCCCTGCTGCCGGCCGCGCCCGGTACGGAGACGGAGTGGCTCCAGGCGCTCGCCGACGGCACGGGACTTCAGGGCGAGGGGCGGGCGGCGTCCGAGGCGCTGCGCCGCGAGGGCGCGGTGGTCGTCGTGGGCGAGCGGCTGGCGGCCGTGCCGGGCGCCCTGACCGCGGCCGTACGTGTCGCCGGGGCCACCGGCGCCCGCCTGGTGTGGATCCCGCGGCGGGCGGGCGAGCGGGGCGCCGTCGAGGCCGGGGCCCTGCCCGGACTGCTGCCCGGTGGCCGCCCGGCCACCGACCCGCGGGCCCGCGAGGAGGTCGCCGCCCTGTGGGGCGTCCCCGGACTGCCGCACCGGCACGGCCGGGACACCGGCCAGATCGTGCAGGCCGCGGCCGGCGGCGAGCTGAGCGCGCTGCTGGTGGCGGGCGTGGAGGTCGCGGACCTGCCGGACCCGGCGCGCGCCCTGGAGGCGCTGGACGCGGTGGGCTTCCTGGTGAGCCTGGAACAGCGGCCGTCCCAGGTGACGGAGCGGGCGGACGTGGTCTTCCCGGTAGCCGCGGTCGTCGAGAAGGCCGGCACCTTCCTCAACTGGGAAGGCCGTGCACGGATGTTCGAGGCCGCACTCAAGCCGGACCAGATGACCGGCCGGCACCTGCTGCCCGACGCCCGGGTGCTGCACATGCTCGCCGACGCGCTGGCCGGCGCCGAAGGCGGCCAGGAGCACCAGCGCCTGGCACTGCCGGACGTACGGGCCGTACGGCGTGAACTGGACCGGCTCGGCGCCTGGAGCGGGCCCTACGCCGATGACCCGGCGGTTCCGGCGGCGGCACCGGACGGCCGGCCCCGGCCCAGGCCCGGCGCCGGCGAGGCCGTACTGGCGGGCCACCGGCTCCTGTTGGACCAGGGGAGGCTCCAGGAGGGCGACCAGGCGCTGGCCGGCACGCGGCACGCGGCCGTGGCCCGGATCTCGGCCGTCACCGCCACACAGACCGGCGTCAAGGACGGTGACCTGCTCGCCGTCACCGGACCCGCCGGATCGGTACGCCTCCCCCTGAAGGTCACCGCGATGCCCGACCACGTGGTGTGGCTGCCGCTGAACTCCGCCGGGCACGGCGTCGCCGCCGACACCGGCGCCCGCCCCGGCGACCTCGTCAAGCTATCGCCCGTCCCCGGCGGCCCCGCGGCGCCGGCCCCGGCCAAGGAGGTGGACGCATGACGCAGCACCTCGACCGACTGGCGGGTGCCACCAGCGCGCTGGCCCAAGAAGACCTGTCGATGTTCGGCCACGACCCCTGGTGGCTCGTGGTCATCAAGGCGGTCTTCTGCTTCGCCTTCCTGATGCTGACGGTGCTGTTCTCCATCGTGTGGGAGCGCAAGGTCGTCGCCTGGATGCAGTTGCGCATCGGCCCCAACCGGCACGGCCCCTGGGGGCTGCTCCAGTCCCTGGCGGACGGCGCGAAGCTGATGCTCAAGGAAGACGTGGTGGTCAAGCGGGCGGACAAGGTCGTCTATCTGCTCGCGCCGGTCGTCGCGGCCATCCCGGCGTTCATGGCGATCGCGGTGATCCCCTTCGGGCCGGCCGGCAACGAGATCTCGATCTTCGGGCACCGTACGCCGATGCAGCTCACCGACCTGCCCATCGGCATCCTCTACATCCTGGCCACGGCCTCGGTCGGCATCTACGGCATCGTCCTGGCGGGCTGGTCCTCCGGCTCGACGTACCCGCTGCTGGGCGGCCTGCGGTCGTGCGCGCAGATGATCTCGTACGAGATCGCGATGGGCATGTCCTTCGCGGCGGTCTTCCTCTACTCCGGCTCGATGTCCACCTCGACGATCGTGGAGTCGCAGCAGGGCAAGTGGTACGTGCTGCTGCTGCCGGTGTCCTTCATCATCTACGTCGTCGCGATGGTCGGCGAGACCAACCGCGCGCCGTTCGACATGCCCGAGTCCGAAGGCGACCTGGTCGGCGGCTTCAACACCGAGTACTCCTCGATCAAGTTCGCGATGTTCATGCTCGCCGAGTACGTCAACATGGTCACCGTCTCGTCGGTCGCGGTCACCCTCTTCCTGGGCGGCTGGAAGGCCCCGTACCCGGTCTCCTCCTTCTGGGAGGGCGCCAACCACGGCTGGTGGCCGATGCTGTGGTTCACCATCAAGGTGCAACTGCTGCTGTTCTTCTTCATCTGGCTGCGCGGCACGCTGCCACGGGTGCGCTACGACCAGTTCATGAAGCTGGGGTGGAAGGTCCTCATCCCCGTCTCGCTGGTCTGGCTGATGCTGGTCGCGACCGTACGGGCGCTGCGCAACGAGGGCTACGACTTCCAGCAGATCGTCCTGTACGTGTGCGGCGCGGCCCTCGCCCTGCTGCTGCTCTCCCTGGTCGTGGACTTCTTCCGGCGCGGCGAACGGCAGCCCGAGGCCGTACCGGAGCCGGTGTTCGACCCGATGGCGGGCGGCTTCCCCGTACCGCCGCTGCCCGGACAGACGCTGCCGCCGGTGCCGCGGCGGCGGCAGCGGTGGGGCGTCGACCAAGATCGCGAGCTGATTGTCAGTGGTGGCCCCGACACTGTCCGTGACAGAAGTTCCGGCCGCGACCGGACCGATGGGACCGAGGGAAAGGGGGGCGACGGTGCCTGACTTCCACAACCCGGTGGCCGGCTTCGGCGTGACCTTCAAGGCCATGTTCAAGAAGCGGCTGACCGAGCAGTATCCCGAGCAGAAGAAACCCACGGCGCCGCGCTTCCACGGCCGCCACCAGCTCAACCGCCATCCGGACGGGCTGGAGAAGTGCGTCGGCTGCGAACTGTGCGCCTGGGCCTGCCCGGCGGACGCCATCTACGTCGAGGGCGCGGACAACACCGACGAGGAGCGCTACTCCCCGGGCGAGCGCTACGGCCGCGTCTACCAGATCAACTACCTGCGCTGCATCCTGTGCGGCCTGTGCGTGGAGGCGTGTCCGACCCGCGCGCTGACCATGACCAACGAGTACGAACTCGCCGACCGCAGCCGCGCCTCGCTCATCTACACCAAAGAGGAACTGCTCGCGGGCCTGACGGAGACGATGGTCGACACCCCGCACGCCATCTACCCGGGCATGACCGAGAAGGACTACTACAGCGGCCTGGTGACGGAGGCGGCGCCGGGCACGGTCCGCCAGACCGCCGTATCCAAGGGCGAGCAGCCGCAGGAGGCCGCCGCCACGTACGGGGAGAACGAACCCGCGGCCCGGGAGGTGACCCGGTGACCCCGGTGACGGTTTCCCTCGCCGCGGCCTCGGCGACGTCCTCGGGCGAGGCCGTGCAGTTCTGGATCCTGGGCACGGTCGCCGTCATCGGGGCGCTGTGCACGATCCTGCTCAAGCGGGCGGTGCACAGCGCGCTCTCACTCGCCGGGACCATGATCGTGCTGGCGGTCTTCTACCTCGCCAACGGCGCGTACTTCCTCGGTGTCGTCCAGATCGTGGTCTACACGGGCGCGATCATGATGCTGTTCCTGTTCGTCGTCATGCTCGTCGGCGTCACGGCCGCGGACTCCCTGAAAGAGACACTCAAGGGCCAGCGCTGGCTGGCCGCTCTGTGCGGGCTCGGCTTCGGCATCCTGCTCGTCGCCGGCCTCGGCAACGCCTCCCTGAAGCACTTCGACGGGCTGGGCGAGGCCAACGCGGGCGGCAACGTCCAGGGCCTGGCGGCGCTGATCTTCACCAAGTACGTCTTCGCCTTCGAAGTCACCGGCGCGCTGCTGATCACCGCCGCCGTCGGCGCGATGGTGCTCACCCACCGGGAGCGTACGGAACGGGCCGGCACCCAGCGCGAGCGGTCCCAGGAGCGGGTGCGCTCCGGCGTCCAGGCCGCCTCGCTGCCCGGTGGCGCGGCCGGAGAGCCCAAAGCGGCCGGAAAGGGCGGCTCCGCGTGGCCGCTGCCCACCCCGGCGCCCGCACCGGGCGTCTATGCCCGGCACAACGCGGTGGACATCCCCGGACTGCTTCCCGACGGCACCCCTTCCGATCTGACCGTCAACGCGACGCTGCGGCAGCGCGGCCAGATCCGGGACGTCTCCGGAGAGGCGCTGGCCGACCTGGCGGCGCTGGAACAGCGCTCCGAGGAGTGGCTGGGGCGCACCGCCGACCCGGACGCCTCCGAGGCGTCGCGGGCGTCGTCCGTGGCGGAAGGGACGCGCGGGACGAAGGCAAACAGGGAGAACAAGGAGAACAAGGAGCACAAGGAGAGCAAGGAGATGAAAGGGGCGGCCAGGAAATGAACCCGGTCAACTACCTCTACCTCGCCGCCCTGTTGTTCACCATCGGCGCGGCCGGGGTCCTGATCAGGCGGAACGCCATCGTGGTGTTCATGTGCGTGGAGCTGATGCTCAACGCCTGCAATCTCGCCTTCGTGGTCTTCTCGCGGATGCACGGAAACCTGGACGGCCAGATCATCGCCTTCTTCACGATGGTCGTCGCCGCGGCCGAGGTCGTGGTCGGCCTGGCGATCATCGTGTCCATCTTCCGCACCCGCCATACGGCCTCGGTCGACGACGCCAGTCTGATGAAGCTGTAAGGGGTCGCACAAAGTGGAGAACCTGATCGCGCTGCTCGTCGCGGCCCCGCTGGCCGGTGCGGCCCTGCTGCTGTGCGGCGGCAGACGGCTGGACCGGGCGGGCCACTGGCTCGGCACCCTGTTCGCGGTGGCCTCCTTCGCCGTCGCCGTACCGCTGTTCACCCACATGCTGGGCCGGGCCGCCGAGGACCGTACGCTGCGCCAGCACCTGTTCAGTTGGGTGCCCGTCGGCGGTTTCCGGGCCGACGTCGCCTTCCAGCTCGACCAACTGTCGATGACGTTCGTCCTGCTGATCACCGGCGTCGGATCGCTGATCCACCTCTACTCGGTCGGCTACATGGAGCACGACGAACGGCGCCGCCGCTTCTTCGGCTACCTCAACCTCTTCCTCGCGGCGATGCTGCTGCTCGTCATCGCCGACAACTACCTGCTGCTGTACGTCGGCTGGGAGGGCGTGGGCCTGGCCTCCTACCTCCTGATCGGCTTCTGGCAGCACAAGCCCAGCGCGGCCACCGCCGCCAAGAAAGCGTTCCTGGTCAACCGCGTCGGTGACGTCGGCCTGTCCATCGCGGTCATGCTGATGTTCACCACGTTCGGGACCTTCGCGTTCGGGCCGGTGCTCGGCTCGGCCACCGAGGCCGGCGAGGGCAAGCTCACCGCCATCGGCCTGATGCTGCTGCTGGCCGCCTGCGGCAAGTCGGCGCAGGTGCCGCTCCAGTCCTGGCTGGGCGACGCGATGGAGGGCCCGACCCCGGTGTCGGCCCTGATCCACGCGGCGACGATGGTCACCGCCGGCGTCTACCTGATCACCCGCTCCGGGGCCGTCTTCAACGGCGCGCCGGACGCCCAGACCGCCGTGGTCGTGGTGGGTGCGGTCACCCTGCTGTTCGGTGCGATCGTCGGTTGCGCCAAGGACGACATCAAAAAGGCGCTCGCCGGATCGACGATGTCCCAGATCGGCTACATGATCCTGGCCGCCGGCCTCGGCCCGATCGGTTACGCCTTCGCCATCATGCACCTGGTCACCCACGGCTTCTTCAAGGCCGGGCTCTTCCTCGGCGCCGGCTCGGTGATGCACGGCATGAACGACGAGGTGGACATGCGCCGCTACGGCGGTCTGCGGAAGTACATGCCGGTCACCTTCATCACCTTCGGCCTCGGCTATCTGGCGATCATCGGCTTCCCGGGCCTGTCCGGCTTCTTCTCCAAGGACAAGATCATCGAGGCGGCCTTCGCCAAGGGCGGCACGGAAGGCTGGATCCTGGGCGGCGCCGCCCTGCTGGGCGCCGCGATCACCGCGTTCTACATGACGCGGGTGATGCTGATGACGTTCTTCGGCGAGGAGCGCTGGCGCAAGGCCCCCACCCCCTCGCCCGCGCAGCCCTCCGTGGAACCGGCGGCGCGGACGGGCGGCGAGTACTCCCCGCCGCACCCGCACGAATCCCCCAGGACCATGACCGTACCGATGATCCTGCTGGCCATCGGTTCGGTCTTCGCGGGCGGGGTGTTCAGCATCAACGACGCGTTCGTGACCTGGCTGGAGCCGGTCACCTCCTTCGATCACGGCAACTCCCCGATCGGTGCCGGCGCCGTCACCGGCGCCACGGTCGTGGTGCTGCTCCTGGGCGTCGTGCTCGCCTACCTCCAGTACGGGCGCAAGCCGGTGCCCGCTATCGCCCCGCGCGGCTCGCTGCTCACCCGCGCGGCCCGCCGCGACCTGCTCCAGGACGACTTCAACCACATCGTCCTGGTGCGCGGCGGCGAGCACCTGACCCGCACCCTGGTCTACCTCGACCACTCCCTCGTGGACGGAGCCGTCAACGGCACGGCCGCCTCGGTGGGCGGCCTGTCGGGGCGGCTGCGCAAGGTGCAGAACGGCTTCGCCCGCTCCTACGCGGTGCAGATGTTGGGCGGTGCGGCCGTGCTGATCGCCGCGACCCTGCTGATGAGGGGTGTCTGAGCCATGTCAGCCATGTCGTTTCCCCTTCTGACGGCGACGGCGGCACTGCCCGCGCTCGGCGCGGTCGCCACCGCCGCCGTCCCGGCCGCCAAGAGGACCGCCGCCAAGTGGTCGGCGCTGCTGTTCTCCCTGGCCACCCTCGTCCTGGCGGCGGTCGTCGCGGTCCGCTTCGAGCCGGGAGCCAAGGGCCCCTACCAGCTCACCGAGTCCCACTCCTGGATCAGGGCCTTCGGCGTACGGTACGAGCTGGGCGTGGACGGCATCGCGGTGGCGCTGATCGCGCTGACCGCACTGCTGATCCCCTTCGTGATCCTGGCGGGCTGGCACGACGCCGACCCCCTGGAAGCCGGGTCCGGCAGCGGCTCCGCCGCGGGTGCTCCCAACCGCCGCTGGCGGCCCACCCAGGGCTTCTTCGCGCTGATCCTGGCCGTCGAGGCGATGGTGATCCTCTCCTTCGAGGCCACCGACGTCTTCCTCTTCTACCTCTTCTTCGAAGCCATGCTGATCCCGATGTACTTCCTCATCGGCGGCTTCGGGGACCGGGCGGGCCGGCACGGCGAGGACCGGGCGGCCACCCAGCGCTCGTACGCGGCCGTGAAGTTCCTGCTCTACAACCTCGTCGGCGGGCTGATCATGCTGGCCGCGGTGATCGGCCTGTACGCCGTCACCGCCGACCAGCTCGGCACCGGCACCTTCTCGCTCCAGCAGATCGTCGAGGCCCGCGCGTCCGGGCGGCTGGAGATGGCCACCGGCACCGAGCGGCTGCTCTTCCTCGGCTTCTTCTTCGCCTTCGCGGTCAAGGCGCCGCTGTGGCCGCTGCACACCTGGCTGCCCAACGCCATGGGCGAGTCGACCGCGCCGGTCGCCGTACTGATCACCGCCGTGGTCGACAAGGTCGGCACCTTCGCGATGCTGCGCTTCTGCCTCCAGCTCTTCCCCGGGGCCAGCAGTTGGGCGACGCCGGCCATCCTCGTACTGGCGGTGATCAGCATTCTGTACGGGGCGCTGCTGGCGGTCGGCCAGCGGGACATCAAGCGCCTGATCGCCTACGCCTCCATCTCCCACTTCGGCTTCATCATCATGGGCATCTTCGCGATGACCAGCCAGGGCCAGGGCGGCGCGACGCTCTACATGGTCAACCACGGCATCTCCACCGCCGCGCTGATGCTGGTGGCCGGGTTCCTGATCAGCCGGCGCGGCTCGCGGCTGATCACCGACTACGGCGGCGTCCAGAAGGTCGCCCCGGTGCTCGCCGGGACGTTTCTGGTCGGCGGGCTCGCCACGCTCTCGCTGCCGGGCCTGGCACCGTTCGTCAGTGAATTCCTGGTCCTGGTGGGCACCTTCAGCCGCCACCCGGTCATCGGCGTCCTGGCCACCGTCGGCATCGTGCTCGCCGCGCTGTACGTCCTGGTGCTCTACCAGCGGACGATGACCGGCCCGGTGAGGGACGAGGTGCGGGCCATGCCCGACCTCAAGGTCCGTGAACTGGCCGTGATCGCCCCGCTGATCGCCCTGCTGCTCTTCCTCGGTGTGTATCCCAAGCCGCTGACCGACATCGTCAACCCGGCGGTGGACCACACCCTGTCCGTGGTGGACAAACGCGATCCCCGGCCCGACGTACGGGTCGACGCCGTACCCGGCGCGAAGAAGCCCGGGGCCGAAGCCGGAGGCCGGGCCGAATCCGGGGACGGGGCCGGAGCCGGGACCGGCCGGGCAGTGTCCGATCATGATGCGGAGGCCGCGAAGTGAGTTCCGTGACGAGTGTCCACAGCCTGTGGACAGCGGCGGCCGGGGCGCCGGACAAGATCCCGGCACCGCACATCGAGTACGCCCAACTGGCGCCGACGCTGATCGTCCTGGGCGCCGCGGTCGTCGGCGTGGTGCTGGAGGCATGCCTCCCCCGACGCGTCCGCCACACCGCCCAACTGCTGCTCTCGGTGGTCGCGCTGGCCGCCGCCTTCGCGGCCGTCGTGGGCCTGGCGGCCGGCGGCTACGGCTCGGCCAAGGCACGCATCGCGGCGATGGGCGCCATCGCCGTGGACGGCCCGGCGCTCTTCCTCCAGGGCACGATCCTGCTGGTGGCGCTGGTCTCCGTCTTCGTCTTCGCCGAACGCCGACTGGACCCGGCGGCCCACGGCAAGCATGTGGACTCCTTCGCCGCGCAGGCCGCCGCGGTGCCCGGCGGCGACGCCGAACGGGCCGCGGTCAAGGCGGGCTTCACCACCACCGAGGTCTTCCCGCTCGCGCTCTTCGCGGTCGGCGGCATGCTCGTCTTCCCGGCCGCGAACGACCTGCTGACGCTCTTCATCGCGCTGGAGGTCTTCTCCCTCCCGCTGTACATCCTGTGCGCGCTCGCCCGCCGCCAGCGGCTGCTGTCCCAGGAGTCGGCGGTCAAGTACTTCCTGCTCGGCGCCTTCTCCTCGGCGTTCCTCCTGTTCGGCGTGGCCCTGCTGTACGGCTACGCGGGCACCGTCACCTACGCCGGCATCGCCGAGGTCGTCGGGGACGGCGCCAAGCAGATCAGCCCGGCGCTGGCCGACACCACGGGCAACGACGCGCTGCTGCTGATCGGCGGTGCACTGGTGCTGATGGGCCTGTTGTTCAAGGTCGGCGCCATTCCCTTCCACGTATGGACGCCGGACGTCTACCAGGGCGCCCCGACCCCGGTGACCGGCTTCATGGCGGCGGCCACGAAGGTCGCGGCGTTCGGCGCGCTGCTGCGGCTGCTGTACGTGGTGCTCCCCGGGATGCGCTGGGACTGGCAGCCGGTCATGTGGGGTGTGGCGATCGTGACGATGCTGGGCGGCGCGGTCATCGCCATCACCCAGACCGACATCAAGCGCCTGCTGGCCTACTCCTCCATCGCCCACGCCGGCTTCATCCTGGCCGGTGTCATCGCCACCAGCGCCGACGGCGTCTCCTCGGTGCTGTTCTACCTGGCCGCGTACTCCTTCGTGACGCTGGGCGCGTTCGCGGTGGTCACGCTCGTACGGGACGCCGGCGGCGAGGCCACGCACCTGTCCAAGTGGGCCGGGCTGGGCCGCCGTTCGCCGCTGGTGGCGGCCGTCTTCGCGGTCTTCCTGCTGGCCTTCGCCGGTATCCCGCTGACCTCCGGGTTCGCGGGAAGTTCGCGGTCTTCAAGGCGGCGGCGGAGAGCGGCGCGGGCGCGCTGGTGGTGATCGGTGTGATCTCCTCCGCGATCGCCGCGTTCTTCTACATCCGGGTGATCGTGCTGATGTTCTTCAGCGAGCCGCAGGCGGACGGTCCGACGGTCGCCGTGCCCAGCCCGCTGACGACCACGGCCATCGCGGTCGGCTTCGTGGTCACCCTCGTCCTGGGCCTGGCGCCGCAGTACTTCCTGGATCTGGCGGGACAGGCGGGGATCTTCGTGCGCTGAGCCGCGCGCCCGGCAGGCCCGGCAGCCGCTGCCCGCCCCTCACCGGGGCGGGCAGCGGCTGCCGCGGCGTCCGCCCGGTGCGGGCCCCGGTGGGCGGCGTTCAGTGGGCGAACCGTACCGAGCGGACCAGGAAGTCCTTGGGTGCCTTCTGCCCCGGAGGGACCGTACGGAAGGAGTCGCCGGCGCATTCGTCATCGGCGAAGACCGTGGCGATCGCGTCCGTACGGTTCTCCACGGCGTAGGCGGCGTCCAGGTCGTTCGGCAGACCGAGGGGGACACAGACCTTGCCGGGCGGATCCTCCATGCTCAGCCGGTGTGTGTGCCCGTCGCGGCTGTCGTAGCTGTAGGAGAAGGTGCCCTCGGCGGCGAAGGCGGAGGCGGGGGAGGCCAGAACAAGGGCGGCTGCCGCGCCTGCGGCGGCTGCGGACGAACCCAGGCGCATGCTCAACGACTCCTCTCGGTGGTCGGTCGAGGACTCATGGTGAGTATGCGTACCGGGAAGTGCCGCCTACCCCCTCCGCCGGGTTTCACCACCGCGACGCGCCAACGCGCCGCCCGGCGGGCCGGCGGCTTGCCATGCGGCCAAGTGGGCGGCTTCCGGCCGACCGGTGCACAATCAACCGAACGGACGGCCGAGCGATCGAGGCATCGAGCGTCGGGCAGTCGAGCGGGAAACGGAGTGCGGTGTGAGCAAGACCGGGGGCAGGACGGGTCGTCCGTGTCCGACGAGGAATGGGAGCGGTTCCTGCGCGAATCGGTGCAGGGTGTGGCCGGGGCCCCCGTGGAGCCGTCGGCGCGCGCCCGTGAGGTGGAGCGGCGGCTGCGGGAGCGCCCCGGGCGGCCGGAGGGCTGGCGTACGTACTCACCGGCCCGGCCCCGGCGCGCAACAGGCTGGTACGTGGCCGGGCTGGTGGCGGCCGTGGCCGTCCTGGCCGTGGCACTCTTCCCGCAGCAGATCGTCGGCTGGTTCGGCGACGACGGGCAGGACGGGACGCCACTGGCCGCGGAGACAAAGAGCCCGCGGGAGGCGCCCGGCGCCGGGCCGGGTCTGCGCCCCACCCTCGCCGAACCCTTCCGGGGCTCACCTGCCGCCCGCTGGGCCGACGGAGCCGCGGGGATCACGGTGCCACCTGCCAAGGCGACCGGCTGGATGGACGCCGCCCAGGTCGAGCGGGCACTGCGGCAGAGCCGTGACTTCCTGGTGGCCGCGGGGCTCGACTCCCGCGTACTGCGCGGCGAGCGCCCCACGAAGGCGATCGCGCTGCTGAACCCGCACCAGAAGGACGTCCAGGAGTATCTCCGTACCGCCCTGTCCTCGACGGCGCCCTCTCCCAAGACCGATCCGCTGCTGTTGTTCAGCCGCTTCCGGCCGGAGCAGGCCCGGCTGGTGGGTGACGTGGTCAAGACGCGCGGCCGGCTCACGTACCGGGAAGGGGAACGGGGGGCGGTCGAGGTGACGGCGGACGTCACCTTCGTGTACCCGGTCACCCCGGCGGGCGACAGCGGGCGGGACGCCGAGGTCGTCCGTACGATCGCGCGGCGCAAGGTGGTGATGAGCTGGGACGACCCGGACAAAGTCATCACCGAACCGGGCACGATGTCCCTCGTCTCCTACGCGCTCGACATGACCAACGGCGGCTGCTCCGCCCCGACCGGCTACTTCGTGCCGTCCTTCGGCACGGCCAAGGAGCAGCCCGCCGACAGGGACCGCCAGGTCGACCCGTACGACCGCAGCAAGCCGATCGGCACGGGCGACGGCACGAAGGCCCCGGGCACCGACTGCGCGACCGCCACCCGTTCCTAGCCGGCTGACCTGCACACCGGGTCAGCTCTGACACACCGGGTCAGCCCTGACACACCGGGTCGGCTAGCGTCCGCCGCCGAAGTCGGTGGGCAGGGCGGTGGGCAGGTCGGTGGGAATGCCGCTGGGCACGGGGGACTTGGTGAAGGTGCTCACCCTGCCCGACGCCCAGGTGACTTCCAGGGTGCTGCCGGCCAGCTTCTTCACGGTGCCCTTGGCGTAGGCGGTGCTGCCGTCCTTGCAGGTGAGGTCGAGCGTCACCGGGCCGGTGTCCGTCGTGAGCCGGCCGGCGCAGGTGGCCTTGCCGGTGAGCAGCACACGGGAACGGCCGATGGCCAGGATCAGCAGGCCGTCGGAGGCATGGGTGCCCTCGGTGACCCAGCCGCCCTCCAGCTTCTTGGCGTCGATGCCGCTGCCGCCACCGGGTACGGGGGTGGCCGTGCCGTTCGAGGGGGCCGCCGTGGAGCGGTTGCCGTCCCGGCCGCCCGTACCACCGCCCGTACCGCCGTCATCGCCGCCGCCGCAGCCGCTGAGCAGCAGTGCGGTGGCGGCCACCCCGCCCGCGAACCGTGTCCGTGTCCGTGTCCGGGTCCGGGTCCGGGTTCGTGTCCGTGTTTGCGTCCGTGTCGCCGTGCGCTGTGACGATGTGCACCGTGTGATCGGCATGGTCGCCTCCTCGCGTCGGGAAGCTGCCGGAGGCCGGAAGCCGGAGGAACCGGGGGCGGGAAGGCCGCCGTGGTGGGTCAGTTCGTGCCGGGGACCTTCGGCAGGTCGGGCATCTTGGGCAGCTTGATCTTGGTGTCGGCCTTGGTGAAGTCGTCGGTGGGGCCGCCGCGCCAGCTCACCTTCAGCGACTTGCCGTCGGCGCCCGGCTTGAGGGTGCCCATCGTGCGCGAGGTGTCCTTGCCCGTGCACTTCAGGGCGACCATCGTGGCCCCCATCATCTCCTGGGTCTTGCCCTGGCAGACGGTGCCACTGTCGGCGCCCGTCCCCAAGGACGCCGTGCCCTTGAAGAGGACGAGGGTGATCGTCGCACCGTCCGTCTTCGCCTGCCAGGCGCCTTCGAGAGCGGCATCGCCGCCCTGGGACGGCTTCTCGTCGGCGCCGCCGGGCTGTGACGGGCTGCTCGGCTCAGGGGACGTGGCCTTGGCCGGCGTCTCCTTGCTGCCACCGCTGCCGCAGCCGGTGAGCAGCCAAGCGGCGACGGCTGCCGCCCCGACGATCTGCGCTGCCTTGCGCACGTACGTCTCCTCCGTTGTGGGACAGGAAGACGAGAGGCTAGCAGCCGGTCCTCGCGCCGCCCCGGTCCGAGGGACGGCCACCGCCCGCCTGTGCCTGCTGTCTTCGGCCGCCCCCTCCCGCCTGCCCCCTTCGCCGGCCTGGGCCCGTCCCGCGCGTCGCCTCAGCCGCCACCCCCGTCCGCCGACTTGTCCCTCTGTACGGCGTCCCGTACGGCGCGGGCCGTCCACTGCTCGCGCGCGAGCCGCTTCATCTCCCGCCGTACGGGCCGGAAAGCGGCGCCGGGCAGCAGCTTGCCGTCCAGGTCCGTGGCGGCCACCAGCCCGGCGAGCAGCCGTTCGCGCGGGCCGGGGAACCCGGCGCCCACCGCCGCCTTGAAGCGGGCCCGCGCCGGGCCGGCCAGGTCCACGGCCCCGGCCGGGTGGCGCTCGTACGGGAACAGCCCGAGTGCCCGCCGTACCTCTCGGCGCACCGCGCCGCGCTCCTCCAACTGCCGCCAGGCCGCGGCCTCCACGGTCCGGGCGGCACCGCGTACCCAGGCCGCCGCCCGGACTCCCCGGGCGCCGCCCCCGCCGCTGCCGGGCCGCCGTTTCTTCCCGGGGCCGGGCAGTGTGGCGAAGGCCGCGTCCAGTACGGGGTCGCCGGGCGGCAGCGGACCCGGCACCCGGATCCGCCCGCCCGGCTCCCCGGTGACCAGCCCGGCCCCCTCCAGCTCCGCCAGGGCCGCGCCGGCCAGTCCGTACCGCACATAGGCGGCATGGCCCAGCACCCTGCCGCGCCGTGGATCCAGGGCGAGGAGCAGCAGTTCCTCGGGCAGCGTCAGGGGCCGCCCGCCGGCGTTCACGAGGCTCCGGGTACCTGCGGTTCGGATGCCTGCGGTCCGGATGCCTGCCCCGCCGGGGCCGTCCGCGCCCGCGGGGCCTGCGGCCGTGCGGGCCGGATGCGCCCGGTGACCTCGCCCAGGCCGATCCGGGAGCCCTCCGGCCCCGGCGCCCAGGCCGTGATCGTCACCTCGTCCCCGTCGGCCAGGTAGGGGCCCTTGCCCTGCGTCAGCTCCAGCAGGCAGCCGAGCTGGTCCGGCTCCGGCCCGGAGACCGTGCCGGAGGCGAACAGGTCGCCCGTACGCAGCGAGGCGCCGTTGACCGTCATATGGGCGAGCTGCTGGGCGGCCGTCCAGTACATCGCGGAGAACGGCGGCCGGGAGACCGTCTCGCCGTTGATGTCCACCTGGATGCGTACGTCGAAGCCGCCCGGCTCCTCCTCCGTGTCGTCGAGGTAGGGCAGCAGCGGGACGTCACGGGCGGGCGGGGCCGTACGGGCGTGGTCCAGCGCGTCCAGCGGGGTGATCCAGGCGGAGACGGAGGTCGCGAAGGACTTGCCGAGGAACGGGCCGAGCGGCACGTACTCCCACGCCTGGAGGTCGCGTGCGGACCAGTCGTTGACCAGGCAGACGCCGAAGACGTGCGTACGGAAGGCGTCCAGGCCGACCGGCTCGTGGAGCGCGGAGGGGGTGCCGACGACGAACCCGACCTCCGCCTCGATGTCCAGCCGCACGGACGGGCCGAAGACCGGCGCCGGGTCGTCCGGGGTCTTGCGCTGGCCGCTGGGCCGTATCACCGGCGTGCCGGAGACGACAACCGTCCCGGACCGGCCGTGGTAACCGATCGGCAGGTGCTTCCAGTTGGGGGTCAGCGCGGCGCCGTCCGGACGGAAGATCCGGCCGACGTTGGTGGCGTGGTGTTCGCTGGCGTAGAAGTCGACGTAGTCGGCCACCTCGAAGGGGAGGTGGAGGGTGACCGTCTCCAGCGGGCGCAGCAGGGACGCGGTGGTGGTGCGGTGGGCGGGGTCGGTCACGGCGGTGCGTACGGCGTTCCGTACGGCCTGCCAGACCTCGCGGCCCGCCGACAGCAGCGGATTGAGGGTCGGCGCGGAGAGCAGGTCCGCGTGCGGTGACGCGGAGGTCGTGGCCAGCGCATGCAGATCCAGTACGTGACTGCCGTAGCGGACGCCGATGCGGCGGCGTTCCGGTGCGTCGGACGTGCTGAAGACGCCGTAGGGCAGGTTGTGCGGGCCGAAGGGGTCGCCTTCCGGCAGGTCGAGCGGGCTCTGCTCGGGCATGGACAGCTCCTCGCGTTCGTCGTCGCCTGGGGGCCGGTGGGCCCGTCGATCAGATTACGGCCCGGGGGGCGTGACCGGGACGGTGGAGAGCCGACGCGGTGGTGGCGCACCGGCGGCGCACCGGTGGCGCGGAAGTGCTGGAGAAGTGGTGTGAAGAGGGCGGGGGAGAGCCAGGGGGAGAGGCAGGGAGAGAAGCAGGGAAGGAAGTAGGGAAGGAAGCCGGGAGGGGAGTCGGGAGGGGAGCAGGAAGGGGAGCAGGAAGGGGAGGAGGCGGAAGATCAGGCGGCCGACGCCTCGCCGGTGACCCGGTGCGCACCTCTGCGGAAAGCCGGAGGTGGGTGCGGAAATCCGCTAACGGAAGGAGTCGGTCTAAAGAGCTTGCAATGTCCGGAAAAGCCTTGCCTCAATGCTCAATTCGGGCCTAGCTTCCTTTCGAGGCGCGGCCGGGGTGGGGCCGGAGCCGTTGGGGGGACAGGTGGCTCGTAGCAGCGCACTGCTCACGGTCGACCGGACCGTTCCGGGGCTGATCGTGAAGATCGGTGATTACCCGCTGCACCACGGCGGGGTGGGGGCGATCCGCAGCCTCGGCCGGATCGGGGTACCCATGTACGCGATCACCGAGGACAGATTCACACCCGCCGCCGTCTCCCGCTATCTGCACGGGCGTTTCGTCTGGCCGACCACCGGGCGGGAGGACCCCGAGCGGCTCGTCGAGGGCCTGCTGCGGATCGGCAAGCGCATCGGACGGCCCACGGTGCTCGTCCCGACCGACGAGGAAGCGGCCGTCCTGATAGGCGAGAACGCCGACGTGCTCGCCGGGCACTTCCTCTTCCCGCGCGTGGACCCGGAGTTACCCCGTCGGCTGGCCAGCAAGCAGGGGCTGCACGAGCTGTGCGTGGAGCACGGGGTGCCCTCTCCCGCGGCGGCCTTCCCGGACTCGTACCAGGACATCGAGCGCTTCGCGGCGCGGGCGCGCTTCCCGGTGGTCGCCAAGAACCGCGAGGCGTTCCAGCGGCGCCGGCAGCCGGCGGTGGCGGGCACGACCCGTATCGCCGGGCCGGCGCAGTTGCTGGACCTGGCCCGCGACTGGGGGGCGCGGCCCGGGGTGATCCTCCAGGAGTACCTGCCCAGGGAGCAGGCCGAGGACTGGATCGTGCACGCCTACTTCGACGCCGAGAGCACGGCGCGGGCGATGTTCACCGGGGTCAAGGTGCGCTCCTGGCCGCCGCACGCGGGGATGACCGCCTGTGCGTACGTGGTCGACAACCCGGAACTGGCGGAGATGGCGGCGCAGTTCATCAAGCGCATCGGCTTCAGCGGGATCGTCGACCTGGACTGGCGATACGACCGCCGCGACGGCCGCTACAAGCTCCTGGACTTCAACCCGCGGATGGGCGCGCAGTTCCGGCTCTTCGAGAACGAGGCGGGCGTGGACGTCGTACGGGCCCAGCACCTGGACCTGACCGGGCAGCACGTCCCCGAGGCGGAGCAGCGGGCCGGGCAGCGCTTCATCGTGGAGAACATCGACCTGCCGGCGCTGCTGGCCTACCGGCGCAGCGGGTACTCCACCCCGCACGCACCGGACCGGGCCACCGGCACGGAACTGGCGTGGCTGGCGCGGGACGACCTCAAGCCGTTCTTCACCATGATCGCCCGGTTCGTACGGCCGGGGGCCCGGCATCTGCTCCAAATGCGGCGTGCCAGCCGCCGCGCGCGCACCGTCAGGTAGCCGCCGGGCGGCCGTACGTACGGGATCGCGGCCGGACGGGGCGCCGAGCGGTCACGGACCAGCATCACATCGGCGCCACAAGCACCACCGCAAGCACCATCGCAAGATCCACCACAAGATCCACCACAAGAACCAAGGAGCACAGCACCGAACAGCACCGAGCGCCCGGGCACAGCGGTTCGCCGGTTCGCCGGTCCGCCCGCGGCGCGGAACCAGGCATCACCCAGGGGAGGGGCAGATTTGAATACTCCGGTAGCAGTCATCGGGGCGGGACCGTACGGCCTGTCGACGGCCGCCCATTTACGCGCGCGCGGCATGCCCGTACGCGTCTTCGGGCAGCCGATGGTGAGCTGGCGCGCGCACATGCCCGCGGGCATGCTGCTGAAGTCGACGCCCTCGGCATCCAGCATCCACACCCCGCAGCCGGGCCACACCCTCGTCGACTTCTGCGACGCGGTGGGGGAGCGGCGTTACGAATCGGACTGGGACATCATTCCGGTCGAGACCTTCGTGCGGTACGGGCAGTGGTTCCAGGAGCGGCTCGTACCGGACCTGGAGCAGGTACGGGTGGTCTCGGTGGACCGCCGTGGCGGCGCCTTCGAGCTGAAGCTGGACAGCGGTGAGCAGTTCCGGGCGCGGGCGGTGGTCGTGGCCACCGGTCTGACCGGGTTCGCCCGGCTGCCCGGCGAGCTGGCCGCGGCCGTGCCGGACGGGCCGTCCCCCTCCGGGCCCGTCTCGCACAGCTCCCAGCACCACGACCTGTCGGCGTTCGCGGGCCGGGACGTGGTGGTCGTCGGGGCGGGGCAGTCGGCGCTGGAGAGCGCGGTGCTGCTCGCCGAGCAGGGCGCGAGGTCCGTACGGATCGTGGCGCGCGGGCGCTCGGCGGTGAACTTCGGCGCCCCGCCGGACCGGCAGCCCCGGCTGCGCCCCGAGTCCCCCTTCGGCAACGCCTGGTCGCTGTACGCCTTCTCCTACTACGCCCAGGGCTTCCGCTATCTGCCCGCGCCGTCCCGGCAGTACCTGGTCAAGCGGGTGCTGGGGCCGATGGGTGCCTGGTGGCTGCGGGAACGTTTCGTGGGCCGGGTCCAGGTCACGGCGGGGCGGCGCATCCGGCGGGTACGGATCGAGGACGGGCGCCCGGTGCTGTCGCTGGCCGGGCCGGACGGGCGCGGCGGCGAACTGGCCGCGGACCATGTGCTGGCCGCCACCGGGTACCAGGTGGACCTGGCGGCGCTGGACTTCCTCGGGCAGGGGCTGCGGACGGAGATCGCTGTGGGCGCGGGCGGGCCCCGGCTGGACGCCGGGTTCCGGTCCTCCGTACCGGGCCTGTACTTCACCGGGCTGGCGGCGGCGGCGTCCTTCGGACCCGTCATGCGCTTCGTCTGCGGCACGGACTTCGCTTCGGGGCGGCTGGCCCGCGCGCTGGTCGCGGCCCGCGGCTGAACCGTACGGCGCTGTACCGAGCCGTACGGCGCCGTACCGAGCCGTACGGCGCCGTACCGAGACGTACGAGACGTACGGCGCCGTACCGAGTCGCGCCCGGCCTGGCGGCGCCCTACCGAGACGTACTGATACGTACGGCGCCCTACCGCGTCGTACTGCGCTGTAGGCGCTGTATGTGACGTGAGAACCGTATGCGGCGTGCTGCGGCCGGCGGCGGCCGTGAGCCGTACGGGAGGCCGCCCGCCGGACGAGGCGTCCGCAGGGCGTCGTCACGTCCGGTAATCTCCCGTCACCGCCGGTGGCCGGACCCGCGTCGGCCCCGATGGCCGGGCGGGCCCGTGCACCGGGCCCGCCCGGCGTTTCCGTACGCCCACCAGCACATCCGTACTCAACAGGCGGTCGGGGACATTCCGGTCGTCTCCTTGGCGTGTCCGGTGGACAAGCCGCGGGACGTCCGGGGGCGGGCGCTCGCGGTGATCGAAGAACGACCGGATACGCTGGCCAATGGTGGAGACAGCGACAGATCGACAATCCGTTTGATCGTCAGCAGACAGGAGTACCCCTCGTGACCGTCGTCGGGCCCTTCGGGCTGAGCGTGCGGGACCAGGCTCTTGAGGCCGATGTCCAGGCCGGGTTGGCGGCTGTCGAGGAGGGCCTGCTGGAGGCCACCAAAAGCGATGTGCCGTTCATCACCGACGCCGCCCAGCACCTCGTACGGGCGGGGGGCAAGCGGTTCCGGCCCCTGCTGGGGATGCTGGCCGCCCAGTTCGGTGATCCGCACGCGCCGGGCGTGGTGCCCTCGGCCGTCGTCGTCGAGCTGACGCACCTGGCGACGCTCTACCACGACGACGTCATGGACGAGGCCGAGGTCCGCCGCGGCGTGGACAGCGCCAACGCCCGCTGGGGCAACTCCGTCGCCGTCCTGACCGGCGACTTCCTCTTCGCCCGCGCCTCGCACATCCTCGCCGACCTGGGGCCCGAGGCCGTACGCATCCAGGCCGAGGCGTTCGAGCGGCTGGTGACCGGGCAGATCCTGGAGACGGCCGGGCCGCGCGACGGCCGGGACCCCATCGATCACTACCTGGACGTCATCGCGGGCAAGACCGGCTCCCTGATCGCCGTCGCGGGCCGCTTCGGCGCGATGATGTCCGGCGCCGACGAGTCCACCGTCAACATCCTGACGCAGTACGGCGAGCGGCTGGGCACCGCCTTCCAGCTCGCCGACGACGTCCTGGACATCGCCAGCGACTCCCACGAGTCCGGCAAGACGCCCGGCACGGACCTGCGCGAGGGCATCCCGACCCTCCCGGTCCTGCATGTGCGGGCGCGGGCTGCCGGGGACGCCGCCACCGCCGAGGACCGTGAGCTGTGCGAGCTGCTCGCTGGCGACCTCAGCGACGACGTACGGCACGCCGAGGCGCTGGCCCGGCTGCGCGCCCACCCGGCGCTGGAGCAGGCCCGCCGGGACACGGTGCGCTACGCCGAGGAGGCCCGCGCCACGCTGGCGCCGCTGCCGTCCTGCATGGCCAAGTCGGCCCTTGAGGGCCTGTGCGACACGGTGGTCCACCGGGCGGGCTGACGGTCGGGCTGACGGGCCGGTGCCCTTGTGGCCGTTCCGCTGCCGTCTCCTCCCGGCCCTGAGGGCCCCTCACCCCGACCCTGAGACCTCCTCAGGGTCCGCTCAACCTTCGGCCGTACGGTGCTCTGTCGTTCGGCAGGGGTGGCTCATCCCTCAGCAGTACGACGAGGTGATCCCGCGGGCTGACGCGTTCCGGCCGTCGATTTGATGGGATTGAGAGCACCACAGCACGGCGGAACGGGTCACAATGACCCCGAGGGTGGACGAGTGCGTCGCAGAGGACCGCCGCTTACCACGGAGGTAGGGCACATGCCACGGAACCAACCGACACAGGTCACCGACGAGTGGGACGGGGGGCGCTCCGCGAAGCGCCGCAAGACGACGCGGTACGCGGTCCCGGTCGCGGTGGCGGGCGTGGCGGCGGCTTCGATCGGTCTGGTACCGGCGTTCGCCGGCTCCGGGTCTCCCGACCTGCCCAAGATCTCGGCGCAGGATCTCATAGCCAAGGTGGCCAAGTCCGATGTGCAGCGGCTGTCGGGCACGGTACGGATCAGTACCGACCTGGGGCTGCCCGCGCTGCCGGGCGCGGACGGTAACGGCGGCGGCCTCTTCGGCGGTGGCGGGCACGGCGGTGAGAAGGGCGGGGACGCCAAGGCGTCCGCGTCCCCGGACGGCAAGCTGAGGGAGCTGGCCTCCGGGTCGCACACCCTGCGTGTGGCCGCGGACGGCCCGGACAGGCAGCGGGTGACGCTCGTCGAGAAGGCCGCCGAGTACAGCCTCATCCACAACGGCGATGACGTCTGGGCGTACGACAGCGGCAGCAACAGCGTCTTCCACGGCAAGGCACCGGCCGCCTCGTCCAAGGACCTGAAGAACCGCAAGGACCTGGAGGGTCACAAGGGCCTGAAGGACCACGAAGGCTTGAAGGACCTGAAGGGCCTGGAGAACGCCACGCCCCAGGACCTCGCCCGCCAGGTGCTCAAGGCGGCCGGGGAGACGACCTCGGTCACGGTCGACGGCACCGCCAAGGTCGCCGGGCGGGACGCCTACCAGCTCCTGATCAAGCCGAAGCAGTCCGGCTCCACGGTCGGCTCGATACGGATCGCGGTGGACGCCGGCAACGGCGTGCCGCTGAAGTTCACCCTCACGCCCAAGAGCGGCGGCGCGGCGGCGATCGACGCGGGCTTCACCTCCGTCGACTTCTCCCGGCCCGGCGCGGACACCTTCCGCTTCACCCCGCCCAAGGGTGCGAAGGTCGAGGAGAAGAACCTGGACCGCGCGCGCCACCACCGGGACTTCAAGGGCCTGGAGGGCTTCAAGGGCCTGAACGGGGCCGACGGCGACAGCGCCACGCCGCAGGGCGCGCGCGGCGGGCCGTCCGGGATGAAGGTCATCGGCAAGGGCTGGACCTCGATCGTCACGGTCAAGGGCAGCGGTTCCGGGGTGCCCTCGGCCAAGGAAGAGGGCCCGGCCGGTGAGGCGGGCAAGTTCCTGGACAGCATCGGCGAGAAGGTCAACGGCTCCTTCGGCTCCGGCCGTCTCTTCAGTACGCGCCTGGTCAACGCCCTGATAACCGACAACGGCACGGTCTACGCCGGTGCCGTCGACAAGCAGACGCTGATCGACGCGGCGAACGCCGCCAAGTAGCGCGAAGCAGCCGGCCGCCGAGGGCCGGGCGCCCGATGGCTGCTGTCCGGCAGCCGGGCGCCCGGCAGGCAGCCGGTGGCCCGTAGTTGACAGCCGTACCGCGACGCGCGCGCATGCCGCGCTGGGGGAGCCGATGACACAGCCGCCCGCCGGGGACCGGGACCGGGTGATCGAGACCCGTGGGCTGACGAAGCGGTACCGCGGCGGGCAGCTCGCCGTCGACGGCCTCGACCTCGCCGTACCGCGCGGCAGCGTCTTCGGCTTCCTCGGCCCCAACGGCTCCGGCAAGACCACCACCATCCGCATGTTGATGGGGCTGATCGAGCCGACGTCCGGCGCGGCACGGCTCCTGGGCGAACCGATGCCCCGGGCCGGCCGCCGGGTGCTCCCCAGGGTCGGTGCCCTCATCGAGGGTCCGGCCCTGTACGGCTTTCTCACCGGCCGCGACAACCTCCTGCGGTACGACGCCGCCGACCCCACCGCCGACCCGCGCACCCGTGCCGAGCGGGTGGCGCTGGCGCTGGACCGGGTGGGGCTGACCGCCGCGGCCCGCAAGAAGGCCCGCGCCTATTCGCTGGGCATGAAGCAGCGGCTCGGGCTGGCCGCGGCCCTGCTGCGGCCCCGCGAGCTGCTGGTGCTGGACGAGCCGACCAACGGCCTGGACCCGCAGGGGATGCGGGAGATCCGTACGCTCGTGCGGGAGCTGGCGGCGGACGGCACGACCGTCTTCCTCTCCTCCCACCTCCTGGACGAGATCGAGCAGGTGTGCACCCACGCCGCCGTGATGTCCCGGGGGCGGCTGATCACCCAGGGCACGGTCGCCGAGCTGGCGGCCGGCGCCCGCGGCCGACTGGCCGTGACCACCCCGGACCCGGCGGAGGCGGTCCGCGTCCTGAAGGAGCACGGTGTGACGGACCTGCTGGCCACCGGTGACCGGGTGACGGGCGAACTGCCCGCCGGCGCGCCGCCACCGGACCTGGCGGACCTGAACGCCGCGCTCGTACGGGCCCGGGTGCGGGTACGGGCCTTCGGCACCGAGCGGCCCTCGCTGGAGGATGTGTTCGTGCGGCTGACGGGGGAGGGCTTCGATGTCGCGGGCTGAGAAACCGACGGCAGCGGCGGCGAAGGCGGCAACGGCAGGAGCGGCGGGGGAGCGGGAGGCGCCGGCGTCACAGGGGTCCTCGCCCGGGGCGGTGCCAGGGCTCTCACAGGGGCCCTCACCGCGGCTCTCGCCGGAGCCGGTGCCGGAGCAGGAGACGGTGCCGGCCCTGCCGCGGTCCACCGGCCTGCTGTGGACGCTGGGCCTGCTGCGCAGCGAGATCGGCACGACCTTTCGGCGGTGGCGCACCCTCGCCCTGCTCGCGGTGCTGGCGGGGGTGCCCGTACTGGTCGGGATCGCCGTCAGGATCGAGACGGGCGACGACGGTTCGGCGGCCGGCTCGGGCGGCGGCGGACCGGCCTTCGTCTCGCAGATCACCAACAACGGCCTGTTCCTGGTCTTCACCTCGCTCGCCGCGACCCTGCCCTTCTTCCTCCCGATGGCGATCGGGGTGATCGCGGGCGACTCCATCGCGGGCGAGGCGAGCGCCGGGACCCTGCGCTATCTGCTCGTCGCACCCGCCGGCCGTACCCGGCTGCTGCTCGTGAAGTACGCGACCACGCTCACGTTCTGCCTGGTCGGAACGCTGGTCGTAGCGGTCTTCGCGCTGGTCACGGGCGCCCTGCTCTTTCCGCTCGGCGAGGTCACCCTGCTCTCGGGGAGCACGGTCTCCTTCGGCGAGGGGCTGCTGCGGGCGCTGGCCATCGCGGCGGTGGTCGCCGCCTCGCTGATCGGGGTGGCGGCCGTGGGCCTGTTCGTCTCCACGCTCACCAGCAGCGGGATCGCGGCCATGGCCACCACCGTCGGCCTGTTGATCACCGTACAGATCCTGGACGTCATACCGCAGTTGCACGCGATCCAGCCCTACCTCTTCCCGCACCACTGGCTGTCCTTCGCGGACCTGCTGCGCGACCCGGTCTACTGGGACGGCATCCGCGACAACCTCGGGCTGCAGGCGCTGTACGCGGCCTTCTTCGGCTCGGCGGCCTGGGCGCGCTTCACCGCCCGTGACATCACGGCCTGATGCCACGGGCGGCGGTTGCGTCACGCCTGTTAAGGACGGGTTGCGCTGTACGAACCGTACGGGCCCGACCGGACGGTACGAGCCGTGCAAGTCCGGCCAGACAGTACAAACCGTACGGATCTGACCGGGCGAATCAGGTCAGAAGGTGAGCTTCCAGCTATCGATGTAGCCGGTGTCCTGCGCGGCCACGTCCTGTACCCGCAGCATCCAGGCGCCGTTGGCGCGCTTGCTGGAGGCGTCGACCGTGTAGGTCTCCTTGACGTCGTGCGCGGAGTCGGAACTGTTGGCGTTCTTCAGCCGGTAGGCGGTCCCGTCAGGAGCCAGCAGATCGATGACGAGGTCGCCGCGGTAGCTGTGCTTGATGTCGACCTCGACTTTGAGCGCGGCGGGCGCGTTGCCCGTACGGCCGGTGACGGCGATCGGTGAGGTCACCGTGGGGCCGTTGTCCGGGATCGTGATGTCGACGGTGTTCTCGTAGACCGTGCCGTCCGGCGGGGTGGTGGAGCCGGCCGCCAGGGTCCAGATGGCGTGGGCGATGGCGTCGCTGTTGCGGTCCAGCGCGGTGTCGTTGATGTTGGCGCTGGTGTCGCAGGAGGAGTGGTAGCAGCGGTCGAAGGGCTGGCCCGCCGTACCGCCCCACTTCTGCGCCTGGGCGGCGGTCTTGCGGTAGTCGGCGCCGGAGAACAGACCGCCGACGGGTATGCCGGCGTTCTTGAACGGCGCGTGGTCGGAGCGGCCGTCGCCCTCGGTCTCTATCTCGGTGGGGATGTTCAGCTTGGCGTAGAAGTCCTTGAACACGGACTCCAGCTCGGGGTTGTCGTCGTAGACGAAATAGCCGGGGTTGGGTGAGCCGACCATGTCGAAGTTCAGATAGCCGCTGATCTTCGCGCGCTCGGCGGCCGGGAGGCTGTTGACGTAGTACTGCGAGCCGCGCATGCCCAGCTCTTCCGCGCCCCACCAGCCGAAGCGCAGGTGCTTCTTGGGCGTCAGGCCGGCCCGGGAGACGGCGAGCGCGTTTTCCAGTACGGCGGCCGAGCCGGAACCGTTGTCGTTGATGCCGGGTCCGGCGGAGACGGAGTCCAGGTGGGCACCGGCCATCAGGACCTGGTTGGCGTCGCCGCCGGGCCAGTCGGCGATCAGGTTCCAGCCGGTGGTGCCGCTGGTGGTGAACTGCTGGAGTCGGGTGGTGTACCCGGCCGCGTCCAGCTTGCCCTTGATGTAGTCGAGCGAGGCGCGGTAACCGGGGCGGCCGTGGGCCCGGTTGCCGTTGTTGGCGGACGCGATCGACTGGAGCTGGTCGAGGTGGGCCTTGACGTTGGCGACCGGGATGTCGGGGGCCGCGAGGGCGGCGGTGTGGGCGGAGGTGTGAGTGGTGGGCCGGTGGGGGGTGGCGGCGCCGGCCGCGGTGGGGGCGGCGGTCAGCAGGCCCAGCGCGGCGCCGGCGGCGGTGGCAGCCAGGCCGGCCCGACGGGTCCAGGCGCTTTTAGATCTTCGCGGGGGATGGGGGGTGGTGCGTCGTTCGGCGTTCGGTGACATGAGGGGTCTCCGGATTCCGTATGGAAAGGAACAACGGATCGGGCGTGACGCGAAGCCGATATTCCGGTGTGGGGCGCGCGCATGACAAGAGAGAAACCGGACAGACGACGTCGCATATCGAGCGCAACCGAACGCGCCCGGGCGGTAATCGACACCCGGGCGGCCCCAGCCACCGGCTCCGCCCCTCGCCCCGGCCTCAGTTCCGGCCCCCGGGCCCGGCCTCCGCGGCCCCGAGCCCGGGCCCGGTCACCGGCTCACGGCTTGACGGGATCCAGGGCCGGTGCGGCCTCGGCGGTGGCGTCGTCCGCCACGGCCTTCCCGGTGGCGGCGGCGCGCGCCTGCGCCGCGACGGCGGCCAGTTCCGCCCGCCCGCGCCGGGCGGTCCGCAGCGCGTCCCAGGTCAGTACCGCCAGCGCCACCCATACGAGGGCGAAGCCCGCCCACCGCTCCGGCGGCATCTCCTCGTGGAAGACCAGCAGCCCCAGCACGAACTGGAAGGTCGGCGCGAGGTACTGCATCATCCCGAGCGTCGTCAGCGGCAGCCGTACCGCGGACGCCCCGAAGCAGATCAGCGGCAGCGCGGTGGCGATGCCGCAGCCGGCCAGCATCAGCGCCTGTCCCACGCCGCCGGTGGTGAAGCCGGACTCGCCCCGCGTACCGAGGTAGACCAGGAAGCCCAGCGCGGGGAGGAACTGGATCGCGGTCTCGGCGCTGAAGCCCTCGATGCCGTCGAGCTTGACGCCCTTCTTCAGCAGACCGTACGTGGCGAAGGTCAGCGCCAGCAGCAGCGCGATCCAGGGCACCTTGCCGTACGCGACGGTCATGACGGCCACGGCCAGCGTGCCCACGCCCACCGCCGTCCACTGCATCGGCCGCAGCCGCTCGCGCAGCACCAGAACGCCGAAGCCGATGCTGACCAGCGGGTTGATGAAGTAGCCGAGTGACGCCTCCAGGACGTGCCCGGAGTTGACCGCCCAGATGTAGATGAACCAGTTGACCGAGATGACCGTGGCGCACAGCAGGATGAGCCCCAGCCGCTTCGGCTCCCGCAGCAGTGGCCGTATCCAGGACCAGCGGCGGACGGCGGCCAGGATGATCACGGCCACCGGCAGCGACCACGCCATGCGGTGGGCCAGGATCTCCGAGGGCGCGGCGTCGGACAGCAGGTGCCAGTACAGGGGGAGCAGTCCCCACATGGTGTACGCGGTGAAGCCGTAGACGAGGCCCGTGCGCTGTTCGTTGTGCGGTTGCAAGGACCCGCCCTCCCCGTGGTTCTCGGTAGACGCTTCGAAAGGTAGCGCTCCGGAAGGCCGTCTGTCATGTCCGTCTTAAGTGACGGTAATGACGGGCCGGTCGTCGCAGGTGCGAACACGACGGAGCCCCGCACGGCACTGCCGTACGGGGCTCCGGAACGCGGCTCGGAGACAGGACTTCCGGCTTCTAGCCCACGACCGTCCAGGTGTCGTTGCCGGCGAGCAGCGAGGCCAGGTCGCCCTTGCCCTTCTGCTCGATGGCCGCGTCGAGCTGGTCGCTCATCTCGGCGTCGTACACCGGGCGGTCCACGCTGCGCAGCACGCCGATGGGCGTGTGGTGCAGGGTGTCGGGGTCGGCGAGCCGGGACAGCGCGAAGGCGGTGGTCGGCGAGGGGCTGTGGGCGTCGTGGACCAGTACGCCGGCGGTACCGTGCTCGGCCACGTCGATGATCTTGAGGTCACCGGTGGCCGGGTCGCGCACCACGCCCTTGGAGCCCAGGCCGTCCTCGGCGGGCGGGCCGAAGCGGATCGGCCGGCCGTGCTCCAGGCGGATGACGGCCTGCTCGGCCTGCTCCTTGTCCTTGAGCACCTCGAACGCGCCGTCGTTGAAGATGTTGCAGTTCTGGTAGATCTCCACCAGGGCCGTGCCGGGGTGGGCCGCCGCCTCGCGCAGCACGCTCGTCAGGTGCTTGCGGTCGGAGTCGACCGTACGGGCCACGAAGGACGCCTCGGCGCCGATCGCCAGCGAGACCGGGTTGAAGGGCGCGTCCAGCGAGCCCATCGGCGTCGACTTGGTGATCTTGCCGACCTCGGAGGTCGGGCTGTACTGCCCCTTGGTCAGGCCGTAGATCCGGTTGTTGAACAGCAGGATCTTGAGGTTGACGTTGCGGCGCAGGGCGTGGATGAGGTGGTTGCCGCCGATGGACAGCGCGTCGCCGTCACCGGTGACGACCCACACCGACAGGTCGCGGCGGGAGGAGGCGAGGCCGGTGGCGATGGCCGGGGCACGTCCGTGGATGGAGTGCATGCCATAGGTGTTCATGTAGTACGGGAACCGGGAGGAGCACCCGATGCCCGAGACGAAGACGATGTTCTCCTTCGCCAGGCCGAGCTCGGGCATGAAGCCCTGCACGGCGGCGAGGATGGCGTAATCACCGCAGCCGGGGCACCAGCGCACTTCCTGGTCGGACTTGAAGTCCTTCATGGACTGCTTGGCCTCGGCCTTGGGCACCAGGGAAAGCGCCTCGATCTGCGAGGTCCCTTCCGAGATCGTCTCAGTCATTGATGGCCTCCTTAAAGACCTCCGCAAGCTGCTCGGCCTTGAACGGCATCCCGCTGACCTGGGTGTGGGAGCGGGCGTCCACCAGGTACTTGGCTCGCAGCAGGGTCGCGAGCTGGCCGAGGTTCATCTCCGGCACGACCACCTTGTCGTAACGCGCCAGGATCTCGCCGAGATTCCGCGGGAAGGGGTTGAGGTGGCGCAGATGAGCCTGGGCGATCCGCTCGCCCGCGCCACGCACCCGGCGTACGGCCGCGGTGATCGGCCCGTACGTCGAACCCCAGCCCAGCACGAGCGTGGTGGCCTCGCCGGTGGGGTCCTCCACCTCGATGTCCGGCACCGCGATGCCGTCGACCTTCGCCTGGCGGGTGCGCACCATGAAGTCGTGGTTGGCCGGGTCGTAGGAGATGTTGCCGGTGCCGTCCTGCTTCTCGATGCCGCCGATGCGGTGCTCCAGGCCCGGCGTGCCCGGCACCGCCCACGGGCGGGCCAGGGTCTTGGGGTCACGCTTGTACGGCCAGAAGACCTCGGTGCCGTCCGCCAGCTCGTGGTTGAAGCCGGAGGCGAACTGCACGCGCAGGTCCGGCAGTTCGTCCATCTCGGGGATGCGCCAGGGCTCCGAGCCGTTGGCCAGGTAGCCGTCGGAGAGCAGGAAGACGGGGGTGCGGTAGGTGAGCGCGATACGGGCCGCGTCCAGCGCCGCGTCGAAGCAGTCGGCGGGGGTACGGGGCGCCACGATCGGCACCGGCGCCTCGCCGTTGCGCCCGTACATCGCCTGGAGCAGATCGGCCTGCTCGGTCTTGGTGGGCAGACCGGTGGAGGGGCCGCCGCGCTGGATGTCGACGATCAGCAGCGGCAGCTCCAGGGAGACGGCCAGGCCGATGGTCTCGGACTTCAGCGCCACACCGGGGCCGGAGGTGGTGGTCACCGCCAGTGCGCCGCCGAAGGCCGCGCCCAGCGCCGCGCCGATGCCGGCGATCTCGTCCTCGGCCTGGAAGGTCCGCACGCCGAAGTTCTTGTGCTTGGACAGCTCGTGCAGGATGTCCGAGGCCGGAGTGATCGGGTACGAGCCCAGGTACAGCGGCAGGTCCGCCTGCCGGCTCGCGGCGATCAGACCGTAGGACAGGGCGAGGTTGCCGGAGATGTTGCGGTACGTCCCCGTCGGGAAGGCGGCGGTGGCCGGCGCGACCTCGTAGGAGACCGCGAAGTCCTCGGTGGTCTCGCCGAAGTTCCAGCCCGCCCGGAAGGCCGCCACGTTCGCCTCGGCGATCTGCGGCTTCTTGGCGAACTTCGCCCGCAGGAACTTCTCCGTGCCCTCCGTCGGCCGGTGGTACATCCACGACAGCAGGCCCAGCGCGAACATGTTCTTGCTGCGCTCGGCCTCCTTGCGGGAGAGCCCGAAGTCCTTGAGCGCCTCGATCGTCAGCGTCGTCAGCGGCACCGGATGGACGTTGTACGCCTCCAGCGAGCCGTCCTCCAGCGGGCTGGTGGCATAGCCGACCTTCGCCATCGGGCGCTTGGTGAACTCGTCGGTGTTGACGATGATCTCCGCACCGCGCGGCACATCCGCCAGGTTCGCCTTCAGGGCGGCCGGGTTCATCGCCACCAGGACGTTCGGCGCGTCACCGGGGGTGAGGATGTCGTGGTCCGCGAAGTGGAGCTGGAAGCTGGAGACCCCGGGAAGGGTGCCGGCGGGGGCCCGGATCTCGGCGGGGAAGTTCGGCAGCGTCGACAGGTCGTTGCCGAACGACGCCGTCTCCGAGGTGAACCGGTCCCCTGTGAGCTGCATGCCGTCACCGGAGTCACCGGCGAACCGGATGATCACCCGGTCCAGGCGGCGGACCTCCTTGCCCTCACCGACCCCGCGCCCGCTGTCACCGGGAGCGGACCGCTCCCCGGCGAGCACTCCGTCGGCCTGCTCGGCTGCGCTACTGACCTGGCTGGTCACTGCTTCGGACCTCCCTTGAGGCGTGGGGCATCCCCGCCGTGGACAGGGGACGACTCAGGACGGGCCGTACCGACCGGTTGTCCCATGGCCATCGTACGTGGGTAAGGGTCCCCTTCCCTGGGTGGATCAGATGGTGGACGCAGGCGTGAGACGCCGCTGTGCCCTGGTTCGTCATGTTTAAACCGCCCCCCGGTGCCCTTTCTGTGTGACGCTCACTGCTCCGTCAATGGTTCTGGGCCCAAGGTCCCGGGCGCCCCCGGGACCACCCCCGGCCCCCTGCCCGACAAGCCGACGGAATGTCAGGACTTGAGATAGGTGAGTACGGCCAGGACCCGCCGGTGATCCCCGTCACTCTGCGACAGGCCCAGCTTGAGGAAGATGTTGCTGACGTGCTTCTCCACCGCACCGTCGCTCACCACCAACTGCCGCGCGACCGCGGAATTCGTCCGGCCCTCGGCCATCAGGCCCAGGACCTCCCGCTCACGCGGGGTGAGGTGGGCCAGGACGTCCTGTTTGCGGCTGCGTCCGAGCAACTGTGCGACGACCTCGGGATCGAGCGCGGTGCCGCCCTCGGCCACCCGGACCACCGCATCGACGAACTCACGCACTTCGGCTACCCGGTCCTTGAGGAGATAGCCGACGCCGCGTGTCGAACCGGCCAGCAATTCCGTCGCGTACTGCTCCTCCACGTACTGGGACAGCACCAGCACCCCCAGCTCCGGGTGGTCCCGGCGCAGCCGCACTGCGGCCCGTACCCCCTCGTCGGTGTGCGTCGGCGGCATCCGTACGTCCGCCACCACCACGTCCGGCAACGCGCCCTCGTCCGCCAGTTCCCCGATGACCTTGATCAGCGTGTCGCCGTCGCCCACACCCGCCACGACTTCGTGCCCACGGTCGGTCAGCAACCGTGTCAGCCCCTCCCGAAGCAGCACCGAATCCTCGGCGATGACCACCCGCACCCTGTCCTCCACGACTCTGAAGCCCCCCACGATCCGAAGTCCCCACCCACCCTGTGTCCCCCCAGCATCCCAGCATCCGGTTCCGACCGCGCCCGACCGCCCACAACAGAGACATTCCCCTCCGCCCGGCCCGTCCTCCTCCCGCGCTGCCTGGCCCCCTTCCGCACGGGTGCGGACACGGAGAACGGGCGGGTACATGGGCGCGAGTGCGTGCCGGGGCTGAATGGCCGGGCGTCCGGCCGGCCGGTGACTGAGCGGTCGGGAGTCCGGGTGGTCGGCTGGCCGGTTACGTCGGCTGGGCGTACGGATGGGGGCCGGTTACGCCGGGTGGCTGGTGGGCTGGTTGGCCGGGTGGTCGGCCAGCCGGCGGCTGGATCGGTGAGCGCGGGGCGTGGGCTGGTGGACCGGTGGCGGGTGTGAGTACGGGTCAGGAAGGACGTCGGTGCGGTGGGTGCTTACGGGTGCCGGCGAAAGTGGGGGCGACGGTGTGGGAGTGGGGTGGTGTGGGTGTGGGGGTGGTGAGGGTGCTGGTTGGGAGTCGGGTGGATGGGACGGCGTACGGATGGGGGTCGGTGGGCCGGGGCCGGCGCGGGGTCAGACGCGCCAGGGGAGCTCGGCGGTTATCGCGGTGGGGCCGCCGGCCGGGGAGTCGATGACCAGGAGCCCGTCCACGGAGTCCAGCCGTTCGGCGAGTCCGGCCAGTCCGCTGCCGCTCTCCGCACCGGCGCCGCCCCGGCCGTTGTCCGTGACCAGGAGCGTGATCCGGTCCTCCGACCGCCACACGTCCACGGTCGCGCTGGTCGCCTGTGCATGCTTGGAGATGTTCTGGAGCAGTTCGGAGACCGTGAAGTAGGCGATGCCCTCGATCGCCGCGGCGGGCCGCTCGGGCAGGTCCACGGTGACCTGGACGGGGACCGTGCAGCGGGCGGCCAGCGCGGAGAGCGCGGGCCCCAGGCCCCGGTCCGTGAGTATGGCCGGGTGGATACCGCGGGCCAGGTCGCGCAGTTCCTGAAGGGCCGTCTTCACCTCGCCGTGCGCCTCGTCCACCATCTTCGCCGCGGCCTGCGGGTCCTGCGCCAGCTTCTCCTTGGCGAGCCCGAGGTCCATCGCGAGCGTCACGAGCCGGGCCTGTGCCCCGTCGTGCAGGTCGCGCTCTATACGGCGCAGGTCGGCGGCGGCGGTGTCCACGACGACCCCGCGGTCCGACTCCAGTTCCGAGACCCGGCTGGCCAGGACGGAGGGTCCCAGCAGCCCATGGACCAGGAGGCGGTCCACGTACGTCAGCCCGTGGATCACCCAGGGCCCGGCCAGGACGATCAGCAGACCGATCCCGCTGGTGAGCGCCACCTCGAACGGCGTGTCCAGGTAGAAGCTGTTGCCCGCCGTGCCGTCCCCCCATATCTGGATGCCGGGCTGGTCACCGTAGGCGGGCAGCGTCCACTTCCACAGCGGGTAGGCCAGCAGCGCCCAGCCCACCGACCAGAAGGTCAGCGAGAAGACGAAGGCGAAGAGCGCCCAGGGGAAGTGGAGCAGACAGTAGAGGAGATGCCGCCAGGAGGCACCGCTCTTCAAGACCGCGCCGACCCAGCTCATCAGGCTCTGCTTGACGGGCCGTACGGCCTGCGGGGCGGCCACGTCCTCATCGAGCAGGGCACGGGCCCGTACGCGCTCCAGGGCACCCAGGCCGCGGCAGCCGACCAGCCCCGCCGCCAGCACCGGGATACCGATGAAGGTGACCAGCAGGCCCGCACTGAGCGATATCGTCAGCAGGGCGAACGTGAACATCACTATGGCCAGCGGAAGGCTGAGGAAGAGGTAGAGGAACTCCCGCCAGATGCGTCCCGAGAACGGGGCGCGCAGCCCTACGGGCACCCGGGAGGGCTGAGGCGGGGAGGCGTGCGCGATGTCCATCGTCTCGTCGTCCGATCTGCCAGTTCTCTGCGGGACGCGTCCCGTGCGTCCCCGTGTTTCAAGCTTCCGCCGCCGACGACGCCCGCACCATGAGGGAAAACGCAGTCTTCGGGTGGGGTTTTCCCCACCCTGGGACCTGGGAGCTCTCCCCGCGACCCTTCCCTGCGCCCCATCCGGTGGGCCCCCTGTGGGCTCGCCTCCAGCCGTGAAAACACCGAGGGCCTGCGCGCCATACGCGCGCAGGCCCTCTCGGTTTCTCTTCCCCGGCCCGGCTCTGCCCGGCCCCGGCTCCGGTGCCGGCCTCAGGCGGCGGTCAGGCGCCCGTCCGCCTGCGCCACGGCAGTTCGGCCGTCACCAGCGTCGGCCCGCCCGTGGGGGAGTCGAGCACGAAGAGCCCGTCCACCGCCCCCAGCCGCTCCGCGAGCCCGGACAGCCCGCTGCCTCCGTCCAGCCGCGCGCCGCCCCGCCCGTCGTCCCGTACCTGGATCAGCAGCCGGCCCTTGGCCCGCCACACCTCGACGGAGGCGGAACGCGCCCCGCTGTGCTTGGAGACGTTCTGAAGCAGCTCGGAGACGGTGAAGTACGCGCTGCCCTCGATGGCCGCCGCCGGCCGTTCGGCCAGGTCGACCGAGACCTCGACCGGTACGGTGCAGCGGCCGGCCAGCGAGGTCAGCGCGGGCCCCAGGCCCCGGTCTGTCAGGATGGCCGGGTGGATGCCGCGGGCGAGGTCCCGCAGCTCCTGAAGGGCGAGCTTGACCTCGCCGTGCGCCTCGTCGACCATCTTCGCCGCCGCGTCCGGGTCTTCGAGGAGCTTCTCCTTCGCCAGGCCGAGTCCCATCGCGAGCGCCACGAGCCGGGCCTGCGCTCCGTCGTGCAGGTCGCGCTCGATGCGCCGCAGGTCGGCGGCGGCGGTGTCCACGACGACCCCGCGGTCCGACTCTAGCTCGGCGATCCGCCGCTCCAACTCGTCCGAGGGCGACAGAAGGCCGCGCACCATCGCCCGGTCCACGTTCGCCATCCCCCGTGCCAGCCACGGCAATACCGGCCACAGCAGGAGGAGTGAGACGAGCGTGACGACGAAGGTGAAAATGGCCCAAGGGAGACGGATCATTGCGTACAGGGCGTGCCGCCAGCCGACCGGGTCCTTCAGGCCCGCCCACAACCAGGGGAAGAAGCCGGGCTCCCGGGCCCGCAGCTTGCTGGGCTCCTCCACCCGTACCCGCAGCAGCGTCCGCGCCCGGGCCCGCTCCAGCTTCCCGTACTGCCGGCACGCCATCAGCCCCGTCGCCAGCAACGGCAGACCGACGACGGTGACGGAGAGCCCCAGCCCGGCGACGAGCCAGACCACGACCACGACGAACCCGGGGATGTTCACCAAGAAGTTCAGCAGCAGGTGGCTGATCTCGCGCCAGGTCCCACCGGTGAGCGCGAGCCGCGGCGGCGGCAGGACACCGTCGTCGTCGGCACCGGTTTCGGTACCGGCTTCGGCGGTGGCGTCGGAAGCGGCGTCGCGAATGCCGTCGGGCTTCGCGCTCTCGGCGTTCTTCATGGAGCCGTCCGGGACGTACGGTGCCGCGCCCGCGTCCTCGTACGGGGTGGCGGTCGCGGCGGGGTCGGGACGTACGGTCATGTGCCTCAGCTTGCCGGGCGCTGACCGCCGTGACCATGGGGCACGTAGGTGCGCGGGGGTGGGGTTTCCCCTACCTTCTCAGAACGCTTCGCGGCCGGGACAGTGCCCCCGTGTGCGGGAGCACGGTAGCGCGTGGAGCGGGAGGGTGCGGAGCGTCCGCGGGAGTGGACAGGCCGCGTGCCGGGAGCCGTAGGGTGATGCGGCGCAGGGTACGGGGAGAGTGAGGGACGATGGCTCGGAGGTGCGGCGGCCGGTTTCCGCAGTCGGACGACGGCCGGTTCGCGCGATCGGTTCCGGTGCGGTTCCGGTGGCGGGACGCGTCGGCATGGTGAGTACGGACGTGGACACGGGCACGGGCACGGGAATGGGCGCGGACGCGGACATGGGTACGGACATGGGCGCGGGCACGGGTACGGACCGGCGGGCCGCGCTGAGCCGGGTGGTCCTGGTCGGGGAACGGCGGCGGACCGACCTCGTACTGCCCGCCCATGAGCCCCTCGGCGTGCTGCTGCCCGACCTCCTGCGGCTGCTCGGCGCCCCGGCGGACAGCGGCTCGCTGCCGTGGCAGTTGGTCTCCTCGGACGGCGCGGTGCTGGCGCGGGACGACTCGCTCGCGTCCGCGAAGGTGCCCGACGGGACCGAACTGCGGCTCGTCAGGGGAGTGCAGCCGCTCGTACCCCCCGCGTCCGCCGAGCCCGCCATGTCGCTCGATGACGCCGCGTCGCCCGAGCCCGCCTCAGCGGCCCCGCACGCCGGCCGGTGGTGGGGCGAGCGCAGCCGGGCGTGGACGGCGGTTATGGCGAGCGTGCTGCTCTCCCTGTACGCCGGGGTGCTCGCGGGCGAGTGGTTCGGGCCCGGGCGGACCGCCCTGTGGTTCGGCGTCGCCGCGGTGCTCGCCGCGGTTGCTGCCCTGGTCGCGGGCATGGCCAGGAGAACGGCAGCCGGGACCGTGGGGACAGCCGGGACCGTGGGGACAGCCGGGACCGCGGGGACAGCCGGGACCGCGGGGGCGCGCCGACAGACCCGGTGGCGGGCGGCGCGTCGGACACCGGCGCATCGCCGCGTACGGCCCTGTTGCTGCTGGCCGGCAGCTTCGGCGTCAGCGCCTCCTGGCATGCCGCTCCGGCCGGCGCCGCCCGGGTGACGGCCGTCGGACTGACCGTCGCGGCCGTACTCGCCCTGCTCGGGCTCCGTACGGGACCGCTCCGCGGCGGCCTCGTCGGCGCCGCCGTGGTCACGCTCGGGGCGTGTGCCTGGGGGCTGGCGCTGACCCTGACCACGCCCGCTCATACGGGCGTCGCTCTCGGCCTCGTGTCCGCCCTCGTACTGGGCCGGCTGCCGCGGCTCGCCCTGATGGCGGCCGGTCTGACCCGGCTGGACGACCGGCGTGCGGGCCGGACGCCGGCCGGCAGGCACGGGGTGGCGACCGCCCTGGGCTCGACCCACCGCATTCTGGCGCCGGCCACGGTGGCGGTGGCATTCTCGGCGGGCGCGGCGGGGATCCTCGCGGTGCGTACGCCCGACGCCTGGTCGGTGGCCGCGGCGGTGCTGCTGTGCGTGGTGCTGTTCTCGCGGGCCCGCGCGTACCCGCTGGCCGTCGAGGTGCTGGCGGTGCTGGCGGCCGGTACGGCGGTGGGCCTGCGGGTGCTGGTGCTGTGGGCGACCGACGGCGGCGGCCCGGCGGGTGCGCTGCCGGTCCTGGGCGCGCTGGCGGTGCTGCCGCTCGCGGTGCTCTTCGTACGGCCGCCGGAGCGGGTACGGGAACGCCTGCGCCGGCTGATGAACCTGGTCGAATCGGTCGGTGTGCTGGCGTTGATCCCGGTCGCCGTTGGGGCGTTCGGGTGGTACGGCCAACTGCTGCACGCCTTCTGACCGCATCCGATCACGTTCTGAAAGAGAAGGGGCAGCGTAGCGATCATGTCGGCACAGGGATCAGCTTCGGCACCGATGCCGGAAGCAGCACCGGGGTCCTCACCGGAACCGGAACCGGGGCTGGCGTCGGAGTCGGCGTCGGTGCCGGCCGCCGCACCCACGCCCGCGCCCGGCCCCGCGTACCCGCCCCGGCCTGACTACGCGCCCGCGTCGGCCCCGGCCCCCGCTCCGGCCGTCCCGTCCCCGGCCTCACCTGTAGCCCCAACCCCCGCCCCGGCGGCTGCCCCCACTGCCCCCACTGTCTCCACTGCACCCACCCCACCCGCCCCACCCGCCCCACCCGCGCGAGGCCGCTACGGCAGGCCGCGCCTGCCCGCGCGCACCCCCGTCTCCGTACCGCTGCTGCCGCCCGAACTGACCGCCGTGCAGCCCAAGCCCCGGCACGGCGACCCCGTCGCGCGGCGCGCCGGCCGGGCGCTGCGCCGGATGTTCGCCTCGTCCGCGGCGGCCGACACGGACGCCGTGACACGGGCCGCGTACGCCATTCAGCAGCCGGTCGCCACCGGCCGGCAGATCGCCGTGTCCAGCATCCGTGGCGGCGCGGGCAAGTCCACCGTCGCCGCCCTTCTTGCCCTCACATACGCGCACTACCGCGCCGACCCCGTGCTCGCCCTGGAGGCGGACCCGGCGCTGGGCACACTGCCGCACCGGCTCGGCGTACGGGAGGTGCGCTGGTCGAGCAGCGATCTGGCGCAGATCGTCGACCCGTCCATGCTGATCACCGATCTGACCGGGTATCTGCTGCCCTTCGCCGGCGGCGGCTGGCTGCTGCCCGGAAGCCAGGGCGCCATCGGCACCCGGCTGGACATCGACACGTACCGCATCGTGATGACGTCCCTGCGGCGCTACTTCGCGACCACGGTCGTGGACTGCGAGACGCTGCCCGCCGAGGTGGCACGTGCCGCGCTGGTCACCACGCAGGCCCGGGTGCTGGTCGCCCCGGCGACCGCCGAGGGCGTGGCGTCCACCCGGTCGGTGCTGGAGTGGATGGGCGGACTGCACCGGAGCATGCTGCCGACGACGGTGGTCGTGGTCACCCAGGCGTCCCCCGACACGGCCGTCGGCATACGTGATGCCGTGGCCCATCTGGGGGTCGGCGGCGCGGCGGTGCTCTCGCTGCCGTACGACCGCCATCTGGCGGCCGGCGGCGCGATCCGTACGGAGCTGCTGGGCGAGCGGACGCTGACGGCGGCGGCGCGGATCGCGGCCGAGGTGATGGACCGGGCGGTCTCGCGTGAGCCGGGCCGGCAGCGTACGGCGGCGGGTGACGCGGGCTCATAAGACTGCACCGCCGGCCGCACATGACCGGCCGCATAACCGACTGCACAGCCGGCCGCATAACCGTACGAATCGCATGACCCGCCCGTCCGCCGTGTGGCGTCCGCGCCCTTCCCGTATGCCGTCCGTGCCTTCCCTGCGGGCGTACCTGCGCGCCCTCCCCACGCAAGGGGCGAAGCCGGGACATCCTTGGCCGTGGCGTGACACGACTGCTCGCTGTGGCCGGGGCAGGGCCTAGACTCCCGTGGGTACAGATCGTCGAAGTCGTTGAACCGTCGTTGAACGCGAGCAGTCAACGCGCGAGCAGTCAACGCGAACAGTCAGGGAGCGAGGGGCGGACGTGCCGGACGCGACCGTACGCACCATCAGCGCCGCGGACTACTTCCAGGGCTACTCGGTCGTCGGGCTCATCGCCGTGATCGGTGTGCTCTTCGTCGCCGTGGCCTTCGGTGCCGGGCGACTGCTGCGGCCCGTGGTGCCCACGCCCGAGAAGCTGCTCACCTATGAGTGCGGAGTGGACCCGGTCGGCGAGGGCTGGGCGCACACCCAGGTCCGCTACTACGTCTACGCCTTCTTGTACGTCGTCTTCGCCGTCGACTCGATCTTCCTGTTCCCCTGGGCCACGATCTTCGCCGCCCCCGGCTTCGGCGGTGTCACGCTGGTGGAGATGTTCGTCTTCCTCGGCTTCCTCGCCATCGGCCTGCTCTACGCATGGAAGAAGGGCGTCCTGGAATGGACGTGACGCGCACCGCCTCGAACGCGGCACAGCCGACGAACGCGACGCAAAGGACGAACGCGACCAGCGGAACGCAGATGAACGCAACGGACGCGAGTACGAGGACGGACCTTCCCGAGCCCCGGCGCCTGGGCACGCTCGCCCGGCTGGCGCCCGAGCCGATGAAGGTGGTCCTGAACTGGGGCCGCCGCTACAGCCTGTGGGTCTTCAACTTCGGGCTGGCCTGCTGCGCCATCGAATTCATCGCCGCCTCCATGGCGCGCCACGACTTCATCCGGCTCGGCGTCATCCCCTTCGCGCCCGGCCCGCGCCAGGCCGACCTGATGATCGTCTCCGGCACGGTCACGGACAAGATGGCCCCTGCCGTCAAGCGCCTGTACGAGCAGATGCCCGAGCCGAAGTACGTGATCTCCTTCGGCGCCTGCTCCAACTGCGGCGGCCCGTACTGGGACTCGTACGCGGTCACCAAGGGCGTCGACCAGATCATTCCGGTCGATGTCTACGTACCGGGCTGTCCGCCCCGGCCCGAAGCCCTCCTCCAGGGCATCCTCAAGCTCCAGGAGAAGATCGCCCGGGAGTCGCTGGGGGAGCGCTACGGCAACAACACCAACACCAACACCAGCACCAGCAACGGCGCCGGTAACAGTGACAACGGTGACAACAGCGGCAACGGCCGCGGCAGCAGTGGCAGAAGCAGTGTCGGGGCGCTGCGCAGCGGGCTGGTGACGCCCCCTCCGCCGCCCTCGCCCGCCAACGGGCGGCCGGAATCCACGGGACAGCCGGAGTCCACCGGGCAGCCGGAGCCCGCCGGCCTCACGGATCCGAAGGGAGCGCCCGACCAGTGACCGAACAGCCCCAGGACGCGGCCACCCCGGACGAACCGCCGCAGGCACCGCCCGTCGGCTGGCTGCCACGCGCCGCCTCCGAGCTCTTCGGCACCGGTGCGACCGCCGAGGACGCGTACGGCCTGCTCACCGTCGACGTCCCGGCCGACGCCTGGATCGAGGCCCTGACCGTGGCCCGGGACGAACTCGGCTGCACCTACTTCGACTGGCTCAGCGCGGTCGACGAGCCCGGCACCGGCTTCCGGGTCTGCGCGCACGTCGCCGCCCTCTCGCGGCCGGGCGCGGACTCCGGCACGGAGGCCGGCGTCGGTACGGGTTCCGGCCCGGCGGCGGCCGGGGCGTCGGTGCGGCGTCTCCTCGTCCGTACGACCGTTCCGTACGAGGCTGCCGCACTGCCCACCGCCGTCGGGGTCTACGCGGGCGCGGCCTGGCACGAGCGCGAGACGCACGAGATGTTCGGCGTGGACTTCACCGGCCACCCCCACCTCGTACCGCTGCTGCTTCCCGAGAACTTCGAGGGCCACCCGCTGCGCAAGGACTTCGTACTGGCGGCGCGGGTCGCCAAGGCGTGGCCGGGGGCGAAGGAGCCCGGTGAATCCGAGCACGGTGGGCCGAAGCGCCGTCAGATGCTGCCGCCGGGCGTTCCGGACCCGAACGACTGGGGTCCGATGAAGGGACAGCTTCCGCCGGCACCGGCCCGTCCGGCCCGTGGAGCGCGTGCGGCGGGTGCGGGTGCGGGTGCCGGTGCCGGTGCCGCGGGGGCGGGCGACCGGCCCGTACGGCGTACGCGTACGGCGGGTGCGGGATCCGCGAGCCAGCGGGCCACGACCGGAGCCGAAGCCGGGGGCGGGACCGGAACCGGAGCTGGAACTGGAACAGGAACGGGAGCCGAAGCGTCGGAGCGTCCGGTACGTCCCGCGCGCCGGACCCGCAGTGTGAGTCAGGGCTCTGCCAGCCAGCGCGCCGCGGCTGCGGCCGAGGCCGAGCAGTCGCCTTCGGCTCCTGACGCGCCCAGCCGGCGCGCTTCGGACGCTCCTTGGCACCACGCCCGGCCGGCCTTCGAGGACTCCACGGAGAGCCCGGAGAGCCCGAAGACCACGGAGACCACGGAAAAGACGACCGACCGGGCCACCGAACCCGACGCCCCGAAGTCGGCCGCCGCCCCGAAGCCGGAAGCCACCAAAGCCACCGAAGACGCCCAAGCCACCAAAGACGCCCCGCAGCCCCCCGACGCCCCGAAGACAGGAGGCGAGAAGACCTCATGAGCGACGCACTGGACATCGCCCTGCGCCTGATCGCCGTCTTCGTCGTCTTCCTGGTCTTCCCGCTGGTCATCGGCCAGACCGAGCACAAGGTCATGGCCCATATGCAGGGCCGTCTCGGCCCCATGTACGCCGGTGGCTTCCACGGCTGGGCCCAGCTCGTCGCCGACGGTGTGAAGTTCGCGCAGAAGGAAGACATCGTTCCGGCCGGTGCCGACCGCCGGATCTTCCAGCTCGCCCCGGCCGTGGCGCTGCTCCCGTACCTGCTGGTCCTGGTCGCCATCCCGATCGGCCCGCACAACGCCGTGGGCCAGGCCCTGGACGCGGGCATCTTCTTCGTGCTCGCCGTGATGGGCGTCGGTGTCCTCGGCTCCCTCATGGCGGGCTGGGCCTCGGCCAACAAGTTCTCGCTGCTGGGCGGTCTGCGTACGGCCGCGCAGCTCATGGCGTACGAGCTGCCGATGCTGCTCACCGCGGCCTCCGTCGCGATGGCCGCCGGCACCCTCTCCCTGCCCGGCATCCTGGACGCCTTCCACTGGTGGTGGGTGCCGTGGCAGATCGTCGGCGGGCTGGTCTTCTTCACGGCCGGGCTCGCCGAACTCCAGCGACCGCCGTTCGACATGCCGGTCGCCGACTCCGAGATCATCTTCGGTGCGTACACCGAGTACACCGGCCTGCGCTTCGCGCTCTTCCTGCTCGCCGAGTACGCCGGAATCGTCGTCCTGTGCGCCCTGACCTCGGTCCTCTTCCTGGGCGGCTGGCACGGTCCCTTCGGCGCCGACGGCCTCGGCTGGCTGTGGATGCTCCTGAAGACGGCCGTCCTCGCCTTCGGCGTCATCTGGCTGCGGGTCAGCTACCCGCGGCTGCGTGAGGACCAGCTCCAGAAGCTGGCCTGGACGGTTCTGATCCCGCTCGCTCTCGCCCAGATCGCCCTCACCGGCGTCGTCAAGGTGGTGATCTCGTAATGGGCATCCCCGGAAGCGGACTCGCCAAGGGCCTGGCCGTCACCCTTCGTACGATGACGAAGCGCTCGGTCACCGAGCAGTACCCGGACGTCCAGCCCGACCTGGCGCCACGCACCCGTGGCGTCATCGGGCTGTTCGAGGAGAACTGCACGGTCTGCATGCTGTGCGCGCGCGAGTGCCCGGACTGGTGCATCTACATCGACTCCCACAAGGAGACGGTGCCGCCCGCCGCCCCCGGGGGCCGCGAGCGCAGCCGTAACGTCCTGGACCGTTTCGCCATCGATTTCGCGCTGTGCATGTACTGCGGGATCTGCATCGAGGTGTGTCCTTTCGACGCGCTCTTCTGGTCCCCGGAGTTCGAGTACGCGGAGACCGACATCCACGATCTGACCCACGAGCGCGACAAGCTGCGCGAGTGGATGTGGACGGTGCCCGAGCCGCCCGCCCTGGACCCGTCGGCCGAGGAGCCCAAGGAGATCGCCGCCGCCCGCAAGGCCGCGGACAAACTCGCCGCCCAGGAAGCAGCCGAACTGGCGGCCGGACAGGCCGCCGAGCTGCCCGCCGGACAAGCCACCGGACAAGCCACCGGGCAAACACCCGGACAGGCAGCCAGCGGGCAACCCGAAGCCCAGCCCACACCACCATCCTCACCGCAGCAGACCGCACCCCAGCCCCCCGAGGAGGAAGCGTGACGCTCGCCGCCGCCGCAACAGCAGCAGCAAGCCACAGCCACGGCTTCCTTTCGCCCACCGGTGTCGAGATCGCCTTCCTGCTCGTCGGCATCGTCACCTTGGGCGCCGCCGTCGTCACCGTCACCACCAAGCAGCTCGTGCACGCCGCCCTGTGGCTGGTCGTGGCGCTCGGCGGCATCGCCGTCGAGTACCTGCTGCTGACCGCCGAATTCATCGCCTGGGTGCAGGTGCTGATCTACGTCGGTTCCGTCGTCGTCCTCATCCTGTTCGGGCTGATGCTCACCAAGGCGCCCATCGGCCGCTCCCCGGACGCCGATTCGGGCAACCGCTGGGCCGCCCTCGCCGTGGCCCTGGCCTCCGCCGCAGCCCTGGTGTGGGTCGTCGCCGACGCGTTCCGTACGACATGGATCAACCTGGACGGCGCCGTCCAGGGCTCCTCCGAGGTGTCCGGCCGCAGCCTCTTCCAGCACTGGGTGCTCCCCTTCGAGGCGCTGTCCGTATTGCTGCTCGCCGCCCTCGTCGGCGCGATCGTCCTGTCCCGCAAACACGGCACCGGCGACGGCCGCGGCACGGCCCACGGCAAGGCGGCGTCCCGCCGGGCCGCACCCGACGCGCCCCGGACGGCCGCCCCGACAGGCCCCGCCGCCCCGCCCGCGCCGGTGGCGCCGGCGGGGGTCCGGCCCGTGACGCGCTCCGCCGGACCGGAGAGGACCCGCGCTGATGCACCTCGCCTACCCCGCCGTTCTCGCCGTCCTCCTCTTCTGCGTCGGCCTGTACGGCGTCCTCGCCCGCCGCAACGCGATCCTGGTCCTGATGTCCGTCGAGCTGATGCTCAACGCCGTCAACCTCAACCTCGTCGCCTTCGACGTCTGGCTGCGCGACAAGCTCCACGCGGGCCAGGCGCTGACCCTGTTCACCATCGCCGTGGCCGCCGCCGAGATCGGCATCGGTCTGGCGATCGTCCTGCTCGTCCACCGCAACCGCGGCACCTCCGACGTCGACAGGCTCCGTGACCTGTCCGAAGCCACGGCCGACAGCACCAGCGGCCCCGGGGGTCCCGGCAGTATTGACGACACCGACGGCACGAACGACGCCCGGCCGGGAACCGGCCCGGGGCACCAGCGCGACCAGCAGGCGGAGGCCGCCGCGTGACGACCACGACCACCGCCCTCCTCGTCCCCCTGCTGCCCTTCCTCGGGGCCGCCGCGGGCCTCTTCCTCGGCCGCCGCGCACCCGGCTTCGTACGCCCGCTGGCCGTACTGCCGACGCTGGCCGCGACCGCCCTTGCCGTCGTCGTGGCCGTCGCGCAGGGCGGCGGTCCGGCGATCGACGCCGCCACCCAGCTCACCCCGACCGGCTCGGTACCGGTCGAACTGGCCCTGCACCTGGACGGCTTCGCCGCCCTGGCCGCCGTACTCGTCGGCGTCGTGGCCTGCTGTGTGCAGATCTACTCCACCGGCTATCTGCGCACCGACCCGCGCTACCCCTCCTACGCCGCCCTGGTGTCCCTGTTCACCTCCGCGATGCTGCTGGTCGTCTACTCCGGCGATCTGATGGTGCTGCTGGTCGGCTGGGAGATCATGGGCATCTGCTCGTACTTCCTGGTCGGCCACTACTGGGAGACCGAAGCCGCGCGCGCCGCCTCCCTCAAGGCGTTCCTGGTCACCAAGCTCGGCGACGTCCCCTTCCTGTTCGGCATCTTCGCGCTGGCCGCCGACGCCGGAACCTTCCGTATCACCGGCATCCTGAAGGCCGTCGCCACCGGCGGCCTGGACCACCCCACTCTCGTCGCGCTCCTGCTGCTGGCCGGCGTCGCGGGCAAGTCCGCGCAGTTCCCGCTGCACACCTGGCTCCCCGACGCGATGGCCGGCCCGACCCCGGTCTCGGCCCTCATCCACGCCGCCACGATGGTCGCGGCCGGTGTCTACTTCGTCGCCCGGCTCCTCCCCGTCTTCGCCGCCTCCGCGGCGGCCCTGGTCGTCCTCGCCGTCATGGCCGCCGTGACCATGCTCGGCTCCGCCCTCGCCGCACTGGCCCAGGACGACATCAAGCGCGTCCTGGCCTATTCGACGGTCGGCCAGCTCGGCTACATGACCGGCGCGCTGGCCGTCGGCGACCGCGGTGCCGCCGTCTTCCACCTCCTGTCGCACGGTGCCTTCAAGGCCCTCCTCTTCCTCGGCGCCGGCGTGATCATCCACGCCGCCGGCACCAACTCGCTCGCCGCGATGTCCCGTATGACCGGCCTGGCCCGGCGCATCCCCGACGCCTTCTGGACGATGACGGTCGCGCTCCTCGCGCTCGCCGCCGTCCCGCCGTTCGCCGGCTTCTTCTCCAAGGAAGCCGTCCTGGGTGCCGCCGAGCACGCCGCCACCGGTGACGGGCACGGCGTCCCCGGCGCCGCCGGCTGGACCGTCCTGATCGCCGGCCTGCTCACCGCCCTCCTCACCGCCGCCTACGCGACCCGGCTGTGGCTGCTCGCCTTCCGCGGCAAGGGCGCCGGACCCGCCCCCGACCACGGCAGGCAGCCGCTGGTCATGAACGCCGTGCTGTGGGTCCTGTTCGTCCCCACCGCCGCGCTCGGCCTGGCCACCCCCTTCCTCCCCGACTGGTTCGACGGCCGCTCCCTCACCCCGACCGCCACCACCTCCGTCCTGGGCACCGGACTCGCCCTCGTCGGCATCCTGATCACGTACGGGGCCTGGCGGCACACCACCGCGCTCGCCGCCCGTACCCCCATCGGCGCGGTCGCCGTCACCCCGGACGCCGCCCCCGCGGTCTCCGAGGAACAGGCCATCGCCACACGCCCCGCGGCCTACGGCGACAACGCCGACGCCCCCGACCCCGCGGACCCGGGCCGCCTCCTCCTCGGCCCGCTGCACCGCCACGCGGCCACCGGCTTCCACCTCGACGCCCTCTACAGCGCGCTGTTCGTACGGCCCGTACGCGCCGCTGCCGGGCTCGTCCGCTTCCTGGACCGCGAGGTCGTCGAGACCTACGTCCGTGGCGCGGCCACCGCCCCCCGCTGGCTGGGCGCGGCCGTCAGGCGCGCACAGACCGGGAACGTCCAGACCTACCTCGGCGCACTGCTCGCCGGCTCGCTCGTCCTGGCCGTCGCAGCCGTCCTCCTCTCCACGGCCACGGGAGCCTGACCGTGCCGTACCCGCCGCCGTACACGCAGCGCACGCCGCACCCGCCGTCCGCACACCCCACGCCGTACCCGCCGTACACGCCCGGGGAAAGCGCCCCGCACCACCAGCCGACACCCCTCGTGGCCTGGCTCGCCGGAGCCGAACCCCGCAGGAGGGCCTGACCCGTGAATCACACCGCTATGCAACTGCTCCTCGCGGGCATCGTCGTCCTCCCCCTCCTGGGCGCGGTCGCGGCCCTCTTCCCGGCCCGCCCCGCGCCCGGCCACGACCCCGACCGTGGCTCCGGCCGCGAGCCCCGTCCTGACTCCGGCCGTACGGTGCTGCGCCTGGGCGCCGTCCTCACCGCAGTCGTCCTGGCCGCGGCCATCACCCTGGCCGCCGGTTTCGACCACGACCACCCGGCCAGGATGCAGGCCACCACCGACATCAGTTGGATCCCGGCGCTGGACATCCGCATCCATCTCGGCATCGACGGCATCTCGCTCCCCCTTCTCGTCCTGACCGCGCTGCTGACCTTCCTCTGCGCGCTCTACAGTTGCTTCCACATGCCCAAGGGCCCGTCCCCCAGGGCATTCGTCGCCCTGCTGCTCGTCCTGGAATCCGGCACCCTCGCCACCTTCGCCGTCCTGGACCTCGTGCTCTTCTTCCTCGCCTTCGAGATGGTCCTCATCCCGATGTACTTCCTCATCGCCCGCTGGGGTGGCGCCCAACGCGAGCGGGCCGCCTGGAAGTTCATCCTCTACACGCTGCTCGGCTCCGTCGTGATGCTGCTCGGCCTCCTCCTCATCGGCTTGAAATCCGGCACCTTCGACATGGTGGCACTCGCCACTGACAACGGCCCGAAATCCCAGCTCAGCCACACGATTCAGCTTCTGGCGGTGCTCGCCGTCGGCATCGGACTCGCCGTCAAGGCCCCGATGTGGCCGCTGCACAGTTGGCTGCCCGACGCCCACACCGCCGCCCCCACCGTCGGCTCCGTGCTGCTGGCCGGCGTCCTGCTGAAGATGGGCACGTACGGATTCGTACGCATCGCGCTGCCCCTCGCGCCCGACGGCATGCACACCTTCGCGCCCTACCTCGCGGCCTTCGCCGCCGTGGGCATCGTCTACGGATCGCTCGCCTGCCTGGCCCTGGCCCGCAGGGGCGCCAAGGGCGACCTCAAGCGCCTGATCGCGTACAGCTCCGTCGGCCACATGGGCTTCGTCCTGCTCGGCATCGCGACGATGACCCCCACCGGCGTCAACGGCGCCCTCTTCGCCAACATCGCCCATGGCCTGATCACCGGACTGCTCTTCTTCCTGGTCGGCGCGCTCAAGGACCGTTACGGCACCAGCGACCTCGACCAGCTCGCGGGCGGCACGGCCGGCACCGGCGCGGCCCTGTACGGCAGGGCGCCGCGGCTCGGCGGCCTGCTGGCCTTCGGGGCCGTCGCCTCGCTCGGCCTGCCCGGACTCGCCGGATTCTGGGGCGAGATGCTCACCATGTTCGGAGCGTTCCGGCCCGCGGCGGGACTCAGCCGCCCCGCCTTCCTGACGTTCATGGCCCTGGCGGGCCTGGGCACCCTGCTGACCGCCGCGTACCTGCTGGTCGTCGTACGGCGCGTCTGCATGGGCAGCACGCCCCCGCAGGAACCGGCGGGCGCGGAGGAACCCGCAGCGGCCCCGCAGGGACCCGCATCGCCCCCGAAGGAACCCGCAGCGGCCCCGAGGCACCCCGCAGCCGCGTCGGCCCTCACCATCCCCGACATCGCCCCGTACGAATACGCGGCCTGGTCCCCCCTCGCCGCCCTCACCGTCCTCGCCGGCCTGTGGCCCGCGGCCCTCCTCGGCCTCACCGACCCGGCCGTCCAGCAGCTCCTCGGAGGCGGTAAGTGATGAGTACGACCGGTTCCCTGGTCCAGTCCGTCGACTGGCTCGCCATCGCCCCGCCCACCATCACCGCCGTCGTCGCGCTCGCCGTCCTGGTCGCCGACCTCTTCCTCCCCGAGGCCAGGAAACCCCTGCTGGGCGTGGTCGCGACGGCCGGCCTGGCCCTCGCCGCGCTCAGCCTCCTCCCACTCCTGTCCGGGGACCGCCGTACGTTCTGCCTCACCGCGAAACCCGAGGTCTGCAGTTACACCGCCGACCATTTCGCCCTGATCGTGCAGTTCCTGGTGCTCGGGGGTGCCCTGCTGACCGCCCTGCTGTCCATCGACCCCATCAAGGACCACCGGCTGCCCACAGGGGAGTTCTGGTTCCTGCTGCTCTCCTCGGCGGCCGGCGCCGCGCTGCTGCCCGCCTCCCGCGACCTGGCGACCCTCGTCATCGCCCTGGAGGTCGCCTCGCTGCCCGCCTTCGCGCTCGTAGGGATCAAGCGGGAAAACCGGCTCTCCTCCGAGGCGGCCCTGAAATTCTTCCTCTCCTCCGTGGCCGCCACCGCGGTCATGCTGCTGGGCGTCAGCTTCGTGTACGCGGCCACCGGCAGCCTCCACCTCTCCCAGGTGGCGCACGCCCTCACCCGCCTGCCCGACCCCCAACTGGCCACCCTCGCCTCCGCGGGCGTCGCCCTGACCCTGGTCGGCTTCGCCTTCAAGACCGCCGCCGTGCCCTTCCACTTCTGGGTACCGGACACCTACGTGGGCGCGCCGCTGCCCGTCGCCGCCTACCTGTCCGTGGTCGGCAAGGCCGCCGGCTTCTCCGGCCTGATCCTCGTCACGGTCCAGGGCTTCCCCTCCTACGCGCACATCTGGGGCCCCGCCCTGGCGGTCCTGGCCGCGCTCACCATGACCGCGGGCAACGTTGCCGCGCTGCGCCAGCGCCCCGGCCGCGCGCACAGCGCCGTACGCCTGCTGGCCTGGTCCTCCGTGGCGCAGGCCGGCTACCTCTTGGTCCCGATCGCCGCCGCCGGGTACGCCGGGAACCCGGCACACGCCATCGGCTCCACCGTCGCCTACGCCCTGATGTACGCGGCCGTGAACCTCGGCGCCTTCGCCGTGGCCGCCCTCGTGGCCCGTACGAGCCCGCTCAACCGCCTGGAGGACTACCGCGGCCTGTCCGCGCGCCGCCCCCTGACCGCGCTCGCCCTCGGCTTCTTCCTGCTGTGCCTGGCGGGTCTGCCGCCGGGCGTGATCGGGCTGTTCGCCAAGGTCACGGTCTTCTCGGCGGCCGTGGACGCCGGGCTGGCCTGGCTCGCCGTCGTCATGGCCGTCAACGTGGTGATCGCGCTGTACTACTACCTCCAGTGGACGGCGCTCCTCTTCCGCCCGGCGGCCGGTGCCGCAGAGACGGCCACTGCCGGGCAGACCCCTGGCGCTCCCGGGCAGACCCCTGGCGCTCCCGGGCAGCTTCCTGCCGTGCGGCCCGCCACCGAGCACCGCCCCAAGATCCCGACACCCCTGGCCGCCGCCATCGCGCTCGCCGCCGTCCTGGGCATCGCCCTGTCCGGAGCCCCCCAACTCGTCCTGCGCTTCGCCTCAGGAGCCCTCCTGTAACGCTTCACCCCCGTCGGCCGCACGCGCACCACACGCCACATCACTCGTACGGGCGTACGCCTCCTCGGCGTGCGCCCACGTGCCGCCCGCGTGCACAAGGGAACTAGCTCCCGCCATCTGGCGTTGACCAGTAAGGGAGAGTCCACTGAAAAGTGGACGTACCAAGAGAGGTTCCCCTGCCGCACCACTTGGAGGGCGTACCGTGCACCGCCGGCACAACGGGCTCAGGACCGCCGTACTCCTCGGGGGACTGTCCGCACTCATCATCGTCATCGGTGGCCTCTTCGGCCGTACCGGACTGATCATCGCGGTCCTCGTGGCACTGGGCACCAACGCCTACGCCTACTGGAACAGCGACAAACTGGCGCTCAAGGCCATGCGCGCCCGCCCCGTCAGCGAATTCCAGGCACCCCAGCTCTACCGCATGGTCCGCGAGCTCTCCACGGCCGCCCGCCAGCCCATGCCCCGCCTCTACATCTCACCCACCCAGGCCCCCAACGCCTTCGCCACCGGCCGCAACCCGCGCAACGCCGCCGTCTGCTGCACCGACGGCATCCTCCAGCTCCTGGACGAGCGGGAACTGCGCGGCGTCATCGGCCACGAACTCAGCCACGTCTACAACCGCGACATCCTCATCTCCTCCGTGGCGGGGGCGCTCGCCTCGGTCGTGATGTTCCTGGTGAACTTCGCCTGGCTGATTCCCATAGGCCGCTCGGACGACGACGAGGGCCCCGGCATCCTGGGCATGCTCCTGATCATGATCCTCGGCCCGGTGGCGGCCTCGCTCATCCAGTTGGCCGTCAGCCGCTCCCGTGAGTACGAGGCCGACGCCTCCGGGGCCCAGCTCACCGGCGACCCGCTGGCCCTCGCCTCGGCCCTGCGCAAACTGGAGGCCGGTACGAGCCGGCTCCCGCTGCCGCCCGAACCACGCCTCGAGACGGCCAGCCACATGATGATCGCCAACCCGTTCCGCGCGGGTGAGGGGATGGCGAAGCTCTTCTCGACGCACCCGCCGATGCGAGAACGCATCACCCGACTGGAGCAGATGGCAGGCTATCGCCCGTGAAAACGATCCTGAACCTCATCTGGCTGGTGCTCTCCGGCTTCTGGCTCTTCCTCGGTTACGCCCTGGCGGGCCTGGTGATGTGCATCCTCGTCATCACCATCCCGTGGGGCATAGCGGCCTTCCGTATCGGCGTGTACGCCCTGTGGCCCTTCGGCTATACGACCGTCGAACGCCGCGACGCCGGCGCGGCCTCCTGCGCCGGCAACGTCATCTGGCTCGTTCTGGCGGGCTGGTGGCTGGCGCTGGGCCACATCGTCACCGGCCTCCTGCTGTGCGTGACGATCATCGGCATCCCCTTCGGCATCGCCAACTTCAAGCTGATCCCGGTCTCCCTCGTCCCCCTCGGCCGCGAAATCGTCCGCACCGACGAACCCTTCGCCGCCCGCTGACCCCACTCGCCGCCCCCACTCACCACCCCACCGCCGACTCCCCTCGGGCCCCCACCCGGCCCCAGCCCCCGGCCGGGTCCCGGCAGACCCCGAAAAGCCGACGAGGCGGCACGCCGCAGCGCCCGCCCCGCCCGTCCGGCAACCGCCGAACCGTGTTCCTCAAATGTGCTGATCCTTAAAGCCGGAACCGCCCACTACCGGTAGTTCACGAACTGGATCGCAAAGTCCAGGTCCTTGCCCTTCAGGAGCTGCTGCACCGCCTGGAGGTCGTCCCGGCTCTTGGAGCTGACCCGCAGCTCATCGCCCTGCACCTGCGCCTTGACGCCCTTCGGGCCCTCGTCGCGGATGATCTTGGCGACCTTCTTGGCGTTCTCCTGCGAGATGCCCTCCTGGATGGAGGCGAAGATCTTGTACTCCTTGCCGGAGGGCTGCGGCTCACCCGCCTCCAGCGCCTTCAGCGAGATCCCGCGCTTGACCAGCTTGGACTGGAAGATGTCGAGGACAGCCTTCACCCGCTCCTCGGCGTTGGCCCGCATCTCGATCTTCTCGCCCGACCACGCGATCGACGCGCCCACGCCCTTGAAGTCATAGCGCTGCGAGATCTCCTTGGCGGCCTGGTTGAGGGCGTTGTCGACCTCCTGCCGCTCGACCTTCGAGACGATGTCGAAACTGGAGTCGGCCATCTTGAGTTGGCTCCTCGTACGTAGATCCGTCAGGGGTACGGCCCATCTGGGACCGCCCCGCAAGCCTAGCCACCTCCCCGTGATCAAGCCGTGAACAACCGAGTGGCGAACCACCCCCAGCCATCGGGTATGGTTTACGTCGTTGCCACGGAGCACCGCACAGCGGATCTTCTGGCAGCCATCCCAGGCGGTGTGCCCGAGCGGCCAAAGGGAGCAGACTGTAAATCTGCCGGCTCAGCCTTCCCAGGTTCGAATCCTGGCGCCGCCACAGGAGAGAAAACGGCTCCTGATCTGCATTCATGCAGATCAGGAGCCGTTTTGTTGTGTTTTCGGCGGCTTGGCTGCTGCCGCGTCCCCGTCCCGTCCCCCGTCCTCCGCCCCACGTTGCGCGGGGCGGAGGACGGGCTGCTCGTTCGGTGGTCCTCGTCAGTCCGGCGTCGTGGCGGCTCCCACCGCGTCTTCGACGGGTGTGGCGCCGGTGATGAGTTCCAGGGTGCGGCCGGCCGTGGCCGGTTCGCGGAGGAGGGCGGCCAGGACGGCTGCCACGTCGTCGCGGGGGACCTCGCCGCGGCCGGTGGCCGGGGCGAGGTTCACGCGGCCGGTGCCGGGGGCGTCGGTCAGGCGGCCGGGGCGCAGGATCGTCCAGTCCAGGCCGGTGGTGGCCCGTACGTGGGCGTCCGCGGCGCCCTTCGCGCGCAGGTAGGCGGCGAAGACCGGGTCGGTGTCCGCCGGCGGCTCGCTGTCGGCGCCCATCGACGAGACCATCAGGAAGCGCCGGGCGCCGGCCGCCTCTGCCGCGTCCGTGAACAGGGCCGCGGCGTCGCGGTCCACGGTCGCCTTGCGTTCGATGCCGCTGCCCGGGCCCGCGCCTGCCGCGAAGACCGCGGCGTCGGCGCCTTCCAGGTGGCGTACGACGTCCTTCAGGGAGGCCGCCTCCAGGTCGCAGACGACCGGTTCGGCTCCCGCGGCCAGCAGGTCGCCGGCCTGTTCGGGCCGGCGGATGATGCCGGCGACTTCGTCCCCGCGCCCGGCGAGCAGCCGCTCCAGCCGAAGCGCGATCTGTCCATGTCCTCCTGCGATGACAATGCGCATGATCCCGACCGTACGCCCATGCGGCGCCGGCCACCGCCGGGGCGGCGTGAACGGGACGGGAAGAGCGGGGGAGGGGGAGAGGGTAGGGGAGGGGGAGAGGGGGAAAGGGGAGGGGAAGAGGTTGGGGAGGAGGAGGGGGGAATGTGGGCTTGGTCGGGCGGCCGGCCCGGTGGGGTCAGCGTTGGGACTGGCGGGGCAGGTCCAGTGCCACCGTCGCCGCCGAGTCGCAGTATTCGCGTACGGCGCTGGTGCGGGCCACGACCCGGCCCCGGTGGACCACGATCCGGCTGTACGCCAGGGAGAGCACGCCCGCGATCCGCTCGCCGCGTACCGCCAGGAGTTCGGCCGGGAAGCCCGCCTCGACCCGTACCTCGGGGAGGCCGAGGGTGGCGCGGGCCGCGGAGCTGACCGCCTCGTACGCCGTCTGCGGTGCGGCCTCTCCTGTGGAGGCCAGGAGATACGCGGCCTCCAGGGGGTCACCGCGCCCCACCGGGTTCGCCGGGTCGCGCAGGGCGCCGCTGCCCGCCGTCACGCGCACGCCGGCCGCCCGCAGCAGCCGTACCGGCGCCGTGCGGACCGGCTCGTGGCCGTACCGTTCCAGGCCCGTGCAACCGCCCTGGGGCAGGCTGACGACCGTGACCCCGGCCGCCGCGAGCTGTTCGGCGGCCCGCGCCGCCGTCTCCCGGGGCAGCCGCGCCAGGCCGGCGCACGGGCCGATGGTGACGCCGGGGCGCAGCCCGCCGGCCATGGCCGCCAGCCGGGCCAGTCTGGCCGGGTCCTCGCCGTCCGTGTGCAGGTCCACGGGGCAGCCCTGCTCGGCCGCGATCTCCAGTACGGCTTCGGCGTACCCCGCCGGGTCCGGGTCCAGGTCCGGACAGCCGCCGACGACCCCGGCGCCCATCTTCACGGCGTCCCGCAGCATCGCCAGCCCGTCCGCGCCCGCGACCCCGGTCAGCAGCCGCGGCACCGCGACCGCCGTCATGTCGGCCAGCCCGTTCAGCGCGCGCCGCGCCTGGAGGACGGCTTCCAGGGACCGCAGGCCCTGTACGTCGCCGATGCGTACGTGGGTGCGCAACGCCGTTGCTCCGTGGCCGAGTTGGAGCAGCGCGGCTTCTGTCGTCCGCCGCTGTACGTCCTCGGGGCGGCGGAGGCGGGGCCGGGCTGATCCGCCGTCAGGGCGGTGTCGCAGTGCGCGTGCGGCTCGGCGGGGGCCGGCAGCAGCAGGTAGCCGGCGAGGTCCACCCGCCCGCCGCGCGGGTCCAGGCTGCCCGCCGTGCCGACCGCTTCGATACGGCCGCGGGAGAGCCGTACGTCCACGGTGCGGCCGTCGGCGAGCCGGGCGTCGCACAGGACCAGGGCGCCGGGGTCGGGCCCGGTGCCGCCGGCGTCGCGCTCGTTGCGCTCGGGCCCGGAGGGCCGGGGCTGCCCCGGACTGCTGTCGGACATCGCGCTCCTCGAAGGCCGGGGTGTGCATGATCGCGCAGCGTGGTCCGAGCCTAGGGGGCGCGCCGGGGAGATCCCGGGGAGCTTCGCGCAGGCGCGAAATAGTCGTACCGGTGTGGTTCCAGAGGCTGCTGCGGCGGAGCTGCGATACGGATTTCACCTTTGGCGGCAGGCCGTGTAATGTCTTCATCGCTCGCCCCAATAGCTCAGTCGGCAGAGCGTCTCCATGGTAAGGAGAAGGTCTACGGTTCGATTCCGTATTGGGGCTCTGGTGTGAGGTGTCTCGCCTTCGGGCGAGATCCCTTCGCATCGCAGCGGTGTAGCTCAGTCGGTAGAGCAAGCGGCTCATAATCGCTGTGTCACCGGTTCAAGTCCGGTCACCGCTACTGACAGTAGCCGATTGTGGGGTCGGTCCTTCGATCGGCTACTCTTCTATGCGTTCACCTGTCCGTCCGTCCGTCAAGGAGCACTCACGTGGCTGCCACCGACGTCCGCCCGAAGATCACGCTGGCCTGCGTGGAGTGCAAGGAGCGGAACTACATCACCAAGAAGAACCGGCGCAACGACCCGGACCGTCTTGAGATGAAGAAGCACTGCCCCCGTTGCAACTCGCACACCGCGCACCGCGAGACGCGATAACACAGGCTCGTCCGCGAGGCCGTCCCCAGCTCCTGGGGGCGGCCTCGCGGCGTTGTATCACTGTGCAGCACCCGCGCATCACCGATTCCCCGCTTGTCACCGCACCAGTCACAGGGAGGTTGCGAACCCATGGCGCTCGACCAGTCCTTTGTCGGGCGGACCTACCCGCCCACATCTCGCTACGAGGTCGGCCGGGAGAAGATCCGCGAATTCGCCGAGGCGATCGGTGACGACAACCCGGCGTACACCGACATCGAGGCGGCCAAGGCGCTCGGGCACCCCGATGTGATCGCCCCGCCGACTTTTGTGTTCGCCATCACTTTCAAGGCGGCGGGACAGGTCGTGGCGGACCCGCAGCTCGGACTCGATTACAGCCGGGTGGTGCACGGCGATCAGAAGTTCGCTTATACCCGGCCGGTACGCGCCGGGGACCGGCTGAGCGTGACCTCCACCATCGAGTCGGTCAAATCACTGGCGGGCAACGACATCCTCGACATCCGCGGCGAGGTGCACGACGAGGCGGGTGAGCACGTGGTGACCGCTTTCACCAAGCTGGTGGCGCGCGCCGCCGAAACCGTGCCCGCCGCCGAAAGCGTGCCTGCCGCCGAGAAGGCGCCGGCCGCCGGGACCGAGGGAGCGTGAGATGACCGCGAAGATTTCTTATGACGACGTCGAGGTCGGCACCGAACTGCCGGCCCGCTCTTTTCCCGTGACCCGCGCCACCCTCGTCCGCTACGCGGGCGCCTCCGGCGACTTCAACCCCATCCACTGGAACGAGAGGTTCGCCAAGGAGGTGGGCCTCCCGGACGTGATCGCGCACGGCATGTTCACCATGGCCGAGGCGATCAGGGTCGTGACGGACTGGACCGGTGACCCGGGCGCCGTCGCCGAGTACGGCGTGCGCTTCACCAAGCCCGTGGTCGTCCCCGACGACGACACCGGCGCGCTGATCGAGGTCAGCGCCAAGGTCGCCGCCAAGCTGGACGACCAGGCCCGTACGGTACGGGTCGACCTCACCGCGACGAGCGCGGGCAACAAGGTGCTGGGCATGTCCCGCGCCGTGGTCCGCCTGGCCTGAGCCGACCGCGGGGGCCTGAGCCGGCCGTGGGGCCTGCTCAGGCTTCGGGGCCTGCTCAGGCCCTGGGACCTGCCGGGCGGCGGCCGGAGCCACCGCCCGGCAGGCCGCATTCCGTGCCCGCAGGCACCCCGCACCGGCCCGGAAACCCCCGAAGCTACGCTGGGACGCGTGCAGGAACTCCACAACGCTCCCCTCGCCCCCCTGACCACCTTCCGCCTCGGCGGACCGGCGACCCGGCTCGTCACCGCCACCACGGACGACGAGATCGTCGCGGTGGTCCGCGAGGCCGATGACGCGGGGATCCCGCTGCTGATCATCGGCGGCGGAAGCAACCTCGTCATCGGGGACCGGGGCTTCGACGGCACGGTCCTGCGCATCGCCACCCGCGGCTTCGAGCTGGACGGTACGTCCCTGCGCCTGGCCGCCGGCGAGAACTGGTCCGACGCGGTGGCCCGTACCGTAGAAGCGGGGCTGGCGGGCATCGAGTGCCTGGCCGGCATCCCGGGCTCCGCCGGAGCCACACCGATCCAGAACGTTGGCGCGTACGGACAGGAAGTGTCCGCGACCATCACCGAAGTGATCGCGTACGACCGTCGCGCGGACGAGATCGTGACGATTCCGAACGCCGACTGTGCCTTCTCCTACCGGCACAGCCGCTTCAAGCAGGACCCGGCCCGCTTCGTCGTCCTGCGCGTCCACTTCGAGCTGGAGGACGCCGGCGGTCTGTCCGCGCCCATCAAGTACCCGGAGACCGCCCGTACGCTCGGCGTCGAAGCCGGTGACCGGGTGCCCGCCGCCACCGCCCGCGAGACCGTCCTCAAGCTGCGCTCCGGCAAGGGCATGGTCCTGGACCCCGAGGACCACGACACCTGGTCGGCCGGGTCCTTCTTCACCAACCCCGTCCTGACCGCCGACGCCTTCGAGACCTTCCTGGCCCGCGTCCAGGAGCGGCTCGGCGCCGACGTCGCACCGCCCGCGTTCCCGGCGGGAGAGGGGCTGGTCAAGACCTCCGCGGCCTGGCTCATCGACAAGGCCGGCTTCACCAAGGGATACGGCGGCGGCCCGGCCCGGATCTCCACCAAGCACACCCTCGCGCTCACCAACCGCGGCACAGCCACCACCGAGGACCTGCTCGCCCTGGCCCGCGAGGTCCGCGAGGGGGTCCACGCGGCCTTCGGCGTCACTCTCGTCAACGAGCCGGTGACGGTCGGCGTCAGCCTGTAGGCCGGCGGCCGGGGGACTTGAGCGGTCCCTCGGCCACGGCCCGGCAGACGGGGCGGGTCCGCAGCCAATACGAGCGGACGGCGAGCAGCAGCGCGCCGCCGTAGACGGCGAAGGCACCGACCCCCGTCCAGCACACGAGCAGGAAGTCCGGTATGGAGGGGAAGTCGCCGGGGCGTACGGCCACCACGCCGGCCGACGCCAGGGCGGTGTAGCCAGTGCCCAGCACCCCGTACGGCGCGAGCGTGGCGGAGCCGACGAGGGCCGGGGCGAGCGGCAGCCAGCGCGGCACCGGCTTGCCGCCCAGGAAGGGCGTCCAGCGCGGGAAGACCTGGCCCCAGGGCCGGACCAGGCCGAAGAGCAGGAACACGCCGAGCGCGGCGAGCAGCGCGGTGGCGTCCAGCCCCCAGGACTCCAGAGTGAGCCACAGCCCGGAGGCGCCGTTGCGCTCATAGGCGGCGCGCATGTGCGTACCGCTCACCCCGGCGAAGGTCCCGCCGAGCGCCCAGATGGTCTTCATGGCCGCGTACGGGAGGAAGGCAGCCGTCCCGGCGTACGCGGCGATCCGCACCCCGCGCGGGGCCACGGACGGCTCCGGGCGGACCGTCGCCCGGTGCGGCCCGCCGCAGTGCGGGCACCCGGCGGCGCGGTGGGCGCGGGCGGTGGCGGCCAGGAGGACCGCGCCGAGCATGCTCAGCGCGTGGTGGACGGCCCCGGCGGCACTGTCGACGGGCTGGCCGACGAGCAGCGCGAGCACGTCCATCAGCAGGCCGAACGCGGAGACCAGGCACAGGGCGCAGGCCGCCCACAGCACGGCACGGGCGGTCCGTACCAGCGCCCGGGGACGGCCGGCCCGCCCACCGGCCGCACCACGGGAACCGCTGGCACCATCGGCAACGACCACACCACCGGCACCAGCCGCCGCGCATGCGGCCACCGCCACCACGAGCCACCCCCACACGCCCGGCGCGGCATCCGGCCCCCTACGGAAGAGCGGGGTGCCCGTCAGGGCGCAGGCCAGGCCGAACCCGCCGTAGCCCACGGCCCAGCCGAGCACCGCCCGTCCCGCCCCATGCGGCCCCCGGCGCCGCCACGCGCGCCGGACCGTCTCCGTCGTTCTCGCAGCATCGATCACGATCCGAACGTCGCACCGGTCCCCGGCGGGCGACGTCCCTCACCGGGACGATCTGCCTCCCCCGTACGGACGGTCTCCTCCCCGTCCGGGGGATGACGTCCGTGGGATGCCGTCCGGGAGATGACGGCCCGCTCCCGTCCTCGGCCGCTCCCAGGCGCCCCGCAGGCGCACGCGCGCTCACCGGCGCCGGACGCCGGCCCCCGCCGCCCTGCCCCGAACCCCCCTCACTCCTACCCCGTCACTCCTGCCCCGTCACTCCTGCCCCGGCCCGCCCAGCCAGTCGTCGATCCCCGCCAGCAGCCGCTCCCGGACGTCCCGCGGCGCCCGCGATCCGCGCACCGACTGGCGGGCCAGCTCGGCCAGCTCGGTGTCCGTGAAACCGTGGATCTCGCGCGCTATCTCGTACTGCGCGGCCAGCCGCGCCCCGAAGAGCAGCGGGTCGTCCGCGCCCAGCGCCATCGGCACCCCGGCCTCGAAGAACGTCCGCAGCGGTACGTCCTCCTGCTTCCCGTAGACGCCCAGCGCCACGTTCGACGTCGGGCACACCTCGCAGGTCACCCCGCGCTCGGCCAGCCGCCGCAGCAGCGCCGGGTCCTCCGCCGCCCGTACGCCGTGCCCGACCCGGCCCGCGTGCAGGTCGTCCAGGCAGTCCCGTACGCTCGCGGGCCCCGCCAGCTCACCGCCGTGCGGCGCGGCCAGCAGCCCGCCCTCGCGTGCGATGGCGAACGCCCGGTCGAAGTCCCGGGCCAGGCCCCGGCGCTCGTCGTTGGAGAGCCCGAAGCCGATCACGCCCCGGTCGGCGTAGCGGACGGCCAGCCGTGCCAGCGTCCGGGCGTCCAGGGGGTGCTTCATACGGTTGGCCGCGATCAGGACGCGGATGCCCAGGCCCGTCTCGCGCGAGGCGGTGCGCACCGCGTCCAGGATGATCTCCAGCGCGGGGATCAGCCCGCCCAGCCGGGGCGCGTACGAGGTGGGGTCGACCTGGATCTCCAGCCACCCCGAGCCGTCCCGTACGTCCTCCTCGGCCGCCTCGCGCACCAGCCGCTGGATGTCCTCGGGGGAGCGCAGGCACGAGCGCGCGATGTCGTACAGCCGCTGGAAACGGAACCAGCCGCGCTCGTCGGTGGCCCGCAGCTCGGGCGGCGCACCGCCCTTGAGGGCCTCCGGGAGGTGGACGCCGTACTTGTCGGCCAGCTCCAGCAGGGTCGAGGGCCGCATCGACCCGGTGAAGTGCAGGTGCAGATGGGCTTTGGGCAGTCGCCGCAGATCGCGGCCGGGGACACCGTCACGGGCAAGAACACGCTCCATCCCAAGATCCTGCCGTACGCACCGCCTGCCCCGGTAGGCCCGGCCCCGAACGAAGTCCCTGCCGAAAGCACTTGCGGGCCCCGGGGAAGTCCCCGGAGCCCGCCCGTGGCGCTGACCACGTATGCGTACGTCTCGGTGTGCCCGGAGTGCCCGGAGCGCCCGGACCGAGCCGGATCTACGCCTTGGCCTCCGCCAGCAGCTTCTGGATCCGCGACACGCCCTCGACCAGGTCCTCGTCCCCGAGCGCGTACGAAAGCCGCAGGTAGCCCGGCGTGCCGAACGCCTCACCCGGCACCACCGCGACCTCGGCCTCCTCAAGGATCACCGCGGCCAGCTCCACGCTGGTCTGCGGGCGCTTCCCGCGGATCTCCTTGCCGAGCAGGCCCTTGACCGAGGGGTAGGCGTAGAACGCGCCCTCGGGTTCGGGGCACAGGACGCCGTCGATCTCGTTGAGCATCCGCACGATGGTCCTGCGCCGCCGGTCGAAGGCGCTCTTCATCTCCTCGACGGCGCTCAGGTCACCGGAGACGGCCGCGATCGCCGCCACCTGCGCCACGTTGGAGACGTTGGAGGTGGCGTGCGACTGGAGGTTCGCCGCGGCCTTGATGACGTCCTTGGGGCCGATGGCCCAGCCCACCCGCCAGCCGGTCATCGCGTACGTCTTGGCGACACCGTTGACCACGATGCACTTGTCGCGCAGCTCCGGCACGACCACCGGGAGCGAGGAGAACTCGGTGTCCCCGTAGACCAGGTGCTCGTAGATCTCGTCCGTCAGCACCCACAGGCCGTGCTCGGCGGCCCAGCGGCCGACCGCCTCGACCTGCTCGCGCGGGTAGACCGCGCCGGTCGGGTTGGACGGCGAGACGAACAGCAGCACCTTCGTACGGTCCGTACGGGCCGCCTCCAGTTGCTCCACGGTCACCCGGTAGCCGGTCGTCTCGTCCGCGACGACCTCGACCGGAACGCCGCCCGCCAGCCGGATCGACTCCGGGTAGGTGGTCCAGTACGGGGCCGGGACGATGACCTCGTCGCCCGGGTCCAGGATCGCCGCGAACGCCTCGTAGATGGCCTGCTTGCCGCCGTTGGTGACCAGGACGTTCGCGGCCTCGACCTCGTACCCGGAGTCCCGCAGCGTCTTCGCGGCGATCGCGGCCTTCAGCTCGGGCAGACCGCCGGCGGGGGAGTAGCGGTGGTTCTTCGGGTCGCGGCAGGCCTCGACGGCGGCCTCGACGATGTAACCGGGCGTGGGGAAGTCCGGCTCGCCCGCGCCGAAGCCGATCACCGGGCGCCCGGTGGCCTTGAGGGCCTTGGCCTTGGCGTCGACGGCGAGGGTCGCGGACTCCGAGATCGACCCGATGCGGGCCGAGACCCGGCGGTCGGTGGGGGACTGTGCGGGAGGGGTAGCAGCGCTCATACATGCATCGTCCCAGACCTCCCGGGGGGCCGGCACAGGGGTTTGCGTGGTCCGGTGTGTGGGACGGAGCTGTCCGGATCATGGATCGTGGGTGGTCCGGCGCAGGCGTTCGAACGGCTCGGCGCGAGAGCCGGGACGGCCCGGAACAGAGGTCCGAACGTCCCGGAACAGGGGTTCGCGGGCACCACCTCGGAGCTTTCTGTTCGACGCCCGGCCGCGAAGCACGTACACTCGCTGACCGTTGGCTCCCGACAAGCCGCCGACCTTTGCGCACCTGGTGTGGCGGGGCGGATGCGGTAGGTTGGGGGAACCACAAAGGGTCGTAGCTCAATTGGTAGAGCACTGGTCTCCAAAACCAGCGGTTGGGGGTTCAAGTCCCTCCGGCCCTGCTACACGCACTTCTTCACCAAGGTGCGTGCACGCGTACGTACTGAAATGCACCGCCGTGCGGCTCTACCGGGCGCGGCACGGCCACGACCCGGATTCAGGTGAGGACGAGTGACGGACGCCCTGGGCTCCATCGACATGCCTGAGCGCGGTCGTTCCGAGGACGACACCTCGGAGTCCAAGAAGAAGCCCCGCCGCGGTGGCAAGCGCGGAAAGAAGGGCCCTTTCGCGCGTCTCGCGCTCTTCTACCGGCAGATCATCGCGGAGCTCCGCAAGGTCGTTTGGCCGACTCGAAACCAACTGTCGACGTACACCACCGTGGTGATCGTCTTCGTTCTCATCATCATCGGTCTCGTAACCGTGATTGACTGGGGAATCAACGAGGCCGTCAAGTACGTCTTCGGCTGATCCCGCGAAGGGTGCCTCCGCCGGGGGCCTCTTTGCATGTTCAACCCCTTGAAGCCAGGAAGAAGCAGCCAAGTGTCTGACCCGAACCTGAACGACGCCGCCGAGCCCGTCGCGGCCGAAGAGGCCGACGTTGACGCGGCTGCCCCGGCCGAGGTCGCGGGCGACACGGCGTCCGCCGAGGACAGCGGCGCGCAGGAGACCGTCGGGAGCGCCGACGGCGCCGACGCGTCCGGCACCGAGGACACCGAGGACGACGCTGCCGGTGAGGCCGGCGAGGACGCCGGACTGACCGCCGACGAGGACGAGTCCGGTGAGGACGCCGTCGCGGAGGAGTCCGGTGAGGACGCCGTCGCGGAGGAGTCCGACGCCGACGCGCAGGAGGCGCCGGAGCAGGAGGCGGTCGACCCGGTCGCCGCCCTGCGCGAGGAGCTGCGCACCCTCCCCGGTGAGTGGTACGTCATCCACACCTACGCCGGTTACGAGAACCGCGTGAAGACCAACCTCGAACAGCGCGCCGTCTCGCTGAACGTCGAGGACTACATCTTCCAGGCCGAGGTGCCGCAGGAAGAGGTCGTCCAGATCAAGAACGGTGACCGCCGCACGGTCCGCCAGAACAAGCTCCCCGGCTACGTGCTGGTGCGCATGGACCTGACGAACGAGTCCTGGGGCGTGGTGCGCAACACGCCGGGCGTCACCGGCTTCGTGGGCAACGCCTACGACCCGTACCCGCTGACCCTGGACGAGATCGTCAAGATGCTCGCCCCGGAGGCCGAGGAGAAGGCCGCCAAGGAGGCCGCCGAGGCCGAGGGCAAGCCGGCGCCGTCCCGCAAGGTCGAGGTCCAGGTGCTGGACTTCGAGGTGGGCGACTCCGTCACCGTCACCGACGGCCCGTTCGCCACGCTGCAGGCGACGATCAACGAGATCAACGCCGACTCCAAGAAGGTCAAGGGCCTGGTGGAGATCTTCGGCCGCGAGACCCCGGTCGAGCTGAGCTTCGACCAGATCCAGAAGAACTGAGGTTCTTCGGACCACCAGCTACCGGCCAGGTCAGGCGGGCTTTCACAGCCCTCCTGACCTGCTCGGTTTTTGGCCGCACGGTTATACCCGTTATCGTTGTGCGGTATGCCTCCATCCGGATGTCCGGATCGCGAGGCGAAAAACCTCTCACTAGGACCCGGAGAGAGCATGCCTCCCAAGAAGAAGAAGGTCACGGGGCTTATCAAGCTCCAGATCCAGGCCGGTGCCGCGAACCCGGCCCCGCCGGTCGGCCCCGCGCTGGGTCAGCACGGCGTCAACATCATGGAGTTCTGCAAGGCCTACAACGCCGCGACCGAGTCGCAGCGTGGCATGGTCGTGCCGGTGGAGATCACGGTCTACGAGGACCGTTCCTTCACCTTCGTCACCAAGACCCCGCCGGCCGCGAAGCTCATCCTGAAGGCCGCGGGCGTGGAGAAGGGCTCCGGCGAGCCGCACAAGACCAAGGTCGCGAAGATCACCAACGCGCAGGTCCGCGAGATCGCCACCACCAAGATGCCCGACCTGAACGCCAACGACCTGGACGCCGCCGCGAAGATCATCGCCGGCACCGCCCGTTCCATGGGCATCACGGTCGAGGGCTGACCTCAGCCTCGTACGGCATTCCGTGGCAGGGCCAGGCGCTGGCCCGTACCACGACTCCACCTCCACAACTTCAGGAGCAGAAGTGAAGCGCAGCAAGACTCTTCGCAACGCGGACGCGAAGATCGACCGGGAGCGTCAGTACGCCCCGCTCGAGGCCGTCCGTCTCGCCAAGGAAACCTCCACGACCAAGTTCGACGCGACCGTCGAGGTCGCCATGCGTCTGGGTGTCGACCCGCGCAAGGCCGACCAGATGGTCCGTGGCACCGTGAACCTTCCGCACGGCACCGGTAAGACCGCCCGGGTCCTGGTCTTCGCGACCGGCGACCGTGCTGCAGCCGCGGAAGCCGCGGGCGCCGACATCGTCGGCTCCGACGAACTGATCGACGAGGTCGCCAAGGGCCGCCTGGACTTCGACGCCGTCGTCGCCACGCCGGACCTCATGGGCAAGGTCGGCCGCCTGGGCCGCGTGCTCGGTCCCCGTGGTCTGATGCCGAACCCGAAGACCGGCACCGTCACCCCGGACGTCGCCAAGGCTGTCACCGACATCAAGGGCGGCAAGATCGAGTTCCGCGTGGACAAGCACGCGAACCTCCACTTCATCATCGGCAAGGCCTCCTTCGACGACGCCAAGCTGGTGGAGAACTACGCCGCGGCGCTGGAGGAGATCACCCGTCTGAAGCCGTCCGCCGCCAAGGGCCGCTACATCAAGAAGGCCACCATCACCACCACGATGGGCCCCGGCGTCCCGGTCGACCCCAACCGCACCCGCAACCTCCTCGTCGAGGAGGAGGCCGTCTGATCGCCTGATCGACGCCTCGCGGCGCGGTGACGCATCGCACACGGGCCGGACCCCGCACCTCCCTGGAGGGCGGGGTCCGGCTTATTTGTATGGTTGAACATCAGGCCAGTGCACTACTGTGCGTGGTCATCAACGGATCTAGCTATGGGGCGGGAATGAAGAGCACCATCGTGCGGCGCACCGGTATCTCCCTCGCGGCGGTGGCCGTGCTGGCCGGGGCGACGGCCTGTGACGGCGGGTCGGACAAGGCCGACGGCAAGAAGGGCGGTTCCGAGGCCCGTACGGCGATGCAGGTCATCAACGCCGCCTTCAAGAAGACCTCGGCCGCCAAGTCGGCGAAGGTCGACATGACGATGACGATGCCGGGTGCCGCCTCCAAGGGTGGCGGCACGACGAAGATGAGCGGCGTCATGGGCTGGGACCCGACGGTCATGGACATGAACGTGGACATGTCGGCTTCTCCGGCCGCCGGTGGCAAGACGCCCCCGAAGTCGCGCGTGCTCATGGTCGACAACGTCATGTACGCGAGCATGGACCCGGCCGCCATGGCCGGCGCCGGCAAGGAGCTGGCCGGCAAGAAGTGGCTGAAGATCGACATGCTGGCCGCCGCCAGGCAGTCCGGCAACCAGCAGCTCATGAAGCAGATGACCGCCGGCCTGGACGCCAACCAGGACCCGGCCAAGCAGCTCGGGATGCTCATCGGCTCGCCCAGCATCAAGCACGTGGGCTCCGAGAAGGTCAACGGACAGGACGCCGAGCACTACAAGGGCCACCTCACCATCGAGGAGGCGACCAAGCTCAACAAGGACAACGGGCTCAGCGCCGAGGACCGCCAGAAGCTCGTGGAGGGCGCCAAGAAGGCGGGCATCAAGGGCTACGACCTGGAGGTCTGGGTCAATGGCGAGGACTACCCCGTGAAGATGACCATGGGCATGGACTCGCCCAAGGGGATGACCAACATCACGGCGAACTACTCCGACTACGGCGCCAAGGCGTCGGTGCAGGCCCCGCCGGCCAATGAGACGCTCGACCTCGTCAAGATGCTCAAGGACCTGCAGAAGGCCAAGGGCGGCACCACCGCCTGATCGAGCCGTCCAGGGAAGCCCTCTTGAGGGAGCCGCCCGGCTGAGCCCCCTCAGGGGGCTCAGTGACGGATTTGCCGGTTCGCGGGCCGTTCGCGTACCGTATCCAGGAAGCCAAAGACCGCTGGTTGTCTCTGTGCGCTCCTACCGAGCACGCAGTGGCCGAAGGATCCGCTAGCTGCGGACGGCCTGCGCAGGCATGTGAGGAAGGACTCCCGGATTTCCCTCCGGTCGAGTTGAGCCCCGTGCGCCTGCGCCGGGGCGTTTGTTTTGCCCAGCCCCTTCTGCGCGGTCCTCATCACCCGGAAGGAGGCCGAGGCTCATGGCGAGGCCCGACAAGGTCGCAGCCGTCGAGGAGATCGCGGACAAGTTCCGCAACTCCAACGCCGCTGTTGTGACCGCGTACACCGGACTTACCGTTGCGCAGCTCAAGGAGCTGCGTCGTTCGCTCGGTGACAACGCTCAGTACCGTGTGGTGAAGAACACGCTGACCAAGATTGCGGCCAATGAGGCCGGGATCCAGCTGGACGAGCACCTCAAGGGCTCGACCGCTGTCGCCTTCGTGACCGGTGACCCGGTCGAGGCGGCGAAGGGTCTTCGTGACTTCGCCAAGGAGAACCCGAATCTCGTCATCCAGGGCGGTGTCCTTGATGGCAAGGCGCTGTCCGCCGACGAGATCAAGAAGCTTGCGGACCTCGAGTCCCGCGAGGTTCTGCTCGCCAAGCTGGCGGGTGCCATGAAGGGCAAGCAGTCCCAGGCTGCCGCGCTCTTCCAGGCCCTGCCGTCGAAGTTCGTCCGCACCGCGGAGGCTCTTCGGGCGAAGGTCGAGCAGGGCGGTGCCGGTACGCCGGCTCCCGCCGAGGCTGCGGAGTAATCCACCTCGCAGTCCAGCGGGCCCGTACGCCCGCCGAAATGTACATCCGGCACCAGCCGAATTAGTGGAAGGACCGCCACCATGGCGAAGCTCACCCAGGACGAACTGCTCGCCCAGTTCGAGGGCATGACCCTCATCGAGCTCTCCGAGTTCGTGAAGGCGTTCGAGGAGAAGTTCGACGTCACCGCTGCCGCCCCGACCGCCGTCGTCGCCGCCGGCCCCGCCGGTGGTGCCGGTGACGCCGCCGCCGCCGAGGAGAAGGACGAGTTCGACGTCATCCTCACCGGTGCGGGCGACAAGAAGATCCAGGTCATCAAGGTCGTGCGTGAGCTGACCTCCCTGGGTCTGAAGGAGGCCAAGGACCTCGTCGACGGCACCCCGAAGCCGGTCCTCGAGAAGGTCGCCAAGGACGCCGCGGACAAGGCCGCCGAGGCCCTCAAGGGCGCCGGCGCCTCCGTCGAGGTCAAGTGACCTCACGAGTCTCGCGACTCGCCCCCTGAAGGGGGTCCGGGGCCCGGCCCCGGGATGAACACAGCCAAGGGCGATCACCCATGCGGGTGGTCGCCCTTGGGCGTTCATGGGACGGCTGCGTTGCCTTGGGGCGGAGTGCGAGTATGGTGATCTTCGTTGCCCGGCCGTACACCCCGTGACGATCAGCCCAGGGGTGGGGGGCCCTTGACGAACCGCACGCAGCGCGCAATTCTCAGGACGCGACGTCGGAGCGATCCGTAAGTCCGAGGCATGGATCGCCGACGAAGAGGGAAGCATCGGTGTGCGCCTCTGGCGCACGGCTTGCGGCAGGCGTTGGGTTTGGGCGTTGAGAAGAACAACGAGGGGTTCCTCCGTCCCGGAGGTGGCCGCCTCCCGGAGGGAGAAGATCGGTATCACGGTGCTGAGCCGGTCCCCGGAAGCTCGCTCTGGACATCAGTGTGCCAAGTGGCTACACTGACCCTTTGCGCTGCCTGTTAGCTGCTCCCTGCCCGTCACCAGGGGCATACCCGAGCTTGAGCACTGCTGGATGAACCGCCCTGACCTGGGCTTTCCCTCGGTGTGACCGGTTCGGGACCGGTACGCGCGTAGTGAGTCCGAGCCCTCGGAAGGACCCCCTCTTGGCCGCCTCGCGCAACGCCTCGACTGCCAATACGAACAACGGCGACAGCACCGCCCCGCTGCGCATCTCTTTTGCGAAGATCAAGGAGCCCCTCGGGGTTCCGAACCTCCTTGCGCTGCAGACCGAAAGCTTCGACTGGCTGCTCGGCAACGCCGCATGGAAGGCTCGCGTCGAGGCTGCGCTGGAAAGTGGTCAGGACGTCCCCACCAAGTCCGGTCTGGAGGAGATCTTCGAAGAGATCTCCCCGATCGAGGACTTCTCCGGGTCGATGTCGCTCACGTTCCGCGACCATCGCTTCGAGCCTCCGAAGAACTCCATCGACGAGTGCAAGGAGCGCGACTTCACGTACGCGGCCCCGCTCTTCGTCACCGCCGAGTTCACGAACAACGAGACCGGCGAGATCAAGTCCCAGACGGTCTTCATGGGCGACTTCCCGCTCATGACCAACAAGGGCACCTTCTGCATCAACGGCACCGAGCGTGTCGTCGTCTCGCAGCTCGTCCGCTCGCCGGGTGTCTACTTCGACTCCTCCATCGACAAGACGTCCGACAAGGACATCTTCTCGGCCAAGATCATCCCCTCCCGGGGTGCCTGGCTGGAGATGGAGATCGACAAGCGCGACATGGTCGGCGTGCGCATCGACCGCAAGCGCAAGCAGTCGGTCACCGTCCTGCTCAAGGCGCTCGGCTGGACCACCGAGCAGATCCTTGAGGAGTTCGGCGAGTACGAGTCCATGCGCGCCACCCTGGAGAAGGACCACACCCAGGGCCAGGACGACGCGCTGCTGGACATCTACCGCAAGCTGCGCCCGGGCGAGCCGCCGACGCGTGAGGCCGCGCAGACGCTGCTGGAGAACCTCTACTTCAACCCCAAGCGCTACGACCTGGCCAAGGTCGGCCGCTACAAGGTCAACAAGAAGCTCGGCGGGGACCAGCCGCTGGACGCCGGCGTGCTCACCGTCGACGACGTCATCGCCACGATCAAGTACCTGGTCAAGCTGCACGCCGGCGAGACCGAGACGATCGGCGAGAACGGCCAGAGCATCGTCGTCGAGACCGACGACATCGACCACTTCGGCAACCGCCGTCTGCGCAACGTCGGCGAGCTCATCCAGAACCAGGTCCGTACGGGTCTGGCGCGGATGGAGCGCGTGGTGCGCGAGCGCATGACCACCCAGGACGTCGAGGCGATCACGCCGCAGACCCTGATCAACATCCGGCCGGTCGTCGCCTCCATCAAGGAGTTCTTCGGCACCAGCCAGCTCTCCCAGTTCATGGACCAGACCAACCCGCTGTCGGGTCTGACCCACAAGCGCCGTCTGTCGGCGCTGGGCCCGGGTGGTCTGAGCCGTGAGCGGGCCGGTCTGGACGTCCGTGACGTGCACCCGTCCCACTACGGCCGCATGTGCCCGATCGAGACGCCCGAAGGCCCGAACATCGGTCTGATCGGTTCGCTCGCCTCCTACGGCCGCGTCAACGTCTTCGGCTTCATCGAGACGCCGTACCGCAAGGTCGTCGACGGCCAGGTGACGGAGGAGGTGGTCTACCTCACCGCGGACGAGGAGGACCGCTTCATCATCGCCCAGGCCAACGCCCCGCTGACCGAGGACATGCGCTTCGCCGAGCAGCGTGTCCTGGTCCGCCGGCGTGGTGGCGAGGCCGACCTCGTCGCCCGCGAAGAGGTCGACTTCATGGACGTCTCGCCGCGCCAGATGGTGTCGGCCGCGACCGCCATGATCCCCTTCCTGGAGCACGACGACGCCAACCGCGCGCTCATGGGTTCGAACATGATGCGCCAGGCCGTGCCGCTGATTAAGGCGGAGGCGCCGCTGGTCGGCACCGGCATGGAGTACCGCTGCGCGGTCGACGCCGGTGACGTCATCAAGGCGGAGAAGGACGGTGTGGTCCAGGAGGTCTCCGCGGACTACATCACCGTCGCCAACGACGACGGCACGTACACCACGTACCGCGTCGCCAAGTTCACCCGCTCCAACCAGGGCACGTCCTTCAACCAGAAGGTCGTCGTGGACGAGGGCGCGCGGGTCGTCGAGGGCCAGGTCCTCGCCGACGGTCCCTCCACGGACCAGGGCGAGATGGCGCTCGGCAAGAACCTGCTCGTGGCGTTCATGCCGTGGGAGGGCCACAACTACGAGGACGCGATCATCCTGTCGCAGCGCCTCGTACAGGACGACGTCCTCTCCTCGATCCACATCGAGGAGCACGAGGTCGACGCCCGTGACACCAAGCTCGGCCCCGAGGAGATCACCCGGGACATCCCGAACGTCTCCGAGGAGGTCCTCGCCGACCTCGACGAGCGCGGCATCATCCGTATCGGTGCCGAGGTCGTCGCCGGCGACATCCTGGTCGGCAAGGTCACCCCCAAGGGTGAGACCGAGCTGACGCCGGAGGAGCGCCTGCTGCGCGCCATCTTCGGTGAGAAGGCCCGCGAGGTCCGTGACACCTCGCTGAAGGTGCCGCACGGCGAGACCGGCAAGGTCATCGGCGTCCGCGTCTTCGACCGCGAGGAGGGCGACGAGCTGCCCCCGGGCGTGAACCAGCTCGTGCGCGTGTACGTGGCGCAGAAGCGCAAGATCACCGACGGTGACAAGCTCGCCGGCCGCCACGGCAACAAGGGTGTCATCTCCAAGATCCTCCCCGTGGAGGACATGCCGTTCCTGGAGGACGGCACCCCGGTCGACATCATCCTCAACCCGCTGGGTGTCCCGTCCCGAATGAACCCGGGACAGGTCCTGGAGATCCACCTGGGCTGGCTCGCCAGCCAGGGCTGGAAGGTCGAGGGCGACGCCGACTGGCAGAAGCGTCTCCAGTCGATCGGCGCGGACGACGTCGCGCCGCGCACCAACGTCGCGACCCCGGTCTTCGACGGCGCGCGCGAGGACGAGCTGGCGGGTCTGTTCGACGCCACGCTCCCCAACCGTGACGGCGAGCGGATGGTCAAGAACACCGGTAAGGCCCGGATGTTCGACGGCCGTTCGGGTGAGCCGTTCCCGGACCCGATCTCGGTCGGGTACATGTACATCCTGAAGCTCCACCACCTGGTCGACGACAAGCTGCACGCCCGCTCGACCGGTCCGTACTCGATGATCACCCAGCAGCCGCTGGGTGGTAAGGCCCAGTTCGGTGGCCAGCGCTTCGGTGAGATGGAGGTGTGGGCGCTGGAGGCTTACGGCGCCGCGTACGCCCTCCAGGAGCTGCTGACCATCAAGTCCGACGACGTGACCGGCCGCGTGAAGGTCTACGAGGCCATCGTCAAGGGCGAGAACATTCCCGAGCCCGGCATTCCCGAGTCCTTCAAGGTGCTCATCAAGGAAATGCAGTCGCTCTGCCTCAACGTGGAGGTGCTGTCCTCGGACGGCATGTCCATCGAGATGCGCGACACCGACGAGGACGTCTTCCGCGCTGCGGAAGAGCTCGGTATCGACCTGTCCCGGCGCGAGCCGAGCAGCGTCGAAGAGGTCTGACGGGTCTGGCCGGAGCTCCCCCGGGAGCTCCGGTCTCCCCCATGGCCCCCTCGGCATGGGGAGACCCCCATCCGGACCCCCAGACCATGATTGAGACTCGACCCTGAAAGAGGGATTGACGACAGTGCTCGACGTCAACTTCTTCGACGAGCTGCGGATCGGCCTCGCTACCGCTGACGACATCCGTCAGTGGTCCCACGGTGAGGTCAAGAAGCCGGAGACCATCAACTACCGCACCCTCAAGCCCGAAAAGGACGGCCTCTTCTGCGAGAAGATCTTCGGCCCGACCCGGGACTGGGAGTGCTACTGCGGTAAGTACAAGCGCGTCCGCTTCAAGGGCATCATCTGCGAGCGCTGTGGCGTGGAGGTCACTCGCGCCAAGGTGCGCCGTGAGCGGATGGGCCACATCGAGCTGGCCGCTCCCGTCACCCACATCTGGTACTTCAAGGGCGTTCCGTCGCGGCTGGGCTACCTGCTCGACCTTGCCCCCAAGGACCTCGAAAAGGTCATCTACTTCGCCGCCTACATGATCACGTGGGTGGACGAGGAGCGCCGTACGCGCGACCTGCCCTCGCTGGAGGCCCACGTCTCCGTCGAGCGCCAGCAGATCGAGCAGCGCCGCGACGCGGACCTGGAGGCCCGCGCCAAGAAGCTGGAGACCGACCTCGCCGAGCTGGAGGCCGAGGGCGCCAAGGCGGACGTGCGCCGCAAGGTGCGCGAGGGCGCCGAGCGCGAGATGAAGCAGCTCCGTGACCGCGCGCAGCGCGAGATCGACCGCCTGGACGAGGTGTGGAGCCGCTTCAAGAACCTCAAGGTCCAGGACCTGGAGGGCGACGAGTTGCTCTACCGCGAGCTGCGTGACCGCTTCGGCACGTACTTCATGGGCGGCATGGGTGCCGCTGCCCTGCAGAAGCGCCTGGAGTCCTTCGACCTGGAGGAAGAGGCCGAGAAGCTCCGCGAGATCATCCGTACCGGCAAGGGCCAGAAGAAGACCCGTGCGCTCAAGCGCCTCAAGGTCGTCTCCGCCTTCCTGCAGACCCGCAACAGCCCCAACGGCATGGTGCTGGACTGCATCCCGGTCATCCCGCCGGACCTGCGTCCGATGGTGCAGCTCGACGGTGGCCGCTTTGCGACCTCCGACCTGAACGACCTGTACCGCCGTGTGATCAACCGCAACAACCGCCTCAAGCGTCTCCTCGACCTCGGTGCCCCCGAGATCATCGTGAACAACGAGAAGCGGATGCTGCAGGAGGCCGTCGACGCGCTGTTCGACAACGGCCGCCGCGGTCGCCCGGTGACCGGCCCCGGCAACCGCCCGCTGAAGTCCCTGAGCGACATGCTCAAGGGCAAGCAGGGCCGTTTCCGTCAGAACCTGCTCGGTAAGCGCGTGGACTACTCCGCGCGTTCGGTCATCGTCGTCGGCCCGCAGCTCAAGCTGCACCAGTGCGGTCTGCCCAAGGCGATGGCGCTGGAGCTCTTCAAGCCGTTCGTGATGAAGCGCCTGGTGGACCTCAACCACGCGCAGAACATCAAGTCGGCCAAGCGCATGGTCGAGCGTGGCCGCACCGTCGTGTACGACGTCCTCGAAGAGGTCATCGCCGAGCACCCGGTGCTGCTGAACCGTGCGCCCACCCTGCACCGTCTGGGCATCCAGGCGTTCGAGCCGCAGCTCGTCGAGGGCAAGGCCATCCAGATCCACCCGCTCGTGTGCACCGCGTTCAACGCGGACTTCGACGGTGACCAGATGGCCGTCCACCTGCCGCTCTCCGCGGAGGCGCAGGCCGAGGCCCGCATCCTGATGCTGTCCTCGAACAACATCCTCAAGCCGGCCGACGGCCGTCCGGTGACCATGCCGACCCAGGACATGGTGCTCGGCCTGTTCTTCCTCACCACCGACGAGGAGGAGCGCGAGGTCAAGGGCGAGGGCCGGGCCTTCGGCTCGGTCGCCGAGGCGATCATGGCGTTCGACGCCCGTGAGCTCTCGCTCCAGGCGAAGGTCGACATCCGCTTCCCGATCGGCACCGTCCCGCCCCGCGGCTGGACCCCGCCGGCCGCGGAGGAGGGCGAGCCGGAGTGGCAGCAGGGTGACAGCTTCCGGCTGCGTACGACCCTGGGCCGCGCGCTCTTCAACGAGCTGCTGCCCGAGGACTACCCGTTCGTCGACTACTCGGTGGGCAAGAAGCAGCTCTCCGCGATCGTCAACGACCTGGCCGAGCGCTACCCCAAGGTCATCGTCGCCGCCACGCTGGACAACCTGAAGGCGGCCGGTTTCCACTGGGCGACCCGTTCCGGCGTCACCGTCGCGGTGTCCGACATCGTCGTGCCGGAGGCCAAGAAGGCCATCGTCGCGGGCTACGAGGCCCAGGACGAGAAGGTCCAGAAGCAGTACGAGCGCGGTCTGATCACCAAGGACGAGCGCACTCAGGAACTGATCAACATCTGGACCAAGGCGACCAACGAGGTCGCCGAGGCGATGAACGACAACTTCCCCAAGACGAACCCCATCTTCATGATGGTTGACTCGGGTGCCCGAGGAAACATGATGCAGATGCGGCAGATCGCCGGTATGCGTGGTCTGGTGTCGAACGCGAAGAACGAGACCATCCCGCGGCCCATTAAGGCGTCGTTCCGTGAGGGTCTGTCCGTGCTGGAGTACTTCATCTCCACCCACGGTGCCCGTAAGGGTCTCGCGGACACCGCGCTGCGTACCGCCGACTCGGGTTACCTGACCCGTCGTCTGGTGGACGTCTCGCAGGACGTCATCATCCGCGAGGAGGACTGCGGCACCGAGCGCGGTCTGAAGCTGCGGATCGCCTCCAAGGGCGCCGACGGTGTGCTGCGCAAGGCGGACGACGTCGAGTCCAGCGTGTACGCCCGGATGCTGGCCGAGGACGTCGTCGTGGACGGCAAGGTCATCGCCTCGGCGAACGTGGACCTCGGTGACGTGCTCATCGACCAGTTGGTCGCGCACGGCGTCGAGGAGGTCAAGACCCGTTCGGTCCTGACCTGTGAGTCCGCGGTCGGCACCTGCGCCTACTGCTACGGCCGCTCGCTGGCCACCGGCAAGCTGGTCGACATCGGTGAGGCGGTCGGCATCATCGCCGCCCAGTCCATCGGTGAGCCCGGCACCCAGCTCACGATGCGTACCTTCCACACCGGTGGTGTGGCCGGTGACGACATCACCCTGGGTCTGCCGCGTGTCGTCGAGCTCTTCGAGGCCCGTACGCCCAAGGGTGTCGCCCCGATCTCGGAGGCGGCCGGCCGCGTCCGCATCGAGGAGACCGAGAAGACCAAGAAGGTCATCGTCACCCCGGACGACGGCAGCGACGAGACGGCCTACGGCGTCTCCAAGCGTGCCCGTCTGCTGGTGGCCGAGGGTGACCACGTCGAGGTCGGCCAGCCGCTGACGGTGGGTGCCATCAACCCGCACGACGTGCTGCGCATCCTGGGCCAGCGCGCCGTCCAGGTCCACCTGGTCGGCGAGGTCCAGAAGGTCTACAACAGCCAGGGCGTGGCGATCCACGACAAGCACATCGAGATCATCATCCGGCAGATGCTGCGCCGTGTGACGATCATCGAGTCCGGCGACGCGGAGCTGCTGCCGGGCGAGCTGGTGGAGCGTACGAAGTTCGAGAGTGAGAACCGCCGGGTCGTGGCGGAGGGTGGCCACCCGGCCTCCGGCCGTCCGCAGCTCATGGGTATCACCAAGGCTTCGCTGGCCACCGAGTCGTGGCTGTCGGCGGCGTCCTTCCAGGAGACGACCCGGGTGCTCACCGACGCGGCGATCAACGCCAAGTCGGACTCCCTGATCGGCCTCAAGGAGAACGTCATCATCGGTAAGCTCATCCCGGCCGGTACGGGCCTGTCCCGCTACCGCAACATCCGGGTGGAGCCGACCGAGGAGGCCAAGGCCGCGATGTACTCGGCCGTCGGTTACGACGACATCGACTACTCGCCGTTCGGTACCGGCTCCGGCCAGGCGGTTCCGCTGGAGGACTACGACTACGGTCCGTACAACCAGTAATCCTTGGCATGTGCCGTGCGCGGGGCGGTCACCTCTTCGGAGGTGGCCGCCCCGCGGCGTTCGTCGTGGCAGTCGTCGTGGCAATCGGGGCCCCTGGTGCCCCATACGGACCCTGAAGCATTACTGTGGTCCGGCAGGAGCCCCGAGGTTGACCGGGAACCGTGTGCTCTCCTGAGACGTTCTGATTGTTGGGTGCAGTGTCCGGTTCGTTGGGGGAGGTGCCACACGTGGCGTTCCAGCCGTGGCAGGGCGGTCAGCCCGCTCAGGGGCCGATCGGCGCGCCGGCGATGCGCGCCTCGCACGCCGACCGCGAGCGCGCGGTCGACGTGCTCAAGGCCGGGTTCGCCGAGGGCCGGCTCGCGCAGCCGGAGTACGAGCAGCGCATGACCCGTGCCTACCAGGCGCAGACCCACGCCGAGCTGCAGATGATCGTCTCCGACCTGCCGCAGGGCCCGGTGCCGCAGGCGGCCTTCACCCCCCGCCCGCAGGTGCCGGCGACCTTCATGCCGATGGCCCCGCCCGTGACCACCAACGCCAGCTCGACCGGCGCGCTGGTCTGCGGGATCCTGGCGCCGTTCACGATGGGGGTGACGGCGATACCCGCGGTCATCCTGGGGCACAAGGCGCGCGCGGAGATCCGTCGTACGGGTGAGGGCGGGGACGGCCAGGCGGTGGCCGGGCTGGTCCTGGGCTGGATGGGGATCGCCGGCTGGGCCATGTTCCTGCTGTTCATGATGCTGATAGCCGTCGCGAGCGTGTGAGCGGACCGGGCCGGGACCCGCCGCGAAAGGGGTGGCGTTCTTCCGTACGGTGACGTATCCCACTACGGTGTCGGCAGCGCCGCACGGAGTCCGGCGTGTCCTTCGCGTGTGCATTTGTTTTGACCGCAGCCCATGCGGTAGGTACGCTCTGACCTTGTGCCTGGGGTGTCCTCGGTCTGCCGTGCGTGCACTTGTCCGTACATAAGCCGGGTCTCGACACCGCAATCCGCAGCCGTACTCGTTCCAGCGAGGGGTCCGCGGCATTCGACACACCCGACCGCGTGGGTCGGAGAAGTTCCAGGTTAGCTTTACCGAGACTGGCACACAGAAACCGGAGAAACGGTGCCTACGATCCAGCAGCTGGTCCGCAAGGGCCGGCAGGACAAGGTCGAGAAGAACAAGACGCCCGCACTGGAGGGTTCGCCCCAGCGCCGCGGCGTCTGCACGCGTGTGTTCACGACCACCCCGAAGAAGCCGAACTCGGCCCTGCGTAAGGTCGCGCGTGTGCGTCTGACCAGCGGGATCGAGGTCACCGCTTACATTCCGGGTGAGGGCCACAACCTGCAGGAGCACTCGATCGTGCTCGTGCGTGGCGGCCGTGTGAAGGACCTTCCGGGTGTTCGCTACAAGATCATCCGAGGCTCCCTCGACACGCAGGGCGTCAAGAACCGCAAGCAGGCTCGCAGCCGCTACGGCGCCAAGAAGGAGAAGTAAGAATGCCTCGTAAGGGCCCCGCCCCGAAGCGCCCGGTCATCATTGACCCGGTCTACAGCTCTCCTCTGGTGACCTCCCTCATCAACAAGGTCCTGCTGAACGGCAAGCGCTCCACCGCCGAGCGCATCGTTTACGGTGCCATGGAGGGTCTGCGCGAGAAGACCGGCAACGACCCGGTCATCACGCTCAAGCGCGCGCTGGAGAACATCAAGCCGACCCTTGAGGTCAAGTCCCGCCGTGTCGGTGGCGCCACCTACCAGGTGCCGGTCGAGGTCAAGCCCGGCCGCGCCTCCACCCTCGCGCTGCGCTGGCTCGTGGGCTACTCCCGCGCCCGCCGCGAGAAGACCATGACCGAGCGCCTCATGAACGAGCTGCTGGACGCCTCCAACGGCCTCGGCGCTTCGGTCAAGAAGCGCGAGGACACCCACAAGATGGCCGAGTCCAACAAGGCCTTCGCGCACTACCGCTGGTAGTCGCTACCCACATCGAGACCGAGAGAAGATTGAGCCACTATGGCCACCACTTCGCTTGACCTGGCCAGGGTCCGCAACATCGGGATCATGGCCCACATCGACGCGGGCAAGACGACCACCACCGAGCGGATCCTGTTCTACACCGGCGTCTCGTACAAGATCGGTGAAGTCCACGACGGCGCTGCCACGATGGACTGGATGGAGCAGGAGCAGGAGCGCGGCATCACGATCACGTCCGCCGCGACCACCTGCCACTGGCCGCTGGACAACGTCGACCACACCATCAACATCATCGACACCCCGGGCCATGTCGACTTCACCGTCGAGGTGGAGCGTTCGCTGCGCGTGCTCGACGGTGCCGTGACGGTGTTCGACGGCGTTGCCGGTGTTGAGCCGCAGTCCGAGACCGTGTGGCGTCAGGCGGACCGCTACGGCGTTCCGCGTATCTGCTTCGTCAACAAGCTCGACCGCACCGGCGCCGAGTTCCACCGCTGCGTCGACATGATCGTGGACCGCCTGGGCGCGGTTCCGCTGGTCATGCAGCTTCCGATCGGCACCGAGGCGGACTTCAAGGGCGTCGTCGACCTGGTCCGCATGAAGGCCCTGGTCTGGTCCGCCGAGGCCGCCAAGGGTGAGATGTACGACGTCGTCGACATCCCCGACACCCACATCGAGGCTGCCGACGAGTGGCGCGGCAAGCTGCTCGAGGCCGTCGCCGAGAACGACGAAGACATGATGGAGCTGTACCTGGAGGGCAAGGAGCCCACCGAGGAGCAGCTTTACGCGGCGATCCGCCGTATCACCATCGCCTCGACCGGCAAGGGCTCCACCACGATCACCCCGGTGTTCTGTGGTACCGCGTTCAAGAACAAGGGCGTGCAGCCCCTGCTCGACGCCGTCGTGCGCTACCTGCCGTCGCCGCTGGACATCGGCGCCGTCGAGGGCCACTCGGTGAAGGACGCGGAGGAGGCCGTCAAGCGCGAGCCGTCCGACGAGGCTCCCTTCGCCGGCCTTGCCTTCAAGATCATGAGCGACCCCCACCTGGGCAAGCTCACCTTCGTCCGGGTGTACTCCGGCCGCATGGAGACCGGCACTCAGGTGCAGAACTCCGTGAAGGGCAAGAAGGAGCGCATCGGCAAGATCTACCGGATGCACGCGAACAAGCGTGAGGAGATCGACTCGGTGGGTGCCGGCGACATCGTCGCCGTCATGGGTCTGAAGCAGACCACCACCGGTGAGACCCTCTGCGACGCGTCCAACCCGGTGATCCTGGAGTCGATGGACTTCCCGGCCCCGGTCATCCAGGTCGCCATCGAGCCCAAGTCCAAGGGCGACCAGGAGAAGCTGGGTGTCGCCATCCAGCGTCTCGCCGAGGAGGACCCGTCCTTCCAGGTCTCCACGCACGAGGAGACCGGCCAGACCATCATCGCGGGTATGGGCGAGCTGCACCTGGACGTGCTGGTCGACCGTATGAAGCGTGAGTTCAAGGTCGAGGCCAACGTCGGCAAGCCGCAGGTCGCCTACCGTGAGACGCTGCGCAAGGCGGTCGAGCGGGTCGACTACACCCACAAGAAGCAGACCGGTGGTTCCGGTCAGTTCGCCAAGGTGCAGATCGCGATCGAGCCGCTTGAGGGCGACGGGTACGAGTTCGAGAACAAGGTCACCGGTGGCCGTATCCCGCGGGAGTACATCCCGTCCGTGGACGCGGGCTGCCAGGAGGCCATGGAGTTCGGTGTTCTCGCCGGCTACCCGCTGACCGGCGTGAAGGTCACCCTTCTCGACGGCGCCTACCACGAGGTCGACTCCTCCGAGATGGCCTTCAAGATCGCCGGTTCGATGGCCTTCAAGGAGGCCGCCCGCAAGGCCAGCCCGGCCCTGCTGGAGCCGATGATGAAGGTCGAGGTCACCACGCCCGAGGACTACATGGGCGATGTGATCGGCGACATCAACTCCCGCCGTGGGCAGATCCAGTCCATGGAGGACCGCGCGGGTGCCAAGCTCGTCACGGGCCTGGTTCCGCTTTCGGAGATGTTCGGCTACGTCGGAGACCTCCGCAGCAAGACGTCGGGTCGCGCGAGCTACTCGATGCAGTTCGACTCCTACGCCGAGGTTCCGCGGAACGTCGCCGAGGAGATCATCGCGAAGGCCAAGGGCGAGTAGGTCCGGCTCTCACGAGTCGGAACACGCTTTAGGCTTGACACCGTCTGCCGGGGACGCCGCCGCGTCCCGTGGGGAGGTCCCCGGCAGCCGGCACCCCAGCAAAGATCACCTGGCGCCGATGAGTAAGGCGTACAGAACCACTCCACAGGAGGACCCCAGTGGCGAAGGCGAAGTTCGAGCGGACTAAGCCGCACGTCAACATCGGCACCATCGGTCACATCGACCACGGTAAGACGACCCTCACGGCCGCCATTACCAAGGTGCTGCACGACGCGTACCCGGACCTGAACGAGGCCTCGGCCTTCGACCAGATCGACAAGGCTCCCGAGGAGCGCCAGCGCGGTATCACCATCTCCATCGCGCACGTCGAGTACCAGACCGAGTCGCGTCACTACGCCCACGTCGACTGCCCCGGTCACGCGGACTACATTAAGAACATGATCACCGGTGCCGCCCAGATGGACGGCGCGATCCTCGTGGTCGCCGCGACCGACGGTCCGATGCCGCAGACCAAGGAGCACGTGCTCCTGGCCCGCCAGGTCGGCGTCCCCTACATCGTTGTCGCCCTGAACAAGGCCGACATGGTGGACGACGAGGAGATCCTGGAGCTCGTCGAGCTCGAGGTCCGTGAGCTCCTCTCCGAGTACGAGTTCCCGGGCGACGACGTCCCGGTCGTCAAGGTCTCGGCGCTCAAGGCGCTCGAGGGCGACGCCGAGTGGGGCAAGACCGTCCTCGACCTGATGAAGGCCGTCGACGAGTCGATCCCGCAGCCCGAGCGTGACGTCGACAAGCCGTTCCTGATGCCGATCGAGGACGTCTTCACGATCACCGGTCGTGGCACCGTCGTCACCGGTCGTATCGAGCGCGGTGTCCTGAAGGTCAACGAGACCGTCGACATCATCGGCATCAAGACCGAGAAGACCACCACCACGGTCACCGGCATCGAGATGTTCCGCAAGCTGCTCGACGAGGGCCAGGCCGGTGAGAACGTCGGTCTGCTGCTCCGTGGCATCAAGCGCGAGGACGTCGAGCGCGGCCAGGTCATCATCAAGCCGGGCTCGGTCACCCCGCACACGGAGTTCGAGGCGCAGGCGTACATCCTGTCGAAGGACGAGGGTGGCCGTCACACCCCGTTCTTCAACAACTACCGCCCGCAGTTCTACTTCCGTACCACGGACGTGACCGGCGTCGTGACCCTCCCGAGGGCACCGAGATGGTCATGCCGGGCGACAACACCGAGATGTCGGTCCAGCTCATCCAGCCGGTCGCCATGGAGGAGGGCCTGAAGTTCGCCATCCGTGAGGGTGGCCGGACCGTGGGCGCCGGCCAGGTCACCAAGATCGTCAAGTAATCACCTGACGGTTTGACCTGGTAGCTCGCAGAGCTGCTCAAGAAGGGCCCCGTACACCTTTGGGTGTACGGGGCCCTTCTGCTGTGCTCCGCCGATGTTCGACGCCGATGTCCGGCTGTCGTCACGCCGTGTGCGGTTACGGCTGACGGCTGACGGTCGTACGAGCGTACGTCCGTCAGCCGTCGCGGGCCGTGCTGTCTCTACTTGACGTTGATCGCGGTCCAGGCCGCCGCGACCGTCTTGTACGCGGCGCTGTTCTTGCCGTACAGGTCGGCCGCCGCCTTCAGCGTGCCGGTCCGGGCCTTGGCGTAGTTGGTGGTCGAGGTGAAGTACCGGGTCAGGGCGCGGAACCAGATCTTCTGCGCCTTGTCGCGGCCGATGCCGGTGACCTTCTTCTTGTTGTAGGTCGGGCTGTCGTACTTCACACCGTTGATCGTCTTCTTGCCGCTGCCCTCGGCCAGCAGGTAGAAGAAGTGGTTCGCCGGGCCCGAGGAGTAGTGGACGTCGTTGTTGCCCAGCGAGGAGGACCAGTAGTCCTTGGACGCGCCGTCCTTGGAGGGCTTGTCCATGTAGCGCAGCGGCGTACCGTCACCGTTGATGTTGATCTTCTCGCCGATGAGGTAGTCGCCTTTGTCGCTGGCGTTCTTGGCGAAGAACTCGGTCGCCGTGCCGAAGATGTCGGACGTCGCCTCGTTCAGGCCGCCGGACTCGCCGCTGTAGTTCAGCTTGGCGGTGGCCGAGGTGACGCCGTGGGTCATCTCGTGGGCAGCCACGTCCAGCGAGGTCAGCGGGTTCTTGTTGCCCGCGCCGTCGCCGTACGTCATGCAGAAGCAGTCGTCCGACCAGAAGGCGTTGACGTAGTCGTTGCTGAAGTGGACGCGGCTGTAGGCGCCCTTGCCGTCGCCGCGGATGCCGTTGCGGCCCAGCACCTTCTTGTAGAAGTCGAAGGTGACCGCCGCGCCGTAGTGCGCGTCCACGCCCGCGGTCTGGCGCCCGCCGCCCCACTTGTCGTCGGCGTCGGTGTAGAGGGTGCCGGTGCCCTCCTCGCGCTGCTTCATGTCGTACGTCTTGTGGCCGCCGCGCGCCTTGTCGGTCAGGCTGTACTTGCCGCCGCTCTTGGTCGTGGACAGCGGGACCTTGCCGCTGTACCGGCTGGTGCCGGTACCGGTCTCGATCGCCTCGTTCTGGAAGAGCTTCTTGCCCGTCTTCGCGTCGGTGATGACGTGGAGCTGGCTGGGCGTGCCGTCCTTCTGCGCGCCGGTGACGACGGTCTCGTACGCGAGGACCGGCTTGCCCGTGGCGGCCCAGATCACCTTGCGCGGCGCGTCCGTGGCGGCGCTGGAGGTCCTCTCGGCGGCAGCCGCGGCCAGCGCCGACTTCTTCGCGCTGTCGGCCGGCCGCTGAGCCTGGGTGGAGGGCACGGATATCTTGGCGTCGGTCGCCTTGTCGACCGTACGCGTGCCGTCGGTCTTCTCGTGGACGACCAGGTCCCCGCCGAGCACCGGAAGGCCGGCGAACGTGCGCTCGTAGCGCGTGTGCACCGTGCCGTCCGCGTCCTTGACGACGTCGCGGGCGACCAGCTTCTCCTTGCCGCCCAGACCGATCTCGTCGGCCGTCGCCGCGGCGCCCGCCTGCGCGCTCTGGAGCGCGCTTACACGCTGCGAGGCGGACAGCGCGACGGTCTCCGCGGCGCTCTCACGCTCGGGCGTGGCGGTCGCCGATCCCGTCTGGACGGCCACCGCGACCATCGCGGCGGAGGCGACCAGGGCGGTGGCGCGAAGGGTGTTCTTGCGGGGGGTGAAGGTCATGCGTCTCAACTCTGTCTCCTAGCGCGGTCCGCATGGGCACGGCCCGCATGAGGGGACAGGCGGTCCTTGGGGACCACCTGGTGATGCAGGAGTGAATCGAGAGGAGAGTGCCAGTTATTGATCGCTTGCGACAGGTGTGCAACAAGAATTTGACAAGCAGTTTGACAATGTCCGATTACTCGTAAATGCCTTGACGCAGCCCGCCGTTCATGCAGGTGAGGCGCTACGGCCCCGGAATCCTTGCTTCAACGGTTTCCGCAGCGCCCGGACGGCGGAGGCCGACGAGCCGGCGGCCCCGGTCAGGTGTGGGCGAACTGAGGGGCGGGGACAGGGCGCGAGTCGCGAGCGTGATGGGAGTCGCGGGCGGTACGGGAGTCGCGGGCGGGACGGGAGTCGCGATCGGGACGGTATGGACGGACCTTCAGGCGCTCGGCGGTGCTCCGCGTCCCTGTCTCCGTGCCCGCCACTGCCGTGGCCCCGGCCCCCGCGTCGCCCCGGCAGTCGCGGCAGCGTCCCGCCTGCGGGGCCCGGAAGGCGCGCTCGCAGCCGTCGCAGGTCTGGAGAGGATCGGGCCGTACGTCCTGCGAGGCGGCCGGTACGGGACCGGGCGGGATCGCTGGCGGGAGGAGGGCGGTGAGCCGGTGGGCGAGGAAACCCGCCGGGTGGCGCAGCTCCTGCGGAAGCCCGGCGGTCAGCGTGCGCCGTACGGCCTCCGGAGCCGCCCCGCGCTCCAGCCAGGCGGCCACGGCCGGGGCGAGCCGGTGGACTTCTCGTACGGACAGCAGCAGGCGCGGCTCCTCGCACCGCAGATTCGCCAGCAGCGCGAGGGCCGTCGACTCCTGCCCGGCGGAGGCGGTACGCGGCCGGGGGAGCGGCGCCGCCGCACGAGGGACAGCGGGCGCGGCGGCGACGGCCGGTACCGGTTCCGAAGGCGCCGTAACGTCCTGACCATCCTCCAAGTCGCCGTCAACAGTGGGCGAGGTAGCTGCCGAGGCAGACGCCCCGCACCCCACTGCATCGGCGCCGACGGCACGGTCTGCGTCACCCGCGAGGGCCTCGCGGGCCCGGCGGGCGCGAGTGGCCTTCGGATCGTTGTACGAGTACGTGACCGTGTGGATCCTCCCGTCCGCGCCCCGCTCACGGGCCCGCTCGATGAACCCGTGCGACTCCAGCAACCGCATGGCGGCGGCCACCCGTGCACGTCCCTCGGGGAACCTCTCGGCGAGTTCACGGACGCTGACCGAGGCTCCGTCCGGCAGCGACTGGATGTACGTCGCCAGCCCGATCGCGAGCGCCGACAGCTCCTTGTGCTGGGCGAGCTGATTGCCGACGATCGTGTAACCCGAGCGCTGGGTCTCGGTCACCTTGCACAGCCCCCTCCGGATTCCTCGGACTGCGCACATGGCGCGCGAGGGGGCACTAAGCTGCTGCTCACCCATCAGGAAGCCTCTTCTTCCTCGGTGGTCAGGCCCTCGATCGGGATTGCCGTCCCGGCCGGGGGCCGTCGCATGTCTGTCGCATGTCTGCGAGTTGTCTCTCGCCGCCGACCCTGCCGCGCCGAACCCGCTCCACGCCAGCTTTCCCACTCGCAATCACCCAAGCGAGTGACGGCAGGGACGGCAGGGCCGGGTTGGGTACTTTCCCCTGGTTACTGGGTCTTTTACGTCCCGACGCACCGGCCCCCGGCCCCCCGGCCCCCGGTCACGGCTCTCCGCCCCCACCCACCCTCAACAAACCATCTCCGCCCACACCGTCTTGCACGGCGCCGGCCCCCACACCGTCCCCCACCGCTCCGCGAACGCCCCGACGAGAAGCAGCCCCCGCCCGGCCTCCCCGTCCCCCGGAGCCCGCGGAACCGGCATCCGGTCACCCCGCGCGTCCGTGACCTCCACCCGCACCAGACGCCCGTTCGCCCGTACGACGAGCCGGAAGTCCCGCCCCGCCACCCGCCCGTGCGACGCGGCGTTCGAGGCCAACTCGGCCACGACCTGCTCCACCGCCTCGTGAGGCAGTCCCCAGGACCGCAGTTGCTCCACGGCGAGCAACCGCGCCAGCCGAGCGCCACGCCGCGTGGCGGATAGCTGTACCCAGAACTGGCGGACGGCGGATGCTTTTGCGGATTCCGAAGTGGCCAGACTGCCCTGACCGGCAATTTCTTGGTTCACATCACTCAGCGTGTCCATCCCTGCGTACGCTGCCCAGTGACGACGCCCGCACACACGGTGACTGTCCGGCCGCGACTCGCGACTGTCCGGCCTGTCCACCGTGACGCTATGGAGGTGGCTGCGCATGAGCACCAGTGATGGCGGCAAGGACTACACGACTGACGGAGCGGACGAACCCGACTGGGAACCGGCCGACGACGACTCCGGCGCGGTGATCGCGGCGGTCGGCCGACAGATCAAGCTCTGGAGAGAGGCGGCGGGCCTGAGCCAACCCGAGTTCGGCGCGACGATCGGCTACGGCGAGGACCTGGTCTACAAGGTCGAGGCGGGTAAACGCATCCCGAGACCGGAGTTCCTGGACCGCGCCGACAAGGTCCTCGGCGCCGCCGGCAAGCTCGCCGCCATGAAGAAGGACGTAGCGGAGGCCCGCTACCCCAAGAAGGTCCGCGACCTGGCCCGCCTGGAGGCCGACGCGGTCGAGCTCGGTGTGTACGGCAACCACAACATGCACGGGCTGTTGCAGACGGAGGAGTACGCGCGGGCGCTCTTTGAGATGCGCCGTCCCGCCTACACGGCGGACGAGATCGAACGCTACGTGGCGGCTCGCATGCGACGCCAGGAGATCCTTCAGCGGCATCCCTTCGCGATGCTGACATTCGTCCAGGAAGAGGTGACGCTACGGCGACCGATCGGGGGCAGAATGGTGCTGTACCGGCAGCTCGAACACCTGCTGGAACTTGGGAAGTTGAGGCACGTCGAAATCCAGGTGATGCCTACGCAATGCGAGGAACATGCTGGGATGGGCGGCGAGCTCCAACTGCTGAAGTTCAACGACGGTACTGCGGTGGGGCACTGGGAAAGCCAGCTCTCCAGCCGCTTGATCTCCAATCCCAAGGATCTCCGGATCCTTGAGCTGCGGTATGGAATCATCCGGGCCCAGGCTCTCACCCCACGGGAGTCATTGGCTTTCATCGAGAAAGTACTGGGAGAGACATGACCCTCAAGCCCGTTCCCGCTACGGCTCCCGCGCTGGAGTGGTTCAAGAGCAGCTACAGCAGCAACGACGGTCCTGCATGTGTTGAGGTGGCTGCCACTCCCGGCACCGTGCACGTGCGCGACTCCAAGGACCCGGGCGGGCCTCGCCTCGGCTTCGCGCCGGGCACCTGGAGTGCCTTCGTGGCGTACGCGTCAGAGGTCTGATCCCCAAGGAGAGACATGGCAACCCGGCCAGCTCCCGCGCTGGAGTGGTTCAAGAGCAGCTACAGCACCAACGACGGCCCCGAGTGCGTCGAGGTAGCCGCCACCCCAAGCGCGATTAATGTCCGCGACTCCAAGGACCCGGGCGGACCTCACCTCCGCTTCGCTCGTGATGCCTGGGCCGGGTTCCTCTCGTACGTGTCAACTCACGTCTGACTCCGGGGCAATAGCATGGGTGAGCCGGCACGCACCTCGTGGTGAGGGCGTGACCTTCTTCCTTCAGGAGTGACGCCATGCTGCGCACCATGTTCAAGTCCAAGATCCACCGTGCCACCGTGACGCAGGCGGACCTGCACTACGTCGGGTCGGTGACGGTGGACGCCGACCTGCTGGACGCCGCCGATCTGCTGCCCGGCGAACTGGTCCACATCGTCGACATCACCAACGGGGCACGCCTGGAGACGTACATCATCGAGGGGGAGCGCGGCTCCGGGATCATCGGCATCAACGGTGCCGCCGCCCACCTGGTGCACCCCGGTGACCTGGTGATCCTCATCAGCTACGCCCAGGTCGAGGACGCCGAGGCCCGTACGCTGCGCCCGCGCGTGGTCCACGTGGACGCGGCGAACCACATCGTGGGTACCGGCTCCGACGCCTCGGAGCCGGTACCGGGCGGTGACGCCGTACGCGGCCCGGGGGCGGTGGCTTCGGCGGGATGAGCTGAGCCAGACGGCCAGGAGGCAGGGACTCGGGGGACAGGCGGAATACGCGGGTTACGCGGGGTCTGACGGCCGTCAATGGCGTACGGGTGTTCTCGTCCCAACGGGTGGTGTCGGGACGTATGCGGGGAGCGCCGGTACGTAGCAAGGCCACGATCTTGGGCCATGGACGACATCACGACGGACGAACCGCAGCGGCCGTGGGCCGTGCCGCCGCCGGGTGGGTATGGCGTCGAGGAGTTCTTCGGTCTGCCGGGGCTGCCGCGACACGCCGAGTTGATCGACGGGGGTGTCGTGGTCGCGGCTCCGCGGCGGGCGTTCGACTCGGTGGCGCAGTCGCTGCTGTGGGACGGGCTGCGGCGGACGGCGCCGGGCCACCTGCGGGTGCGTGGCGACATGGCTGTGGTGCTGGGGGACCGCGATGTGCTGGAACCGGATGTTCTCGTGGTGCGGGCCGTGGGCGCGTGGGATCCCCGGCGGGACCGGTATGACGTCGCGGACGTCGTGCTCGCGGGGGAGGTGATCTCGCCGGATTCGGAGAGGCGGGACCGGAAGATCAAGCCGGGGAAGTACGCGCGGGCGGGGATTCCGTACTTCTGGCTGGTGGAGATGGTGGGGGAGGACGACCATGCGGCGGTGCACACGTACGAGCTGGATGCGGTGACGCAGAGCTACGGCGTTACGGGCGTCCATCACCAGCGGCTGAAGACCACGGTGCCGTACGCCATCGACATCGACCTGACGCAGATCTACGACGCATGAGCAGCGGGTACCGGGTCCACGGTCTCGACCATGGGAGGAATCATGACTGCCGAACTGCAGCACCCGGGGCCCGTGCCGCCGTCGGGCGGCTGCACCGTGGACGACCTGTTCAGCCTGCCCGGCCTCCCGCCGCACACCGAGCTGATCGACGGGAGCCTGGTCTTCAGGAGTCCGCAGCGGATCTTTCGCTCCAGAGCGTTGTTCCTGCTGGAAGCCGGGCTGCAACGAACCGTGCCGGATCGTCTCTGGGTGATGCGGGAGATGACCGTCGTGCTCGGTCCCCGTAATGCTCCGGAGCCGGATCTCCTGGTGGTGCGTGGCGAAGCGGTGTCCGGCGGGAGTCAGACCAGGTTCGAGGCTGCGGACGTGGTGCTCGCGGTGGAGGTGGTCTCACCGGACTCGCGGGAGCGGGATCGGGAGACCAAGCCGGGAAAGTACGCGAGAGCGGGGATTCCGCACTTCTGGCTGGTGGAGATGGCGGGGGAGGACGAGCATCCGGCGGTGCACACGTACGAGCTGGATGCGGTTGCGAAGAGTTACTGCCTTACGGGGATCTATCATCAACGGTTGAAGGTGAGTGTTCCCTTTACCATTGATGTTGATCTGACGCAGATCTACCGGACGCGGCCGTGACCTCGGCCATGCGCCGCTGACGAGCCGGTGTACGATCACCGGCTCGATTGGCATCGGGTCGGCATGCTATGGCACACTGTCCAGGTTGCTCGGTTGAGTGCCGATGCTGCGCGCCTCCCGCCGGGAGGACTGGAAGCGAGTCCCAGGTATTCGTCGTTCCTCATCAGGGGCGGAAGTACGGGAATCTTCCGGGAAGCGTGAGCGGGGTACCAGCCAGGCGCCCGGTGGGTGTCCTGCCCCCACACACTCCTTCTTGAAGGATCTCCCCTGTGGAGATTTACGGGAAGGGGTGCGACACGCCCGACCGCGTGGGTCGGAGGCAGGCGGGTGCTCCTCGCGGAGCACGGCGCACCGGGTCCCAGAGCGTTACGAGAGACAGGACTACTGAGTAGCCATGGCGGGACAGAAGATCCGCATCCGGCTCAAGGCCTACGACCACGAGGTCATCGACAGCTCGGCGAAGAAGATCGTCGAGACGGTGACCCGCACTGGTGCGTCGGTCGCGGGCCCGGTGCCGCTGCCCACTGAGAAGAACGTGTACTGCGTCATCAAGTCGCCGCACAAGTACAAGGACTCGCGCGAGCACTTCGAGATGCGCACGCACAAGCGCCTGATCGACATCCTCGACCCGACGCCGAAGACCGTTGACTCCCTGATGCGACTCGACCTTCCGGCCGGTGTCGACATCGAGATCAAGCTCTGAGGGTCGGTGATCTGAGAATGGCTAAGCAGATCAAGGGCATCCTGGGCGAGAAGCTCGGCATGACCCAGGTCTGGGACGAGAACAACCGTGTCGTCCCGGTGACCGTGGTGAAGGCCGGCCCCTGTGTCGTTACCCAGGTGCGCACCAATGACAAGGACGGCTACGACTCCGTCCAGATCGCCTTCGGCGAGATCGACCCGCGCAAGGTGAACAAGCCCCTCAAGGGCCACTTCGCGAAGGCCGACGTCACCCCCCGCCGTCACCTCGTCGAGGTCCGTACCGCCGACGCCGGCGAGTACACCCTCGGCCAGGAGATCAACGCCGAGACCTTCGAGGCCGGCGTCAAGGTGGACGTGACCGGCAAGAGCAAGGGCAAGGGCTTCGCCGGTGTCATGAAGCGTCACGGCTTCGGCGGTGGCAAGGCCTCCCACGGTGCCCACCGCGTGCACCGCAAGCCGGGCTCCATCGGTGGCTGCGCCACCCCGGGCCGCGTGTTCAAGGGCATGCGGATGGCCGGCCGTATGGGCAATGAGCGGGTCACCACCCAGAACCTGACCGTCCACGCCGTTGACGCGGAGAAGGGTCTGCTGCTCATCAAGGGCGCAGTTCCTGGTCCGAACGGCGGCCTCGTCCTGGTCCGTACCGCGGCCAAGGGGGCCTGAGGTAACCGATGAGCACCATTGACATCCTTTCGCCGGCAGGCGACAAGGCCGGGACCGTCGAGCTCCCCGCGGAGATCTTCGACGCGAAGGTCAGCGTTCCGCTGATCCACCAGGTCGTCGTCGCTCAGTTGGCCGCGGCCCGTCAGGGTACGCACAAGACCAAGACTCGCGGCGAGGTCCGCGGCGGTGGCAAGAAGCCGTACCGCCAGAAGGGCACCGGCCGCGCGCGCCAGGGTTCGACCCGCGCTCCGCAGTTCGCCGGCGGTGGCGTCGTCCACGGCCCCGTGCCGCGTGACTACTCGCAGCGGACCCCGAAGAAGATGAAGGCCGCCGCCCTGCGCGGTGCCCTCACCGACCGGGCCCGCCACAGCCGCATCCACGTCGTCTCCGGCGTGGTCGAGGGCCAGGTCTCCACCAAGGCCGCCAAGGCCCTCCTCGGCAAGGTCAGCGAGCGCAAGAACGTGCTGCTGGTCGCCGAGCGTGCCGACGAGGCCGCGTGGCTGTCCGCCCGCAACCTGCCCCAGGTCCACATCCTGGAGCCGGGCCAGCTCAACACGTACGACGTGCTCGTCTCCGACGACGTGGTCTTCACCAAGGCCGCCTTCGAGTCCTTCGTGTCTGGCCCCAAGGCCGTTGAGACCGAAGGGAGCGACGCCTGATGACTGAGGCCGTCGTCACCAGCAAGACCTTCACGGACCCGCGCGACATTCTCGTCAAGCCGGTCGTGTCCGAGAAGAGCTACGCGCTGCTGGACGAGAACAAGTACACGTTCGTCGTCGACCCGCGCGCGAACAAGACCCAGATCAAGCAGGCCGTCGAGGCGGTCTTCTCGGTCAAGGTCACCGGGGTCAACACGATCAACCGGCAGGGCAAGCGCAAGCGCACCCGTACCGGTTTCGGCAAGCGCGCCAACACCAAGCGCGCCATCGTGACCCTCGCCGAGGGCGACCGTATCGACATCTTCGGCGGCCCGGTCTCCTAACGGAGTCCGAGTCGTCCGGAATCGGACGAGGACTGAGAAATGGGTATCCGCAAGTACAAGCCGACGACCCCGGGCCGTCGTGGCTCCAGCGTCGCCGACTTTGTCGAGATCACGCGGTCCACGCCGGAGAAGTCGCTGGTCCGCCCGCTGCACAGCAAGGGCGGCCGTAACAACGCCGGTCGTGTGACCGTTCGCCACCAGGGTGGTGGCCACAAGCGCGCCTACCGCGTGATCGACTTCCGTCGTCACGACAAGGACGGCGTGCCGGCCAAGGTCGCGCACATCGAGTACGACCCCAACCGCACCGCGCGCATCGCGCTGCTGCACTACGCAGACGGCGAGAAGCGCTACATCATCGCCCCCCGTGGCCTGGTCCAGGGCGCCCGCATCGAGAACGGCCCCGGGGCCGACATCAAGCCGGGCAACAACCTGCCGCTGCGCCACATCCCCGTGGGTACGACGATCCACGCCATCGAGCTGCGGCCCGGCGGCGGCGCGAAGTTCGCCCGCTCCGCGGGTGCCTCCGTGCAGCTTCTGGCGAAGGAGGGCTCCATGGCCCACCTTCGTATGCCGTCCGGTGAGATCCGCCTGGTCGATGTGCGCTGCCGCGCCACCGTCGGCGAGGTCGGCAACGCCGAGCAGTCGAACATCAACTGGGGCAAGGCCGGCCGTATGCGCTGGAAGGGCGTCCGCCCGACCGTGCGTGGTGTCGTGATGAACCCGGTTGACCACCCCCACGGTGGTGGTGAGGGCAAGACTTCCGGTGGTCGCCACCCGGTCTCGCCCTGGGGCAAGAAGGAGGGTCGTACTCGCTCGCCGAAGAAGGCCAGCAACAAGTACATCGTCCGCCGCCGCAAGACGAACAAGAAGCGCTAGGAGCGGGTTTAGATGCCGCGCAGTCTCAAGAAGGGGCCCTTCGTCGACGACCACCTGATCAAGAAGGTGGATGTCCAGAACGAAGCCGGCACCAAGAACGTCATCAAGACCTGGTCCCGCCGCTCGATGATCGTCCCGGCCATGCTCGGCCACACGATCGCGGTGCACGACGGCCGTAAGCACGTCCCGGTGTTCGTCACCGAGTCGATGGTCGGCCACAAGCTCGGCGAGTTTGCGCCGACCCGCACCTTCCGCGGCCACGAGAAGGACGACCGCAAGTCGCGGCGTCGCTGATCAGCGGGATTGCGAAGACTATGACTGACACCGAAGGGACAACCATGGAAGCCAGGGCCCAGGCGCGGTACATCCGCGTCACGCCCATGAAGGCCCGCCGCGTGGTGGACCTCATCCGTGGCATGGATGCCACGGAGGCTCAGGCGGTCCTGCGTTTCGCCCCGCAGGCCGCGAGCGTGCCGGTGGGCAAGGTGCTGGACAGCGCCATTGCCAACGCCGCGCACAACTACGACCACACCGACGCCGGCAGCCTCTACATTTCCGAGGCGTACGTCGACGAGGGCCCGACCCTGAAGCGGTTCCGTCCGCGTGCCCAGGGCCGCGCCTACCGGATCCGCAAGCGGACCAGCCACATCACCGTGGTCGTCAGCAGCAAGGAAGGAACCCGGTAATGGGCCAGAAGGTAAACCCGCACGGGTTCCGGCTCGGCATCACCACGGACTTCAAGTCCCGCTGGTACGCCGACAAGCTGTACAAGGACTACGTCAAGGAAGACGTCGCCATTCGTCGCATGATGACGAAGGGCATGGAGCGCGCCGGTATCTCCAAGGTGGAGATCGAGCGCACCCGCGACCGCGTCCGCGTTGACATCCACACCGCTCGTCCGGGCATCGTCATCGGCCGCCGCGGCGCCGAGGCCGACCGCATCCGCGGCGAGCTGGAGAAGCTGACCGGCAAGCAGGTCCAGCTCAACATCCTCGAGGTCAAGAACCCCGAGGTGGACGCCCAGCTCGTGGCGCAGGCCGTCGCCGAGCAGCTCTCCTCCCGCGTCTCCTTCCGTCGCGCCATGCGCAAGAGCATGCAGTCGACGATGAAGGCCGGCGCCAAGGGCATCAAGATCCAGTGCGGTGGCCGTCTCGGCGGCGCCGAGATGTCCCGCTCGGAGTTCTACCGCGAGGGCCGTGTGCCCCTGCACACGCTCCGTGCGAACGTCGACTACGGCTTCTTCGAGGCCCGTACGACCTTCGGCCGTATCGGTGTGAAGGTCTGGATCTACAAGGGCGACGTCAAGAACATCGCCGAGGTCCGCGCCGAGAACGCCGCAGCCCGCGCGGGCAACCGCCCCGCCCGTGGCGGCGGCAACGACCGCCCGCGTCGCGGTGGCGAGCGCGGTGGCCGCGGCGGTCGCAAGCCGCAGCAGAACGCCGCTGCCGAGGCCCCCAAGGCCGAGGCCGCTGCCGCTGCTCCGGCTGCTGAGAGCACCGGAACGGAGGCCTGACCGACATGCTGATCCCTCGTAGGGTCAAGCACCGCAAGCAGCACCACCCGAAGCGCAACGGTATGGCCAAGGGTGGTACCGAGCTTGCCTTCGGTGAGTACGGCATCCAGGCCGTGACCCCGGCCTACGTGACGAACCGGCAGATCGAGTCCGCTCGTATCGCCATGACCCGTCACATCAAGCGTGGCGGCAAGGTGTGGATCAACATCTACCCCGACCGTCCGCTGACGAAGAAGCCGGCCGAGACCCGCATGGGTTCCGGTAAGGGTTCTCCGGAGTGGTGGGTCGCGAACGTCAAGCCCGGTCGGGTGATGTTCGAGCTGTCCTTCCCGAATGAAAAGGTTGCTAAGGAGGCGCTGACCCGCGCCGCCCACAAGCTTCCGATGAAGTGCCGCATCGTGCGGCGCGAGGCAGGTGAGTCGTGATGGCGGCCGGTACCAAGGCGACCGAGCTGCGCGAGCTGAACAACGAGGACCTCGTTGCCAAGCTTCGTGAGGCCAAGGAGGAGCTGTTCAACCTCCGCTTCCAGGCGGCGACCGGACAGCTTGAGAACCACGGCCGGCTGAAGGCCGTCCGCAAGGACATCGCCCGGATCTACACCCTGATGCGGGAGCGCGAGCTCGGCATCGAGACGGTGGAGAGCGCCTGATGAGCGAGAAGAATGTGACTGAGACGAACGAGCGCGGTTTCCGCAAGACCCGTGAGGGTCTGGTCGTCAGCGACAAGATGGACAAGACCGTCGTCGTCGCCGTCGAGGACCGTGTCAAGCACGCGCTGTACGGCAAGGTCATCCGCCGTACGAACAAGCTCAAGGCGCACGACGAGCAGAACGCCGCGGGCATCGGCGACCGCGTCCTCCTCATGGAGACCCGGCCGCTGTCCGCGACGAAGCGCTGGCGCGTCGTCGAGATCCTCGAAAAGGCCAAGTAAGGAAATTCCCGTCAGGGAATTCCCGTAGAGAATCCCGAGGGGTTTCCCTCGGGACAGTTCCGCCAGGCTCGGCAGGGGCTGCCCCTCGTAAGAGGACGGCCCCTGCCGGGAACCGGCAGACGATCAGGAGATAGACGTGATCCAGCAGGAGTCGCGACTGCGCGTCGCCGACAACACTGGTGCGAAGGAAATCCTTTGCATCCGTGTTCTCGGTGGTTCCGGTCGCCGCTACGCGGGCATCGGTGACGTCATCGTCGCCACCGTCAAGGACGCGATCCCCGGTGGCAACGTGAAGAAGGGTGACGTCGTCAAGGCCGTCATCGTTCGCACCGTCAAGGAGCGCCGCCGTCCGGACGGCTCGTACATCCGCTTCGACGAGAACGCGGCCGTCATCCTCAAGAACGATGGCGACCCCCGCGGCACCCGTATCTTCGGCCCCGTGGGCCGTGAGCTGCGCGAGAAGAAGTTCATGAAGATCATCTCGCTCGCGCCGGAGGTGCTGTAACCGATGAAGATCAAGAAGGGCGACCTGGTCCAGGTCATCACCGGCAAGGACAAGGGCAAGCAGGGCAAGGTCATCGCGGCCTTCCCCCGCGAGGACCGTGTCCTGGTCGAGGGTGTCAACCGGGTCAAGAAGCACACCAAGGCCGGCCAGACCGCTCGTGGCTCGAAGACCGGCGGCATCGTGACGACCGAGGCCCCGATCCACGTGAGCAACGTTCAGCTCGTGGTGGAGAAGGACGGCAAGAAGGTCGTCACCCGCGTCGGATACCGCTTCGACGACGAGGGCAACAAGATCCGCGTTGCCAAGCGGACCGGTGAGGACATCTGATGACTGCCACCACCAACGCGCCGCGTCTCAAGACGCGCTACCGCGAAGAGATCGCCGGGAAGCTGAAGGACGAGTTCTCCTACGAGAACGTCATGCAGATCCCGGGTCTGACCAAGATCGTGGTCAACATGGGTGTGGGCGACGCCGCCCGCGACTCCAAGCTGATCGAGGGCGCCATCCGCGACCTCACCACGATCACCGGCCAGAAGCCGGCCGTCACCAAGGCCCGTAAGTCCATCGCGCAGTTCAAGCTGCGTGAGGGCCAGCCGATCGGTGCCCACGTCACCCTCCGTGGTGACCGCATGTGGGAGTTCCTGGACCGCCTGCTGTCGCTCGCGCTGCCGCGCATCCGCGACTTCCGTGGTCTGTCCCCCAAGCAGTTCGACGGCCGGGGCAACTACACCTTCGGTCTCACGGAGCAGGTCATGTTCCACGAGATCGACCAGGACAAGATCGACCGGGTCCGGGGCATGGACATCACCGTGGTGACGACCGCCCAGAACGACGATGAGGGCCGCGCCCTGCTTCGTCACCTCGGCTTCCCGTTCAAGGAGAACTGACCGTGGCGAAGAAGGCTCTGATCGCTAAGGCGGCCCGCAAGCCGAAGTTCGCTGTGCGCGCGTACACGCGTTGCCAGCGCTGCGGCCGTCCGCACTCCGTGTACCGCAAGTTCGGCCTGTGCCGCGTGTGCCTCCGTGAGATGGCTCACCGCGGCGAGCTGCCGGGCGTGACCAAGAGCTCCTGGTAATTCCGCTCCTCCGTCGCACGTCCGGCGCCCTTTGCGGGCGCCGGGACCGGCGGCGGTACGAGGAGGCTGGAAGACCCGGACGCTCTCGGTAAGCATTTGGACGGCGGGAGCCCCACACTGTATGCCGTAGGCTTGCAGGGTTGGGCGCCCGCCGCCCTGACCGCCCGCGGGCTCTGCCCGCAGATAGTCGCTTACTACGCCGAAGGTCCCCGCGCCGCACCCGTCCCGACTCTGCTCGGGGAGAGGGATGGCGCATACAGGAAACCCCGGCGAGAGAGGCCGAAGGCCAATTCATGACCATGACTGATCCCATCGCAGACATGCTCACGCGTCTGCGTAACGCGAACTCGGCGTACCACGACACCGTCGTGATGCCGCACAGCAAGATCAAGTCGCACATCGCGGAGATCCTCCAGCAGGAGGGTTACATCAACGGCTGGAAGGTCGAGGACGCCGAGGTCGGCAAGAACCTCGTCCTGGAGCTGAAGTTCGGCCCGAACCGCGAGCGCTCGATCGCCGGCATCAAGCGGATCTCGAAGCCGGGCCTGCGGGTCTACGCAAAGTCCACCAACCTGCCGAAGGTCCTCGGCGGCCTGGGCGTGGCGATCATCTCCACGTCCCACGGTCTCCTGACCGGTCAGCAGGCCAGCAAGAAGGGCGTAGGCGGAGAAGTTCTCGCCTACGTCTGGTAATCAGGGAACGGAGGAATAGCTAATGTCGCGCATTGGCAAGCTGCCCATCCAGGTTCCCGCTGGTGTGGACGTCACCATCGATGGCCGCACGGTCTCTGTGAAGGGTCCCAAGGGCACCCTGACGCACACCGTCGCCGCGCCCATCGAGGTCGCCAAGGGTGAGGACGGCGTCCTGAACGTCACCCGCCCGAACGACGAGCGTCAGAACAAGGCCCTGCACGGCCTGTCCCGCACGCTGGTGGCGAACATGATCACCGGCGTGACCCAGGGCTACAGCAAGGCTCTCGAAATCAGCGGTGTCGGTTACCGCGTCCAGGCGAAGGGCTCCAACCTGGAGTTCGCGCTCGGCTACAGCCACCCGATCGTGGTCGAGGCGCCCGAGGGCATCTCCTTCAAGGTCGAGTCCCCGACCAAGCTCAGCGTCGAGGGCATCGACAAGCAGAAGGTCGGCGAGGTGGCCGCGAACATCCGCAAGCTGCGCAAGCCCGACCCGTACAAGGCCAAGGGCGTCAAGTACGCCGGCGAGGTCATCCGCCGCAAGGTCGGAAAGGCTGGTAAGTAAGCCATGGCATACGGTGTGAAGATCGCGAAGGGTAACGCCCGCAAGGGTGCCGCCCTCAAGCGGCGCCACATCCGCATCCGCAAGCGGATTTCGGGTACGCCGGAGCGTCCGCGTCTGGTCGTGACGCGGTCCAACCGCCACATGGTGGCGCAGGTCATCGACGACATCGCGGGCCACACGCTGGCCTCGGCGTCGACCCTGGACACGTCGATCCGCGGTGCCGAGGGCGACAAGAGCGCCCAGGCCAAGCAGGTCGGCGCCCTGGTTGCCGAGCGTGCCAAGGCCGCCGGTGTCGAGGCCGTCGTGTTCGACCGTGGTGGCAACCAGTACGCCGGGCGGATTGCCGCTCTGGCCGACGCCGCCCGCGAAGCCGGGCTGAAGTTCTAAGCCCCGGTTCCGTAGCTAGCGGACGTAACAGAGAGAGGTAATTCCAATGGCTGGACCCCAGCGCCGCGGGAGCGGTGCCGGTGGCGGCGAGCGGCGGGACCGTAAGGACCGGCGGGACGGCGGCGCTGCTGCCGAGAAGACCGCCTACGTCGAGCGTGTTGTCGCAATCAACCGCGTCGCCAAGGTTGTGAAGGGTGGTCGTCGCTTCAGCTTCACCGCGCTGGTCGTGGTGGGCGACGGTGACGGCACCGTCGGTGTCGGTTACGGCAAGGCCAAGGAGGTGCCGGCCGCCATCGCCAAGGGTGTGGAGGAGGCCAAGAAGCACTTCTTCAAGGTCCCGCGTATCGCCGGCACCATCCCCCACCCCATCCAGGGTGAGAAGGCTGCGGGCGTCGTCCTGCTCAAGCCGGCTTCCCCCGGTACCGGTGTGATCGCCGGTGGCCCGGTGCGCGCCGTCCTGGAGTGCGCGGGCATCCACGACGTGCTGAGCAAGTCGCTCGGCTCGTCCAACCCGATCAACATCGTGCACGCCACGGTGGAGGCGCTCCAGGGACTTCAGCGTCCCGAGGAGATCGCCGCCCGCCGCGGCCTGCCGCTGGAGGACGTTGCTCCCGCCGCTCTGCTGCGGGCGCGTGCTGGGGTGACCGCATAATGGCGCGCCTGAAGATCACGCAGACGAAGTCCTACATCGGCAGCAAGCAGAACCACCGCGACACCCTCCGTTCGCTGGGCCTCAAGCGGCTCAACGACGTGGTTGTCAAGGAGGACCGCCCCGAGTTCCGCGGAATGGTGCACACCGTCCGCCACCTCGTGACGGTCGAGGAGGTCGACTGACATGGCGGAGACCAACCCGCTGAAGGTCCACAACCTCCGTCCTGCCCCGGGCGCCAAGACCGCCAAGACCCGTGTGGGTCGTGGTGAGGCGTCCAAGGGTAAGACCGCAGGTCGTGGTACCAAGGGCACCAAGGCCCGTTACCAGGTTCCGGAGCGCTTCGAGGGTGGGCAGATGCCCCTCCACATGCGCCTCCCGAAGCTGAAGGGCTTCAAGAACCCCGCCCACAAGCAGTTCCAGGTCGTGAACCTGGACAAGCTGGCCGCGCTGTTCCCGCAGGGTGGCGAGGTCACGGTGGCCGACCTGGTCGCCAAGGGCGCGGTGCGCAAGAACGAGCTCGTCAAGGTCCTGGGCCAGGGCGAGATCTCCGTGGCGCTGCAGGTGACGGTGGACTCCGTCTCCGCCTCCGCCAAGGAGAAGATCGCTGCCGCCGGCGGCAGCGTGACCGAGCTCATCTGAGCTCAGTGATTCAACTGACCGGGGATGCCCACTGATTGGGGCATCCCCGGTTGGTCGTTCCAAGGGGGGCATGGTCGCCGGTAAGGTGGCGTGCACTGTTAATTTCCGCGTGGGCTGTGTCTGCGCGGTTTTTGGCCCCTTTGTATTCGTCGATCCTCAAGACCGTCACCTCTCGCACGTAACGCGGGAGGCGCAGGAGGCACCGTGCTCACCGCGTTCGCCCGAGCGTTCAAGACGCCCGACCTGCGCAAGAAGCTGCTGTTCACGTTGGGCATCGTGCTCCTGTACCGGGTCGGGGCGCACGTCCCGGTTCCCGGAGTGAGTTACGCGGCCGTCGACGCCTGTATGAAGCAGGCGGGCGCCAACAGCGGGCTCTTCGGCCTGGTGAACATGTTCAGCGGCGGCGCGCTGCTCCAGATCACGATCTTCGCCCTGGGGATCATGCCGTACATCACGGCGAGCATCATCCTCCAGCTCCTGACGGTGGTGATCCCCCGGCTGGAAGCCCTGAAGAAGGAGGGGCAGACCGGCCAGGCCAAGATCACCCAGTACACCCGGTACCTGACCGTGGCACTCGCGGTCCTCCAGGGGACCGGCCTGGTGGCGACCGCCCGCAGCGGTGCGATCTTCCAGAACTGCCCGCAGGCCTCCGAGATCGTCCCCAGCGACTCCATCTTCACGACCATCACGATGGTCATCACGATGACCACCGGTACGGCCATGGTCATGTGGCTCGGTGAGCTGATCACCGACCGCGGCATCGGCAACGGCATGTCGATCCTGATGTTCGTCGGCATCGCCTCCGGGTTCCCCTCCGCGCTGTGGGGCATCAAGCTGTCCGGCAAGCTGGCCGACGGCTGGATCGAGTTCTTCTCGGTCATCGTGGTGGGCCTGGCGATGGTGGCCCTGGTGGTCTTCGTCGAGCAGGCGCAGCGGCGCATCCCGGTCCAGTACGCCAAGCGCATGATCGGACGGCGTTCTTACGGCGGCACGTCCACGTACATCCCGCTGAAGGTGAACCAGGCGGGCGTCATCCCGGTCATCTTCGCCTCGTCCCTGCTGTACATCCCGGCGCTGGTGGCCCAGTTCAGCGGGTCCAAGGCCGCCTGGGCGACCTGGATCGCCGCGAACTTCACCAAGGGCGACCACCCGGTCTACATCGTCACGTACTTCCTGCTGATCGTCTTCTTCGCGTTCTTCTACGTCGCCATCTCCTTCAACCCCGAAGAAGTTGCCGACAACATGAAGAAGTATGGTGGCTTCATCCCGGGCATCCGGGCTGGTCGCCCCACGGCCGAGTACCTCAGCTACGTGCTCAACCGGATCACGTGGCCGGGCTCGCTGTACCTGGGTCTGATCGCGCTTGTGCCAACAGTGGCGTTGGTGCTGTTCAAGGCCAACCAGAACTTCCCGTTCGGCGGGACGAGCATCCTGATCATCGTGGGTGTGGGTCTGGAGACCGTGAAGCAGATCGAGAGCCAGCTCCAGCAGCGCAACTACGAAGGGTTCCTCCGCTGATGCGAATCGTCCTCGTCGGGCCCCCGGGGGCCGGCAAGGGTACGCAGGCCGCGTACCTTGCCAAGAACCTCGCGATCCCGCACGTCTCCACGGGGGACCTTTTCCGCGCGAACATCAGCCAGGGCACGCCGCTGGGCGTCAAGGCGAAGTCCTACATGGACGCCGGCAACCTGGTCCCGGACGAGGTCACCATCGGCATGGCCGAGGACCGTATCTCCCAGCCGGACGCCGAGGGCGGTTTCCTGCTGGACGGCTTCCCGCGCAACCTCAAGCAGGCCGAGGCGCTGGACGGCTACCTGAAGGACAAGGGCATCACGCTGGACGCCGTCCTGGACCTGGAGGTCCCCGAGGACGAGGTCGTCAAGCGGATCGCCGGCCGCCGGATCTGCCGCAGCGACTCCTCGCACGTCTTCCACGTCGAGTACAAGAAGCCGGCCCGTGAGGGCGTGTGCGACGTGTGCGGCGGCGAGCTGTACCAGCGCGACGACGACCGTGAGGACACGGTGCGCAAGCGCCTGGAGGTCTACCACACGGAGACCGAGCCGATCATCGACTACTACAAGGCGCAGGACCTGGTCGTGACGATCCCGGCGCTCGGTGAGGTCGAAGAGGTCACCCGGCGCGCCATGGCGGCCCTGGGCCGCGACGAGTAGGCGTCGGCGGACCACCAAGAACCGCGCATACGGCCGCGGCGCCCCCTCGGGGTGCCGCGGCCGTATGGTGTAGGGACGTACGCGGCCCGTAGCCGGGTACGAAGATCCGTAGTAGAAGCAGCAGCCGGACCGGAAGGGCGTCAGCCGCCATGGTGGAGATCAAGACCCCGGAGCAGATCGCGAAGATGCGCGAGGCGGGGCTGGTCGTCGCCGCCATCCACGCCGCCACCCGTGAGGCGGCCGTACCGGGCGCCACCACCAAGGACCTGGACGACGTGGCGCGCAAGGTGCTCGCCGAGCACGGCGCGAAGTCCAACTTCCTGGGGTACGGCGGCTTCCCCGCGACGATCTGCACGTCCGTGAACGACGTCGTCGTCCACGGCATCCCGGACACCAGCACCGTCCTGAAGGACGGGGACATCATCTCCATCGACTGCGGTGCGATCGTCGACGGCTGGCACGGTGACGCCGCGTACACGGCTTTCGTGGGCAGTGGTCACGCTCCGGAGCTGGTCGAGCTGAGCCGGGTGACCGAGGAGTCGATGTGGGCCGGCATCGCCGCGGTCCGCAAGGGCAACCGCCTGGTGGACATCTCCAAGGCCATCGAGGGCTACATCCGCCGCCAGCCCCGCCCGGCGGGCAGCAGGTACGGCATCGTCGAGGACTACGGCGGCCACGGCATCGGCTCGCAGATGCACATGGACCCGCACCTGCTGAACTACGTGGACCGCAAGCGCGGCCGGGGGCCCAGGCTGGTGCCGGGCTTCTGCATCGCGATCGAACCCATGATCAACCTCGGTACGGGCAAGACCCACGTCCTGGAGGACGACTGGACGGTCAAGTCCAACGACGGCGGCTGGTCCTCGCACTGGGAGCACTCGGTGGCGCTGACCGAGGACGGCCCGCTGGTGCTGACGGCCGTGGACGGCGGCCGGGCCAAGCTCGCCGAGTACGGCGTGGAAACCGCACCGGACCCGCTGGCGTAACGATCACCCCTCGTGGGCAATAATCGTGGATTCGTCTTTTCGGGAGCACTGACGTAGACTGACGCGTCGGCTCTCGTGCATCCGTATGCCCGCGCCAGTGGCGTGGGGATCGGGCGACAGTCGATCAAGGTAGCCGATTCGAAAGGCGAAGCGTGGCCAAGAAGCAAGGTGCCATCGAGATCGAGGGCACCGTGATCGAGTCTCTGCCGAACGCGATGTTCAAGGTGGAGCTCCAGAACGGTCACAAGGTCCTCGCGCACATCAGTGGCAAGATGCGGATGCACTACATCCGTATCCTCCCGGATGACCGGGTCGTCGTGGAGCTGTCTCCTTACGACCTGACGCGTGGCCGGATCGTCTACCGGTACAAGTAGATCTTGCCCTCACCCCTCCCGTGGGGTGCTGGCACTGACCCGGAGAACCTCACATCCCATGAAGGTCAAGCCGAGCGTCAAGAAGATCTGCGACAAGTGCAAGGTGATCCGCCGTCACGGCCGGGTCATGGTCATCTGCGACAACCTGCGCCACAAGCAGCGCCAGGGCTGACGCACGCCGACCTGCACCTCGCAGTTCTTCGCGCGACGCAAGCAAACATGTACATACGCAGCGCCCGCCGGCCACGGTCGGCGACACCTCCGGCGGGGGCCGGGGACCCGGGTGCATCCGGTGCCGTGCGGCACGCGGACGTCCGGGAACGGCTCTGCGGAAGACCTCCGAACACCAACAGGAGCCATTGAATGGCACGCGTTTCAGGTGTCGACATCCCGCGCGAAAAGCGCGTGGAGGTTGCCCTCACCTACGTTTTCGGCATCGGCCGCACCCTGGCGAAGGAGACCCTCGCCGCGACCGGTGTGAACCCGAACACCCGCGTTCGTGACCTGGCCGAAGAGGACCTGGTCAAGATCCGCGAGTACGTGGACGCCAACCTCAAGACCGAGGGTGACCTCCGTCGTGAGATCCAGGCCGACATCCGCCGCAAGGTCGAGATCGGCTGCTACCAGGGTCTGCGTCACCGTCGCGGTCTGCCGGTGCACGGTCAGCGCACCAGCACGAACGCGCGTACCCGCAAGGGCCCGCGTCGCGCGATCGCCGGCAAGAAGAAGCCGGGCAAGAAGTAGTCCTCACCGGACGCACTGCGGCCGGCCGGGATTTCCGGACGTCGCAGGTCATCGCGGTCCGAGTAGTAGGACCGACCACCTCCACGGGAGTAATACATGCCTCCGAAGGGCCGTACGGCCGGCGCCAAGAAGGTGCGCCGCAAGGAGAAGAAGAACGTCGCCCACGGGCACGCTCACATCAAGAGCACGTTCAACAACACCATCGTTTCGATCACCGACCCCACGGGCAACGTGATCTCTTGGGCCTCGGCCGGCCACGTCGGCTTCAAGGGCTCTCGCAAGTCGACCCCCTTCGCCGCGCAGATGGCCGCCGAGTCGGCCGCCCGCCGCGCGCAGGAGCACGGCATGCGCAAGGTGGACGTCTTCGTCAAGGGTCCCGGCTCCGGCCGTGAGACCGCGATCCGCTCGCTCCAGGCCACCGGCCTGGAGGTGGGTTCGATCCAGGACGTCACCCCCACCCCGCACAACGGATGCCGCCCGCCCAAGCGCCGCCGCGTCTGACGAGCTGAAGTAGGAGACAAAACAATATGGCGCGTTACACCGGGGCCGACTGCAAGCGTTGCCGTCGGGAGAAGCAGAAGCTCTTCCTCAAGGGGAGCAAGTGCGAGAGCGCGAAGTGCCCGATCGAGATCCGTCCTTACCCCCCGGGTGAGCACGGACGCGGGCGCACCAAGGACAGCGAGTACCTCCTTCAGCTTCGTGAGAAGCAGAAGTGCAGCCGTATCTACGGTGTCCTGGAGAGGCAGTTCGTCGGGTACTACAAGGAAGCGAACCAGAAGACCGGCAAGACCGGTGAGAACCTTCTGCGCATCCTGGAGACCCGTCTGGACAACGTGATCTACCGGGCCGGCTTCGCCAAGTCCCGCGATCACGCCCGTCAGCTCGTCCGTCACGGACACATCACCGTGAACGGCCGCAAGACCGACATCCCGTCGGCCCGTGTGTCCGTGAACGACATCATCGAGGTGCGCGAGTCCTCCCGTAACCTGACCCCCTTCCAGGTGGCTCAGGCGGAGGCCGGGGAGCGGACCGTCCCGGCGTGGCTGGAGGCGATCCCCTCCAAGCTGCGCATCCTCGTGCACAGCCTGCCCGAGCGCCAGGTGATCGACACCCAGGTGCAGGAGCAGCTCATCGTCGAGCTCTACTCCAAGTAGTCCGGAGCTCACGGCGCGGGCGGTACGGCGCGATTCCTTGCGGGTTCGCGCCGTACCGCCCGTACCCTTGTGTTAGTCGGCATCAAATAGTGGGTGCCAAGACTGGAGGCAAATCCTCATGCTGATCGCTCAGCGTCCCTCGCTGACCGAAGAGGTCGTCGACGAATACCGCTCCCGGTTCGTGATCGAGCCGCTGGAGCCGGGCTTCGGCTACACCCTCGGCAACTCCCTGCGTCGTACGCTCCTCTCCTCGATCCCGGGTGCGGCGGTCACGTCCATCCGCATCGACGGTGTCCTGCACGAGTTCACCACCGTGCCGGGCGTCAAGGAGGACGTCACCGACCTCATCCTGAACATCAAGCAGCTCGTCGTCTCCTCCGAGCACGACGAGCCGGTCGTGATGTACCTGCGCAAGCAGGGCCCGGGCCTGGTCACCGCCGCGGACATCGCGCCGCCGGCCGGTGTCGAGGTGCACAACCCCGACCTGGTCCTGGCCACCCTGAACGGCAAGGGCAAGCTGGAGATGGAGCTGACCGTCGAGCGCGGTCGCGGCTACGTCTCCGCCGTGCAGAACAAGCAGGTCGGCCAGGAGATCGGCCGTATCCCGGTCGACTCCATCTACTCGCCGGTCCTGAAGGTCACCTACAAGGTCGAGGCGACCCGAGTCGAGCAGCGCACCGACTTCGACAAGCTGATCGTCGACGTCGAGACCAAGCAGGCCATGCGCCCGCGCGACGCCATGGCGTCGGCCGGCAAGACCCTGGTCGAGCTGTTCGGCCTGGCCCGCGAGCTGAACATCGACGCCGAGGGCATCGACATGGGCCCGTCCCCCACGGACGCCGCCCTGGCCGCCGACCTGGCGCTGCCGATCGAGGAGCTGGAGCTCACCGTTCGGTCGTACAACTGCCTCAAGCGTGAGGGCATCCACTCCGTGGGTGAGCTCGTGGCGCGCTCCGAGGCCGACCTGCTCGACATCCGCAACTTCGGTGCGAAGTCGATCGACGAGGTCAAGGCGAAGCTGGCCGGCATGGGCCTGGCCCTCAAGGACAGCCCGCCCGGATTCGACCCGACCGCCGCCGCCGACGCCTTTGGCGCCGATGATGACGCGGATGCCGGGTTCGTGGAGACCGAGCAGTACTGAGCCGCCGTACGGCGGGTTGGCCGACTTCGGCAGGCCCGCCGTCCCGGCTGGGGCTTTATCGGCCTGCGGCCTCGTCCTCAAACTCCCCCAGCTACCGCTGGGAGGTGCCCCCAGGACGGGCTGGGTTGTGCCTGGTCGGGCTCGAATTGGCTGGGTTCGCCCGGTCGTGACAGTTCAGCGGGCCACGGCCCGTGAAAGATCTTCCATGGGGCAGCCGCCTCGTGGGAACTGACACCGGTACCTGATACGGCCGGTGCAGCAATGAAGGAGAAACACCATGCCGAAGCCCACCAAGGGTGCCCGTCTGGGCGGCAGCGCAGCGCACGAGCGTCTCATGCTGCGCAACCTGGCGACCTCGCTGTTCGAGCACGGCCGCATCACGACGACCGAGGCCAAGGCCCGCCGTCTGCGTCCGTACGCGGAGCGCCTGGTGACCAAGGCGAAGAAGGGCGACCTTCACAACCGCCGCCAGGTCATGGAACTGATCTCGGACAAGAGCGTCGTGCACACGCTCTTCACGGAGATCGCTCCCCGGTACGAGAACCGCCCCGGCGGTTACACCCGTATCACCAAGATCGGCAACCGTCGCGGCGACAACGCCCCGATGGCCGTCATCGAGCTCGTCGAGGCGCTGACCGTGGCCCAGCAGGCCACCGGTGAGGCCGAGGCCGCGACCAAGCGCGCGGTCAAGGAAGACGCCCTGAAGAAGGACGAGGCCGCCGAGGCCAAGTCCGACGAGGCGCCGGCGGAAGAGTCCAAGGACGCCTGACACAGGTGACCGGGGCTCGGTGCGGGCCCGTTCCCTCTCGGGGGAGCGGGCCCGCACCGCTTTGTGCTCCGAGTTCGTGCTGCGGGGTTTTGTGCTTTGAGAGGATCAGCGCGTGAGCGATGAGGTGGAGCCCGGTTACGTACGGGTGCGGCTGGATCTTTCCTACGACGGCAAGGACTTCTCGGGCTGGGCCAAGCAGCACCAGCGGCGGACCGTCCAGGGCGAGCTGGAGGACGCGCTGCGCACGGTGACCCGGTCCGGCCGTACGTACGAGCTGACCGTGGCCGGGCGGACGGACGCCGGTGTGCACGCGCGCGGACAGGTGGCGCACGTGGACCTGCCGCAGGAGGTCTGGGAGGCGCACGGCGAGCGGCTGCTGCGCCGGCTGGCCGGGCGGCTGCCCAAGGACGTACGGGTGTGGCGGCTGGCCCCGGCCCCGTACGGGTTCAACGCCCGCTTCTCGGCGGTCTGGCGCCGGTACGCCTACCGGGTCACCGACCACCCGGGCGGCGTGGACCCGCTGCTGCGCGGGCACGTGCTGTGGCACGACTGGGAGCTGGACGTCGAGGCGATGAACGCCGCCTCGCAGCCGCTGCTGGGCGAGCACGACTTCGCGGCGTACTGCAAGCGGCGCGAGGGCGCCACCACCATCCGTACGCTCCAGGAGCTGAGCTGGGTGCGGGACGCGGAGGGGATCGTGACCGCGACCGTACGGGCCGATGCCTTCTGCCACAACATGGTGCGCTCGCTGGTGGGCGCGCTGCTGTTCGTGGGGGACGGGCACCGGCCGGTGGAGTGGCCGGGGAAGGTGCTGGCGGCCGGGGTACGGGACTCGGCGGTGCACGTCGTACGGCCGCACGGGCTGACCCTGGAGGAGGTCGGCTACCCGGCGGACGAGCTGCTCATGGCCCGTAACCAGGAAGCCCGCAACAAGCGGACGCTGCCGGGCCGCGGTTGCTGCTGAGGGGGACGGGCCGGGGCTGTCCCCGGCCCGGCCGTGTCAGGACGTCAGGAACGCCGGGACGCCAGGACCGGGCCGTGGCCCCGTGTCGCCTCAGGACTGGGCCGCGGCGGCCTTGGCGGCCTGGTCCGTACCGCGCTGAAGGATGCGGTTGAAGACGTACGTGGCGCCGTCCCGGCTGATCCGCTGCGCCTGGGTCTCGCTCGGCACGACCGGCTTGCCGTTGGTGTAGCCGGCGATCGTGAAGTAGGCGTAGCGGCCGACGGAGTTGTATGACTGCCGGCAGGCGGTGCCGTGGCAGAAGGAGCCCGCGGCGCCCCCGGCGAGCGGGGCGAGGCCGGGCTGGGCGTCCTTGACGACCTTGGCCGCGGCGGCCTTGGACTTCATCAGCGCCACGCCGACGGTGACCGCCACGCCGTCCTTGGTGTAGGTGGCACGCAGCACCTGCTTGCAGCCGTTGTGGGACAGCAGGGAGCCCAGGGCGCCTGTCGTTGCGGCGGTGCAGTCGTTGGTGGCGGTGGCTGCCGTACGGGGGTAGGAGCGCTTGCCGATGACCATGGTGTTGCCGGGGAAGAGGGTCGCGACGGTCAGCGGCGCCTTGTCCTTCTTGGGATCGGTGATGTAGTCCCGGGGGTTGGGCGGGGGCGGGACCGAGACGTCGGAGAAGGACGGCTTGGGGGCGGGCGGCTGCGCGGGCAGCGTCGGGGCGGAGGGCAGCGCGGTCGGCTTGTCGTCCGCCTTGCCGCCGCTGGTGATCACCGCGGTGGCGACGATGCCGCCCACCGCCAGCGTCGCCAGCGCCCCGCCGCCTATGTACAGCCAGCGCTTGCGGCGGGCCCGCACCCGGCTCTCGTCGGCCAGCGCGTCCCAGTCGGGAGTCGTGGGGTCGGTTCCCCCGGGGCCCAGCGGCCCGCCTTGCCCAAAGCTCATGCCGCGCATCCTAAACCGGTTGGTCGAGCGGGCGGCGGGCGGTGACAATCCGGTCCATGGGACACGTGGAGGCCGGACATCTGGAGTACTTCCTGCCGGACGGGCGGGTGCTGTTGAACGATGTGTCGTTCCGCGTCGGCGAGGGCGCCTCGGTCGCGCTGGTGGGGGCCAACGGCGCGGGCAAGACGACGCTGCTGCGGCTGATCTCGGGGGAGCTCAAGCCGCACGGCGGGACGGTGACCGTCAGCGGCGGCCTCGGGGTGATGCCGCAGTTCGTGGGGTCGATGGGGGCACCTCCCGTGCCTTCCGGGCTACGGGGGAGGGATGAGCGGACCGTACGGGACCTGCTGGTCTCAGTGGCGCAGCCGCGGATCAGAGAAGCCGCGGCGGCCGTGGACGCGGCCGAGCACGCGGTCATGACATCGGACGACGAGGCCGCGCAGATGGCGTACGCGCAGGCGCTGAGCGACTGGGCCGAGGCACGCGGGTACGAGGCCGAGACGGTCTGGGACATGTGCACGACGGCCGCGCTGGGCGTCCCGTACGAGAAGGCACAGTGGCGCCAGGTGCGCACCCTCAGCGGCGGCGAGCAGAAACGGCTGGTCCTGGAGGCGCTGCTGCGCGGCGGTGACGAGGTGCTGCTGCTGGACGAGCCGGACAACTATCTGGACGTACCGGGCAAGCGCTGGCTGGAGGAGCGGCTGCGCGAGACGAAGAAGACGGTGCTGTTCGTCTCCCACGACCGGGAGCTGCTGGCCCGCTCCGCGGAGAAGATCGTCAGCGTGGAGCCGGGGCCCGCCGGGTCGGACGTATGGGTGCACGGCGGCGGCTTCGGCACGTACCACCAGGCCCGTAAGGAGCGCTTCGCCCGCTTCGAGGAGCTGCGGCGGCGCTGGGACGAGGAGCACGCCAAGCTCAGGCAGCTCGTGCACACGCTCAAGCAGAAGGCCGCCTTCAACGACGGCATGGCCTCGCGCTACCAGGCCGCCCAGACCCGGCTGCGCAAGTTCGAGGAGGCCGGGCCGCCGCAGGAGCCGCCGCGCGAGCAGGAGATCAGCATGCGGCTGCGCGGGGGCCGTACCGGCGTACGGGCCGTGACCTGCGAGAACCTTGAGCTGACCGGGCTGATGAAGCCGTTCGACCTGGAGGTCTTCTACGGCGAGCGGGTCGCGGTGCTGGGGTCCAACGGCTCGGGCAAGTCGCACTTCCTGCGGCTTCTGGCGGGGGATCCCGAGCATCCGGTGGCGCATACGGGTGTCTGGAAGCTGGGTGCGCGCGTCGTGCCCGGTCATTTCGCGCAAACGCATGCTCATCCGGAACTGGAGGGGCGCACACTTCTGGACATCCTGTGGAAGGAACACGCCAAGGATCGCGGCAAGGCGATGAGCGCGCTGCGCCGCTACGAGCTGGAGCGCCAGGCCGAGCAGCGCTTCGAGCGGCTCTCCGGCGGGCAGCAGGCGCGCTTCCAGATCCTGCTGCTGGAGCTGACGGGCGCCACCGCGCTGCTGCTGGACGAGCCGACGGACAACCTGGACCTGGAGAGCGCGGAGGCGTTGCAGGAGGGGCTGGAGGCGTACGAGGGAACGGTGCTGGCGGTGACCCACGACCGGTGGTTCGCGCGGTCCTTCGACCGGTATCTGGTGTTCGGGTCCGACGGACGGGTGCGGGAGGCGCCCGAGCCGGTGTGGGACGAACGCCGTGTCGAGAGGAAGCGGTAGCGGCCGGCGCTTCTAGCCTTGCCGCATGACAGGTGCGGACAAAAGCGGCGAATGCCACAATGCGCTCGCGGTGGCCGGCGCGGGCGGCTCCCCGGCGGTGGAGTGGCTGCTACGGCGCGCCTCCTGGCCGCTGCGGGCGGTGGCCGCCGGGCTGATGCTGGTGGTGATCGTCCAGACCTGCCGGACCAGCCGTACGGTCGGGCTGGACAACGCCTTCGTGGTCAAGGCCGCGCGGGCATTCCTGGAGGGCCGGCCGCCGTACGCCGACAAGCGCTTCCTGTACCTGCCCAGCGCGGTGCTCGCGGCGGTGCCGCAAGCGCTGCTCCCGCAGGGCGCGCTGCGGCTGCTGGTGCCGGCGGCGGGGGTCGCGCTGGTGCTGCTGGGCTGGCTGGCCGCACTGCGGATCTTCCGGATCCCGCCGGCCAGCCGGCTGGCGGTCCTGGTCGTGGCGGCGCTGCCGTTCTTCCAGCCGTTCCGCAACGTGGTCAACCTCGGAAACTGGACGCTGACCTCGGTGGCGGCGCTGCCGGCCGCGCTCCTGCTGGCGCTGCGCGCCCGGTGGGTGGCGGCGGGGGCGGTGCTCGGCGCGGCGCTGGCGATCAAGCCGATGCTGGTGCCGCTGGCGCTGCTGCTGGTCCTCGCCCGGCAGTGGCGCGCGCTGGCGGTGGCGGCCGGGGTGCCGGTCGTGGCGTCCGTACTGGCCGCGCTGGTGATGCCGCGGCCGGGCCTGTTCCTCACCCGTACGCTGCCCTTCCTCCTGCACGGCCAGGACAGCTTCGCCCGGCCCTTCGACGCCTCGCTGGGCATGATCCTCACCCGGCTGGGCGTGCCGGGGCTCCCGGCGTACGCGATCGCCGCGGTGGCGGCGGCTGCCGGGGCGGGCTGCGCCGGGCTGCGCTGGCGCCGGGGGGACCGGGGCCCGCTGCGGCTGGTGGAGACCGCGGCGATGCTGATGCTGGCGGCCTACCTGGTCTCCCGGCCGTCCTTCGACCACTACCTGCTCGTGGTGCTGCTGCCGCTGCTGGCGTCCGTCGTGGTGCCCGGGTCGGCGCCCCGTACGGTGTGGTTCTGGATCGCTCTGGTGCCCCAGGTGCCCGGGGTGTCCTGGCCGTACGTGGAGTCCGTGCACCGCCGGGCTTTCAAGGACGCCGCGATGCTGTGGACCATCGCGGCGGTCGTGGCCTGGACCTGCGCCGGACGGCGGGCGGCGCAGGCGGTACGGACGGGGCAGGCGGCACCAGCGGTGCGGGCAGCGCCCCTGGGGCCTGCGGGCTCCGAGGGGTCTGCGAAGCCCCCGGAGCCCCCGTAAGGGGAGAGGCCGGATCGCACGCCGGTTCGGGGCGTGTTTTGACCCGCCCGGGGGTGCCCCGGTATTCTGCGAGTTCGTTATGCGTATTGGCTTGCTCTATCTCACGTGAGGGGCCCTTACGCCGGTCCACCGGGCCGATGATCAGCGGTGAGTATCCGGGTTGCGTCACCCGGGGGCCACCAGTGCTGGTGTGATCGGCCGTGGAGACCCCAGTACAGGACCCATTCACTGAAGAAGCGAAGGCTAACCGTGCGTACGTTCAGCCCCAAGCCCGGCGATGTCCAGCGCCAGTGGCACATCATTGACGCGCAGGACGTTGTCCTGGGCCGTCTGGCCTCCCAGGCCGCGTCCCTTCTCAGGGGCAAGCACAAGCCGGTGTACGCGCCGCACGTCGACACCGGTGACTTCGTCATCATCATCAACGCCGACAAGGTGCACCTCTCCGGCAACAAGCGGAACCAGAAGATGGCCTACCGCCACTCCGGTTTCCCGGGTGGTCTGCGCTCGGTCCGCTACGACGAGCTTCTCGACAAGAACCCCGAGAAGGCCGTCGAGAAGGCCATCAAGGGCATGCTCCCCAAGAACACCCTCGGCCGTCAGATGCTCTCGAAGCTGAAGGTCTACGCGGGTGCCGAGCACCCGCACGCTGCCCAGCAGCCGGTCCCGTTCGAGATCACCCAGGTCGCGCAGTAAGTCCGGCCACCCCCTAAGACGAAGAGAATCTGAGGAGAATCGTGGCTGAGACCACCGCCGAGACCCCGCTCGAGGTCGAGGAGTACACCACCGAGACCGAGGCGCCGCTGGAGGGTGAGTACACCTCCGAGTCGCTCGCCTCCCGCTTCGGCGACCCGCAGCCGGCCGCCGGCCTGGGCCGCCGCAAGAACGCCATCGCCCGCGTCCGGATCGTCCCGGGCACCGGCCAGTGGAAGATCAACGGTCGCACCCTTGAGGGCTACTTCCCGAACAAGGTGCACCAGCAGGAAGTCAACGAGCCCTTCAAGGTGCTCGAACTCGACAACCGCTACGACGTCATCGCCCGCATCTCCGGCGGCGGCATCTCCGGCCAGGCCGGTGCGCTGCGCCTGGGTGTGGCCCGTGCGCTGAACGAGGCGGACGAGGACAACAACCGCGGCCCGCTGAAGAAGGCCGGCTTCCTCAAGCGCGACGACCGTGCGGTCGAGCGCAAGAAGGCCGGTCTGAAGAAGGCCCGCAAGGCGCCGCAGTACAGCAAGCGCTAATTGCCGCTCGCTGCCGCGCGCAGCTCTTGGCGAACGCCCCGGTGGCACCTACCCGTGCTGCCGGGGCGTTCGGCTATCCAGGGCCAGGGGCGTATACCTGGACGCAATGCTCTGGTCCAAGTACATCTACTCGGAGGACACCAGTGGGACGACTCTTCGGCACGGACGGGGTGCGCGGCGTCGCCAATGCGGACCTGACGGCTGAGCTCGCGCTCGGCCTCTCGGTCGCCGCGGCGCACGTATTGGCGGAAGCGGGCACCTTTGAAGGCCACCGGCCGGTGGCCGTGGTCGGGCGTGATCCGAGAGCGTCGGGGGAGTTCCTGGAGGCCGCGGTCGTCGCGGGCCTGGCCAGCGCGGGTGTGGACGTGCTGCGGGTGGGCGTGCTGCCGACCCCCGCCGTCGCCTACCTGACCGGGGCGCTCGGCGCCGACCTGGGCGTGATGCTCTCCGCCAGCCACAACCCGATGCCGGACAACGGCATCAAGTTCTTCGCCCGCGGCGGCCACAAGCTCGCCGACGAGCTGGAGGACCGCATCGAGCGCACCTACCGGGCGCACGGCGCGGGTGAGCCGTGGGAGCGGCCGACCGGCGCGGGCGTGGGCCGGGTCAAGGACTACGACGAGGGCTTCGACAAGTACGTCGCCCACCTGGTCGGCGTGCTGCCCAATCGCCTGGACGGGCTGAAGATCGTCATCGACGGCGCGCACGGCGCGGCGGCGCGGGTCTCCCCGGAGGCGTTCGCCCGGGCCGGCGCCGAGGTCGTCACCATCGGTACGGACCCCGACGGCCTGAACATCAACGACGGCTGCGGCTCCACCCACATCGCCGACCTGCGGGCCGCCGTCGTCGAGCACGGCGCCGACCTGGGTGTCGCCCACGACGGTGACGCGGACCGCTGCCTGGCCGTGGACCACGAGGGCAACGAGATCGACGGCGACCAGATCCTGGCCGTCCTGGCGCTGGGCATGCGCGAGGCCGGCACGCTGCGCAAGAACACCGTCGTCGCCACCGTCATGTCCAACCTGGGCTTCAAGCTGGCCATGGAGCGCGCGGGCATCGCCTTCGTCCGGACCGCGGTCGGCGACCGGTACGTCCTGGAGGAGATGAAGGCGGGCGGCTTCGCGCTCGGCGGCGAGCAGTCCGGGCACGTCATCGTCCTGGACCACGCCACCACCGGCGACGGCACGCTCACCGGTCTGATGCTGGCGGCCCGGGTGGCTGCGACCGGCCGTCCCCTCGCGGAGCTGGCCGGCGTCATGGAGCGGCTGCCGCAGGTGCTCATCAACGTCCCGGACGTGGACAAGACGCGGGTGACGACCTCGGCGGAGCTGACGACCGCGGTCGCGGACGCGGAGCGCGAGCTGGGGGAGACCGGACGGGTGCTGCTGCGCTCCTCGGGCACCGAGCCGCTCGTACGGGTGATGGTCGAGGCGGCGGACCTGGAGCAGGCGCGCGCGGTGGCCGGCCGCCTGGCGGACGTGGTCAAATCGGCGCTGGGCTAGGCCGTACACCGTACAAGGCCGTACGCGGCTGTACGAGGCCGTAGCCGGGCCCGCCGTTCCCGTACGCGGTCGTAGCCGGACCGGGGCCGGGGCCGGGCCCGCCGAGCCGTGGGCGGCCGGGCCCGCCGGACCGCCGTACGCGTCCGGGTCCGGCTCCACACGCCGTACGCGTCCGGGTCCGGCTCCGCGCGGTTTCAGGCCCGGCCCGTGCGGTCCGGCAGGCGGCCGGCGGCCGGGCCCGTCTCGTGCCGGGACCAGTAGGCCCTCTGGGCCAGCAGCGTGAGCGTGCCGGCGATCACGATGCCGGCGAGGTTGAGCAGGAGCTGCTCCGTGGAACCCCAGCCCTGCTTGTACTCCTGATAGCTGAAGGCGACCGCGGCGTTGGCGGCGGCCGGCACCGTCGTCACGGAGATCGCCACCCCCACCAGCGCGCCGGACTTCGCCGAGGTCAAGGAGAGCACCCCGGCGATCCCGGCGAGCACCGCCACCACGAAGGACATCCAGTCCGGCTGCCAGATGAAGGACGTGTTGGGGCGGCCGGCCTTGACCTGGGCCTTGGTGAACAGCCCCAGCGCGTCCATCAGATAGCTGAATCCGGCCGTGGCCACCATCGCCACCGCGAAGCCCACGAACAGGGCGACCAGCGAGCGCCAGGCCAGCTTCGGGGCCCGCCGGACCAGCGCCGTGCAGATCCCGGCCAGCGGCCCGAACTCCGGGCCCACCGCCATCGCGCCCACGATCAGGATCGCGTTGTCCAGCACGACACCGCAGGCAGCGATCATGGTGGCCAGGGTCAGGAACGCCAGATAGGTGAACGAGAGCGTGGACTCCTCGTGGGTCGCCTCGGTCAGCGACTCCCACAGGACGGCGTCCACCCCCTCGCCCGGCGCGTCCTCCTCCGCCCGGTCCGCGCGCCGGGACAGCGACAGGTCGATGTGCTCCACCGCGATCGACCCGGTCTCGTCCAGGCCGAGCGCCCGCAGCTCGCGCAGCAGCCCGTCCGCGGCCTCCCGCGCCACGTCGCACAGGACCACGTCGCCGCGCGGGTCGCGGGCGGCGCCGGCCAGCACGGCGAGGTGTGCCGTGCCGACGGTGCGCTCCAGCAGCCGCGCGACCTCCTCGGTACGGTCGGCGGGCACGATCAGGCGCAGATGCAGCACCGTGGAACTCCTCGGGGTCAGGGGGACGTCCGGTCCGGCGTCGTCAGCGCACCGCGGGCCGCTAGAGCTTGCGCAGCGAGAGGCGCTGCACCTTGTGGTCGGGGCCCTTGCGCAGGACGAGGCTGGCGCGGCCACGGGTCGGGGCGACGTTCTGCTGGAGGTTGGGCCTGTTGACCGTGCGCCAGATCATCCGGGCGTAGTCCAGGGCCTCCTCCTCGGAGACCTGGGTGTACTTGCGGAAGTAGGAGAACGGGTTCTGGAAGGCCGTCTCGCGCAGCTTGCGGAAGCGGCCCAGGTACCAGCGTTCGATGTCCTCGGGGCGGGCGTCCACGTACACCGAGAAGTCGAAGAAGTCGGCCAGCCCCAGCCGGGTGCGGCCGTCCTTGCCGGGCAGGGCCGGCTGGAGGACGTTGAGCCCCTCCACGATCAGGATGTCCGGGCGGTGCACGGTCAGCCGCTCGCCCGGCACGATGTCGTAGATCAGGTGCGAGTAGACCGGCGCGGTCACCTCCTCCCGGCCCGCCTTCACATCGGCGACGAACCGGGTCAGCGCCCTGCGGTCGTAGGACTCCGGGAAGCCCTTGCGCGACATCAGGCCACGCTTGTGCAGTTCGGCGTTGGGGTACAGGAAGCCGTCGGTGGTGACCAGCTCGACGCGCGGGTGTTCGGGCCAGCGGGCCAGCAGCGCCTGGAGGAGCCGGGCGGTGGTGGACTTGCCGACCGCGACGCTGCCCGCGACCCCTATGACGAAGGGTGTGCCGGGCTGCGGGCCGTGCGCGTCCCCGGTGTCGCCGAGGAAGGTGTTCAGCGCGCCGCGCAGATTGCTGGTCGCGCCGACGTAGAGGTTCAGCAGCCGGGACAGCGGGAGGTAGACGTCCCGGACCTCGTCCAGGTCGATGACGTCGCCCAGACCGCGCAGCCGCTCGACCTCCTCGGCGGTCAGCGGCAGCGGGGTCTTTTCGCGCAGCGCGCTCCACTGCGCGCGCGTCAGGTCCACGTACGGGCTGCTGTCGGCGCGGCGGCGGTGCTGCGGCTCTGTGGTAAGGGGCACGCGTTCATTGTGCGCGGGGGGCGCGGGCCGCTCATGGCGGGGTCGCCCGGTGGGCGGCTCGTCCGGCATGTCCGCGGACCCGGCGGCGTACGGCGGCGGCAGGCGGGCGGCCCGTCCTCCCGTACGAAACGGCCTGCACGAGGTGGTCTGTACGCGCCGGGGGCGCCCGGGTACGGTCGCGGTGGACGGCCCCGCGGGCGGGGCGGACACGCGGCGGGCGGGGCGGCAGGGACATGCGGACAGGGACGTGGGGGTAGGCGTGGCACCGCGCCTGTTCGGACTTCTGCGGGAACGGAAGCGGGAACTGAAGCGGGGCCGGACCCGCCGGGCCGCCGCACGGCACGCCCGCGCGCACGCCCGAAGACAGCACCTCGCGGAGCGGGTACGGGCGGAGCTGGCCGAGGAACTCCCCGACGAGGACCTGGGCGAGGACCTCGCGGAGTACCTGGAGCTGTACGAACGGGGCGGCAGGCCGCCCTGCGAGGAGGCGGAACTCCTTCAGACGGTCCGGGACGCGGTTGACCGTATAGAGCGCGGGCACTGATCACCGCACGCCCTAGGCTGCCCCCATGTGTGGAATCGTGGGATATGTGGGTGGCCGGTCCGCCCTGGACGTCGTACTGGCCGGTCTGAAGCGGCTGGAGTACCGGGGCTATGACTCGGCGGGCATCGCCGTACAGGCCGACGGCGGGCTCGCGGCGGCCAAGAAGGCGGGCAAACTCGCCAACCTGGAGAAGGAACTGGCGGACCGTCCGCTGCCGGCGGGCGCGACGGGCATCGGACACACCCGGTGGGCCACCCACGGCGGCCCCACCGACGCCAACGCCCACCCGCATCTGGACAACGCGGGCCGGGTGGCCGTCGTCCACAACGGCATCATCGAGAACTTCGCCGCGCTGCGCGCCGAGCTGGCCGAGCGCGGCCACGGCCTGGCCTCGGAGACCGACACCGAGGTCGTCGCGCACCTGCTGGCGGAGAACTTCTCCTCCTGCGGTGACCTGGCCGAGGCGATGCGGCAGGTGTGCCGGCGCCTGGAGGGCGCGTTCACGCTGGTGGCGGTGCACGCCGACGCGCCGGACGTGGTGGTCGGGGCGCGCCGCAACTCACCGCTGGTGGTGGGCGTCGGGGAGGACGAGGCGTTCCTGGCCTCGGACGTGGCGGCGTTCATCGCCCACACCCGGGAGGCCGTGGAGCTGGGCCAGGACCAGGTCGTGGAGGTGCGGCGGGACGGCGTACAGGTCACCGACTTCCAGGGCGCGCCCGCGGACGTACGGTCCTACCACGTGGACTGGGACGCCTCGGCGGCCGAGAAGGACGGCTACGACTACTTCATGCTCAAGGAGATCGCCGAACAGCCCAAGGCGGTCGCCGACACCCTCCTGGGCCGGATCGACGCCTCCGGCGCGCTGACCCTGGACGAGGTCCGCATCCCCGCCCCGGTGCTGCGGGAGGTCGACAAGGTCGTCATAGTGGCCTGCGGCACCGCCTTCCACGCGGGCATGATCGCCAAGTACGCGATCGAACACTGGACCCGCATCCCGTGCGAGACGGAGCTGGCCAGCGAGTTCCGCTACCGCGACCCGATCTTGGACCCGCGCACGCTGGTCATCGCCATCTCCCAGTCCGGCGAGACGATGGACACCCTGATGGCGCTGCGCCACGCGCGCGAGCAGGGCGCCAAGGTGCTGGCCATCTGCAACACCAACGGCTCGACCATCCCCCGCGAGTCGGACGCGGTGCTCTACACCCACGCCGGCCCGGAGGTCGCCGTCGCCTCCACGAAGGCGTTTCTGACGCAGTTGGTGGCCTGCTACCTGGTGGCGCTGTATCTGGGGCAGGTGCGCGGCACCAAGTGGGGCGACGAGGTGCGCGCCGTGGTGCGGGAGCTGGCGGAGATCGGCACCCAGGTCGAGCAGGTCCTGGGCACGATGGAGCCGGTGCGGGAGCTGGCGCGCGGGCTCGCCGACAAGGACACGGTGCTCTTCCTGGGGCGCCACGTCGGCTACCCGGTGGCGCTGGAGGGCGCCCTCAAGCTCAAGGAACTGGCGTACATGCACGCCGAGGGCTTCGCGGCCGGCGAGCTCAAGCACGGCCCGATCGCGCTGATCGAGGACGACGTGCCGGTGGTCGTGGTCGTGCCCTCCCCGCGCGGCCGGTCCGTGCTGCACGACAAGATCGTCTCCAACATCCAGGAGATCAGGGCCCGGGGCGCGCGCACGATCGTCATCGCCGAGGAGGGCGACGAGGCCGTGGTCCCCTACGCGGACCACCTCGTCCGCATCCCGCGCACCCCCACCCTGCTGCAGCCGCTGGTCTCCACCGTGCCGCTCCAGGTCTTCGCCTGCGAGCTGGCCACCGCCCGCGGCAACGAGGTCGACCAGCCGCGGAACCTGGCCAAGTCGGTGACGGTGGAGTGAGCATCATCGGGGTCGGCATCGACGTCGCCGAGATCGAACGGTTCGGCGCGGCGCTGGAGCGCACGCCGGAGATGGCCCAACGGCTGTTCCTGGAGCAGGAGTTGCTGCTTCCGAGCGGCGAGCGGCGCGGCATCGCCTCACTCGCCGCCCGGTTCGCCGCCAAGGAGGCCCTGGCCAAGGCGCTGGGCGCACCGAGCGGGCTGCGCTGGACGGACGCGGAGGTCGCCGTGCTGGACAGCGGACAGCCGGTGCTGAAGGTACGCGGCACGGTCGCGGCGCGCGCGGCGGAACTGGGGGTGCAGGGCTGGCACGTCTCGCTCAGCCACGACGCGGGCGTCGCCTCGGCCGTGGTGATCGCGGAGGGCTGAGCCGCCGCCGCACGGGGTGGCGCGCCGTGCAGGCCGCGGTGCGCCACCCCGGCGGGGGCGGTCCTTGTGATCGCCCCGGGGCGCGGGGTGAGACTGGGGGCATGAGGACTGCGTACAGCGTGGAGACCGTACGGGCCGCCGAGCGGGAGTTGATGGCCCGTCTGCCCGAAGGAACGCTCATGCGGCGGGCCGCGGCCGGACTGGCCGTGGCCTGCGGAGAACTGCTGGGGCGGGTGTACGGGGCCCGGGTGGTGCTGCTGGTGGGCAGCGGCGACAACGGCGGCGACGCGCTGTACGCGGGCGCGAAGCTGGCCGCGCGGGGCGCCGGGGTCAGGGCGGTGCTGCTCTCCCCGGAACGCGCGCACCCCGGTGGGCTGGCGGCGCTGCGCGCGGCCGGCGGCCGGGTCTCCTCCGGGGCGCTGCGGGACATCGAACGCGCCGACCTGGTGGTCGACGGGATCGTCGGCATCGGCGGCCGGGGCGGACTGCGCCCGGAGGCCGCCCACCTGGCCGACGCGGCCCGCCGGACCACGGTCGTGGCGGTCGACCTGCCCAGCGGCGTGGACGCGGACACCGGCGAGGTGCCCGGCCGGGCGGTGCACGCGGATGTGACGGTGACCTTCGGCGCGTACAAGCCGGGGCTGCTCATCGACCCCGCCCACGAGTACGCGGGCGCGCTGCGCCTGGTGGACATCGGCCTGCGGCTGCCGGACGAACCGGCGGTGGAGGCGTTCCAGTACGCGGACGTGGCCGGCCTGCTGCCCCGCCCGTCGGCGGAGACCGACAAGTACCGGCGGGGCGTGGTGGGCGTGGTGGCGGGCTCGGCGCGCTACCCGGGCGCGGCGGTGCTGGCGGTGGCGGGGGCGCTGCGCGGCGGCGCCGGAGCCGTACGGTACGTGGGCCACGCGGCCGGTGCGGTGCTGGCCCGCTTCCCGGAGACGCTGGTGCACCAGGGGCCGCCGTCCAAGGCGGGCCGGGTCCAGGCGTGGGTGATCGGCCCCGGTCTCGGCGAGGACGGCGAGGCCGAGGTGGAGGACGTGCTCGCCTCGGACGTGCCGGTGCTCGTGGACGCCGACGGGCTGCGGTTCCTGACCCCCGGGCGGCTGCGGGCCCGTACGGCGCCGACCCTGCTGACCCCGCACGCCGGGGAGGCCGCCGCGCTGCTGCACACCGCCCGCGAGGAGGTCGAGGCGGCCCGGCTGGCTTCCGTACGCGCGCTGGCCGGGCGGTTCGGCGCCACCGCCCTGCTCAAGGGCTCCACGACGCTGATCGCGGACGCCGCGGGGCCCGTGCGGGCCAACCCGACCGGTACGGGCTGGCTGGCCACGGCCGGCAGCGGCGACGTCCTCTCCGGCCTCACCGGTTCCCTGCTGGCCGCCGGCCTGCCGCCGCGCGACGCCGCGGCCACCGGCGCCCATCTGCACGGCCTGGCCGCCCGGCTGGCCTCCGGCCCCCAAGGCACGCCCGTCCTGGCCTCGCAGGTGGCCGACACCCTCCCCGCGGCCTGGCGGGAGGTCCAGATCTGACCCCCGGGCGCCCCGCGGCCCTGGGCCCGGCAGCCACCGGGCGGCTTCCGGGCGGCCCCGGAACCGGTCCGTAATTCGTCTCGCGGGGAGCCGGGCGGGCGGCGAACATGGGGGTTCGGTGTTCCTTGGAGCTGCGCGGGAAGGGGCTGGAGCGGCGCCTGGGACACTGGGGGAATGACTGATACAGCAACGCGTGCCCGTGCCGTGATCGATCTCGACGCACTGAGGTCGAACGTACGTGCGCTCAGGGACCGGGCTTCCGGCGCCGAGCTGATGGTCGTGGTCAAGGCCGACGGCTACGGCCACGGCGCGGTGCGGTGCGCACGGGCCGCGCGCGAGGCCGGCGCGGGCTGGATCGGTACGGCGCTGCCCGAGGAGGCGTTCGCGCTGCGCGCGGCCGGGGACACCGGACGCCTGATGTGCTGGCTGTGGACGCCCGGCGGCCCGTGGCGGGAGGCGGTCGAGCGGGACGTCGACGTGTCGGTCAGCGGAATGTGGGCGCTGCGCGAGGTGGTCGCGGCGGCCCGGGAGTGCGGCCGTACCGCACGCGTACAACTGAAGATCGACACGGGCCTGGGCCGCAACGGCTGCACGCCCGCCGACTGGCCGGAGCTGACCCGCGCCGCCCGCGCCGCCGAGGCCCAGGGCACCGTCCGCGTCACCGGCCTGTGGTCGCACTTCGCCTGCGCCGACGAGCCGGGGCACCCCTCCATAGCCGCCCAGCTCGAAACCTTCCGCACGGCGCTGGCCCAGGCCGCCGGGGCCGGCCTGGACCCGGAGGTACGGCACATCTCCAACACCCCGGCGCTGCTCACCCTCCCCGAGGCGCGCTTCGACCTCGTACGGACCGGCATCGGCGTCTTCGGCCTCTCGCCCGTCCCCGATGTCGGCGGCCCCGCGGACTTCGGCCTGCGGCCCGTCATGACCCTCGAAGCGTCCGTGGCCTCGGTCAAGCGCGTCCCGGGCGGCCACGGCGTCTCCTACGGGCACCTGTACACCACACCCGGGGAAACCACGCTTGCGCTCGTTCCCCTCGGGTACGCCGATGGTGTACCCCGGCATGCCTCGGGCGGCGGACCGGTCATGGTCGCCGGCAAGTGGCGCACGGTCGCCGGCCGGGTCGCGATGGACCAGTTCGTCGTCGACCTGGGCGGAGACTCGGCGCAGGTGGGCGAGCGGGCCGTACTGTTCGGGCCCGGGGACCACGGCGAGCCGACCGCCGAGGACTGGGCCCGTGCCACGGGCACCATCGCTTATGAGATCGTCACCCGGATCTCGGCCCGGGTGCCACGCGTCTATGTAGGCGAGCGCGAGGACACGGGGACCACGGGGAGCGGGACATGAGCGAGAAGAGCCGGACGGCGGTGCAGACCGTGGCGGAAGCGGCGGACGCGGCGGCCGATGCCGTCGAGCGGGCCGGCACGTGGGCCAAGGCGTCACGCCACGCGGGCATAGCGGGGGCCGCGATCGGCGTGGTCGCGGCGGGCGCCGCCGCCGGGGTGGCCATCGAGCGGCTGACGGTCGGCCGGGGGATGCGCCGCAGGGCGCGGCTGGCACTGGACGCCGCCGGGCCCTACGGGACCCTGCGCGGCACACCGGGCACGGCGGTCGCCGAGGACGGCACGCGGCTGTACTACGAGGTGGACGAGCCCGGCCTGACACCGGAACCGGCGGCGGGGCAGAACGGCAGCGGTACCGGCGCGCCCGGCACCCATGGCGGCGCCCTCGCCGGCGCGCACGGCTCCACACACGGCACCGCGCGCCGCAAGCGGCTGCTGGGGGCCCTGGGACGGCGCACCACGGGCCCCACCGTCGTCTTCTGCCACGGCTACTGCCTCAACCAGGACGCCTGGCACTTCCAGCGCGCCGCGCTGCGCGGCACCGTACGCAGCGTCCACTGGGACCAGCGCAGCCACGGCCGCTCCGACCGCGGGCACGGCCAGATCGAGGGCACCGAGGCCATCAGCATCGACCTGCTGGGCCGCGACCTGAAGGCGGTGCTGGACGCCGCCGTCCCCGAAGGGCCGATCGTGCTGGTCGGGCACTCCATGGGCGGCATGACGGTGATGGCGCTCGCCGACCAGTTCCCGCGCTACGTCGCGGAGCGGGTGGTGGGCGTGGCGCTCATCGGGACGTCGGCGGGGCGGCTGAGCGAGGTCGCCTTCGGGCTGCCGTCGCTGGGCGTCAAGGCATTCCACCGGTTCGCGCCCGGCCTGCTCAAGGCCCTGGGGGCGCAGAGCGAACTGGTCGAGCGCGGACGGCGGGCGACCGCCGACCTGTTCGCCGGGCTCGTCAAGCGCTACTCCTTCGGTACGCCCAAAGAGGTGGACCCGGGTGTGGCGCGGTTCGCCGAGCGCATGATCGAGTCCACCCCGATCGACGTGGTCGCGGAGTTCTTCCCGGCCTTCGCCGTGCACGACAAGACCGAGGCGCTGGCGGCGTACGACGCGGTCGCCGCGCTGGTGCTGGCCGGTGACGGGGACCTGATCACCCCGCCGGAACACAGCCAGGCCATCGCCGACCTGCTGCCCGCGGCCGAGCAGGTCTGTGTGCCCGGCGCCGGTCACCTGGTGATGCTGGAGCGGCCGGACGTGGTCAACGACCGGCTGCTGGCGTTCGTGGACCGCGCGGTGCGGGCGGCCCGCGACCGGCGCCCGGAACGGGCCTGAGGGCGCGGCCGGGAGCGGGTCCGGCAGCGGGTCCGAGGGCGGTTCGAGGGCGGCCTGAAGCCGGGGGCGGCGCCTTTGGTACCGCGGGCCTGTGCGGCGCCGGGCCGGCCGGATCGGCTTCGGGCGCGCCCGGGCCGTACCATCGGCGGCATGAGCACCACCGGCACGACTGCCCACGTAACCGTCAAGTCCCCCGACCACATGCGCGAGTTGGGCCGCAGACTGGCCGGTCTGCTGCGCCCCGGCGACCTGGTGCTGCTCACCGGGGAGCTGGGCGCGGGCAAGACGACGCTGACCCGGGGCCTGGGAGAGGGCATGGGAGTACGGGGCGCCGTCACCTCCCCGACCTTCGTCATCGCCCGCGTCCACCCCCCGCTGAGCGGCGGCCCGGCGCTGGTGCACGTGGACGCCTACCGGCTGGGCGGCGGGCTGGAGGAGATGGAGGACCTGGACCTGGACGTCTCGCTGCCGGAGTCGGTGGTGGTCGTGGAGTGGGGCGAGGGCAAGGTCGAGGAACTCTCGGAGGACCGGCTCCATGTCGTCATCGCCCGCGCGGTGGGAGCGGACGCGGCCCCGGGCGGCGCACAGGACGCGGCCCCGGGCGCCGTACGGGCTGCGGCCGACGGGGACGAGGTGGCCGACGGTGATGATGTGCGCGAGGTGACGGTCACCGGCGTCGGCCCGCGCTGGGCGGACGCGGACCTGACGGCGCTGCGGACGCCGTGAGACACCCCCGGGGCGGCTCTCCCGGCAGCTCCGGCAGCTCCGGCTCCGGCAAGCCCCAGCAGCTCCGGCGCCCGCTGACGGGCTCTCAGCCGACCTTGTCGAAGAACCTCCCCAGGTCGGCCGCGAGGGCCCGCGCCCGCTGCATGGCCAGGAAGTGGTGCCCGCCCGGGTTGTCCGTCGGCCAGTGGACGATGGTGTTGGTGCGCTCGGCGAGCCGGCGGATGCCCGGCGCCCCGCTGTAGACGCCGGTCGGTACCGCCTTCTGCCCCGCCGGCCAGCCGAAGCCGGTGCTCTCGTAGTACGGCCAGGCCGAAGAGCCGAAGGTCCCGGTGAACCAGTACAGGCTCACGTTGGCCAGGAACAGGTCGCGGTCGATGACCTCCTCCAGCGGCTCGCCGGTGGCGTTGAACTCGTGGAACTTCTGCGTCATCCAGGCCAGCGCCGCGACCGGGGATTCCTGCCAGCCGTAGGCGAAGGTCTGCGGCGCGGCGCGCAGCAGGGCGTGGTGGTCCACCCCGTTCATCCAGTCCGCCCGCTGGAGCAGCTCGAAGGCCGCCCGCTCCTCCTCGTTCAGCCCGGGCACGTCCGCCTGGGTGGGGAAGCCGAGCCCGGCGATGACGTACACGCCGCTGACCCGGTCCGGGGCGGCCCTGGCCACCTCCGGGGCGACGTACGCGCCGAAGTCGCCGCCCTGCACGCCGTACCGCTCGTAGCCCAGGCGCCGCATCAGCTCCACCCACAGCCGCGCCACCCGCGCCGCGTCCCAGCCGGTGCCGCGCGGCGCCTGGGAGAACCCGAAGCCGGGCACCGAGGGGATGACGACGTGGAACGCCCGGGACGGGTCGCCGCCGTGCGCGCGGGGGTCGGTGAGCGGGCCGGTCAGCTCGGCGAACTCCAGGAAGGAGTTGGGCCAGCCGTGGTTGAGCAGCAGCGGCCGGGCGTCCGGCTCGGGAGAGCGGACGTGCAGGAAGTGCACGTCCTGGCCGTCCAGTTCGGTCATGAACTGCGGGAACCCGTTCAGCCGCGCCTCCTGCGCGCGCCAGTCGAAGTCGTCGCGCCAGTACCGGGCCAGGTCCTTGAGGTGGTCGACGGGGACCCCGCGCTGCCAGCCGTCGCCGGGGAGCTGCGGGGTCCACCGGGTCCGGGCGAGCCGGTCGCGCAGATCGTCCACGTCGGCCTGGGGAATGTCGATACGGAAGGGACGGATCGCACCGTCCGTGGTCCTGTTGTTCATAGGAGTCTCCCCTGTTCGGTCTGCCGCGCCGGGCCGCCCTGCCGCGGTACGCCGACGACAGTAGGCGTCCTCTAGGACAGAACCGGTCCTATACCTCTGGGCATGATGGCGCGCATGACGACCGACACCCCCGCACGCCTCCTGAAACTGCTCTCCCTCCTCCAGACCCCCCGTGAGTGGCCCGGCAGCGAACTGGCCGGACGCCTGGGCGTCACCGCCCGCACGATCCGCCGGGACGTCGACCGGCTGCGCGAGCTGGGCTACCCGGTGGAGGCGACGATGGGGCCGCTGGGCGGCTACCGGCTCGCCGCCGGTGCGGCCATGCCGCCGCTGCTCCTGGACGACGAGGAGGCGGTGGCCGTCGCGGTGGGCCTGCGCACGGCGGCCGGGCACCCGGTGGAGGGCATCGAGGAGGCGTCCGTACGGGCCCTGGCCAAGCTGGAGCAGGTACTGCCGTCGAGGCTGCGGCACCGGGTCGGCGCGCTCGGCGCCGCCATGGTCCCGATGCCGGCCGCGAGCGGGCCCGCCGTGGACCCGGAGCAACTGACGGTGCTGGCCGCCGCGGTGGCCGGCCGCGAGGGGCTGCGGTTCGCCTACCGGGCGGCCGACGGGCGCGCGTCCCGGCGTCTGGTCGAGCCGTACCGCCTGGTCGTGGCCGGACGCCGGTGGTACCTGCTCGCGTACGACGACGAGCGCGCGGACTGGCGGATCTTCCGGGTCGACCGGATCGACGCGGCACAGCGGACCGGCGTACGGCTGGCGCCCCGCGAGCCGCCGGAGCCGGACGCCGCCGCGTACGTCATCGGCAGACTGCACAGCCTGGCGCCCACGTACGAGACCCTGGTCACCCTGCGCCTCCCCGCGGAAGAGGCGGCCCGGCGGCTCGGCGGCGCCGTCGGTGCCATCGAGTCACTCGACGAACACAGGTGCCTGTTGCGGGGGAGCGCCGACACGCTGGAGTGGTCGGCGTCGCGGCTGCTGATGCTCGGCTGCGAGTTCGAGGTCCACCGGCCGTCGGAACTGGTGACCTACCTGCGGGACCTGGGCGCCCGCGCCCTGCGCGCCACCGCGTCCCAGGAGTCCGCCGCACCCGAGAAGTGACGTTGTGGGCGTGTGCGCCGTGTGTGCCCTGCGCACCGTGTGTGCCGTGCGTGCCATGCGCCCCGCCCGGCCCATATGTGCCCCACTCGGCCCTTACGGGTCGGGTCGGCTTTGTGATGCTTTGGGCGCCTGGTATTCCTGACTCGGCCCGTACTTTCCGACAAGCCGTCGGGAAGATGTTGCGCGCGCGGCGCCGGGCGTGGTGACATGGGTACAAGAGCCGGTTAGGTCTGCCTAACTTCGCCCGCTTGCCCCAGGAGCCCCGGGAGGCGTCCATGACGGCCCACCAGCCCATTTCCGCAGCGGCCCGGCGTGCGGAGCGCGATGCGTACGAACCGGCGCCGACGATGGACGAACTGCTCGCCGCCTGCGCCGCGGCCCAGGCCGTCTCCACGCCCCCGGACACGCCCGCCGCCGGGCGCGCGGACGGCGCGGACGGCGACGGGGCCGGTGATGGCGACGCCGGAGGGCCGAAGGGGGCGACGGCCGCGTCCGCAGGTGAGCGCGACGCCGCCTGAACCCGAGGAACCCGAGGCCGTCTCCGGCGCACCCGGGCCGACTACAGAAGGCGGGGCGGTGTCGTTTTTTCTTTCCCTCATTACAATACAGAGCTGTGCTGTATTGTAATGACTGTGAACGCTGACAACGGTCCCGAACGGGACACCCTTGCCGTGCCGGCCCCGCCCACGAGGAGTCCCGGCCGGCCGCGCAGCCAGGAGGCGGACGAGGCGATCCTCGCGGCGGCGCTCGACCTGCTCATCGAGCGGGGCGTGGCCTGGGCCAGCATCGAGCAGGTGGCGCGCCGCGCCGGAGTCACCCGCGCCACCGTGTACCGGCGCTTCCCGACCCTGACCGACCTGCTGGTGCGTGCGGTCGAGTGGGAGTACCGGGACATGGACCCCGGCGAGATGGACTGGCCGGACATCGACAGCATGGTCACGGCCTGGGCCGAGCACCTCGGCACACCCCGCGCCCGCAAGCTGATCCGCCGCCTTTACGGAACGGTCGACGACCTCCCCGAACTGCTGCACGCCTACCACAAGGCTCACGGCAGTCACCGCGGCCTCGCGGTCCACACGACCTTGGAGCGGGCTCGCGCGGCCGGACAGCTCCCTGCGCACAGCGACCCGGAAATCCTTCAGCAGATGCTCAGCGGCGCGGCCCTGCACCACCTCGCCGCGTACCCCGACACCACCGGCCCGGAAGAGGTCAGGGCCTATTTCCTAGCCGTCCTGCAGCAGGCCGGAATGCCGGCCGCCCCCACGACCACAAGGAGCACCGCACGATGACCGAGAACTTAAAGGGACTCGGACGGGACGCCCGCAGGGCCCGCAAGGAGGGCATGCCCGCCGTCCTGCGACGGCAGCGCGAGCGACTGGCCGACATGGTCGCCCACGCCCGGGCCACCTCCCCGTACTACCGGCAGCTCTACCGCGGTCTGCCCGAACGGGTGGAGGATCCGACGCTGCTGCCCGTCACCGACAAAAAGCAACTGATGGGCCACTTCGACGACTGGGTGACCGACCGCGCCATCACGCACGAGAAGGTGCGCGCCTTCAGCGCCGACCCCGACCGGATCGGACAGCGGTTCCTCGGGAAGTACATGGTGGCCACCACCTCGGGCACCAGCGGCCGACGCGGCCTCTTCGTCCTCGACGACCGGTACATGGCCGTGGGAAGCGCACTCACCTCCCGCGCGCTCGCCTCGTGGCTGGGTCCCGCCCGGCTCCTCGGGGCAACCGCCCGGGGTGGCCGCTTCGCCCAGCTCGTGGCCACCGGCGGGCACTACGCCAGCTTCGCCGGGTACTCCCGTACGCTCCAAGAGGGCGGGTGGCGCAGCAAGCTGATCCGGGCCTTCCCGGTGCACACACCGATGCCGCGACTGGTGGCCGAACTCAACGACTACCGCCCCTCCTTCGTCATCGGCTACACCAGCACGATCATGCTGCTCACCGCCGAGCGGGAAGCCGGCCGCCTGCGCATCGACCCGGCGCTGGTGCTGCCGGCCGGCGAGACGATGACCACGCACGACACCGACAGGATCGCCCGCGCCTTCCGCACCACGGTCCGCACGATATACAGCGCGACCGAGTGCACCTACCTCAGCCATAGCTGCGCCCATGACTGGTACCACGTCAACAGCGACTGGGCCGTGCTCGAACCGGTCGACGCCGATCACCGGCCCACCCCGCCCGGCCAGTTCTCGCACTCCGTACTGATCAGCAACCTCGCCAACCGCGTACAGCCGTTCCTGCGCTACGACCTCGGTGACAGCGTCCTGCTCCGGCCCGATCCGTGCCCGTGCGGCAACCCGCTGCCCGCGATCCGCGTACAGGGGCGCGCGGGCGACATCCTCACCTTCCCCACCGACCACGGCGACCCGGTGCAGCTCGGCCCCCTGGCCTTCGGCACCCTCTTCGACCGCACTCCCGGAGTCGAGCTGTTCCAGGTCGAACAGACCGCCCCGTCGACCCTGCGCGTACGTCTGCTGACGGCCGCCGGCGCCGACCCGGACCAGGTGTGGAAGACCGCGGACCGGGAGCTGACCCGCTTCCTCGCCGACAACGGGCTCAGCCATGTCACGGTCCAGCGTGCCGAGGAGCCACCCCGGCAGACGGCCGGCGGCAAGTACCGCACGGTCATCCCCTTCGACCCGTCAAGGCCGGGTGCCCGGCCCTGACGGATGGGTCAGGGGACGACCACGACCTTCGTCTCGGGCAGTGCGAAGTCCCACATCGCCGCGCCGTCGTCGCGGGACTGGCGGATGCCGCCGGTCTTCTTCGTCGACTTCGGGTCGGGCATGGAGCCGTCCCGGGCCGCGCTGAAGCCGAACACGACACCGTCGGGCGCCACCAGGAAACGGACGACGTGCTCGACCGGCACGCCGTCCGAGCCCGGGCTCAGCTCCGAGCGCGGTGACAGGACGGTGTACGAGCCGGGCTTCGGGCTCACGGTGCTGGGCGTCACCTTGTACGTACGCAGCGGCTTGCCGTCGTCGCCGACCAGCCATACGCGCCGGGCGCCGAGCGCGTAGACCACCCGCCGGCCCTCGCCGGAGTCCTCCGGGACGGCGTTCGCGGCCTTGCGGGGCTTGCCCTTGCCGCTCTGCTGCGCCGGACCGGAGGGAGCGGGGGAGGCCGAGGAGGAGTGGCCGGCGTGCCGGGCCTGGGTGAGGTGGTCCGGCGCGGAGGCCGCCGCCTGGTAGGCCAGGCCGCCGACGACGGCCAGAGCCGCCGCGGTGAGAGCGGTGACGATCATGCTGCTCTTGGGCACCGCTGTACCACCTTTCGTACATCGCCAGTCTTCGTACATCACCAGTCATCGCCGGTCACCGCCGAGCAGATTCCGACGTTCCCTGTGATACGTGATTACCGGCGACCGTAGCACTCGCGGGCCCACCCCCGGCCGAGCCTTAGTCTTGAGGCGTGCTGCTGCTAGCTCTTGACACCGCCACCCCCGCCGTCACCGTCGCGCTCCACGACGGTTCCCGGGTCCTCGCCGAGTCCCGCCAGGTGGACGCCCGCCGGCACGGCGAACTGCTGCTGCCCTCCGTCGACCGGGTGCTGGCCGAGGCCGGGCTCAAGCTCGACGCGGTCACCGACATCGTGGTCGGGGTCGGCCCCGGCCCGTACACCGGCCTGCGGGTCGGGCTGGTGACCGCCGCCACCTTCGGCGCGGCGCTGGACGTGCCGGTCCACGGGCTGTGCTCGCTCGACGGGATCGCCTACGCCGCCGGCCTGGAGGAACCCTTCGTGGTGGCGACCGACGCCCGCCGCAAGGAGGTGTACTGGGCGCGCTACGCGGACTCCCGTACGCGGCTGACCGAGCCGTCCGTCGACCGGCCCGCGGACATCGCAGGCCAGGTCGGTTCGCTGCCGTCGGTCGGCGCCGGCGCGCTGCTGTACGCGGACGTCTTCGGCGGCGTACGGGCGGACGGGCCCGAGCACCAGTCCGCGGCGGCGCTGGCCGCGCTGGCGGCGGAGAAGCTGGCCAAGGGCCAGGAGATGCTGCCCCCGCAGCCGCTGTACCTGCGCCGCCCGGACGCGCAGGTGCCGGCCAACTACAAGGTGGTCACCCCCAAGTGACCGCGCGAGTGGCCGTCGGAGCGGACGCGCCGGGCACCGCCGTACTCCGCGAGATGCGCTGGTGGGACATTCCGCCCGTCCTGGAGCTGGAGCACGACCTCTTCCCCGAGGACGCCTGGTCGGCCGGCATGTTCTGGTCGGAGCTGGCCCATGCCCGCGGCATAGGGGCCAGCCGGCGCTATGTGGTCGCCGAGCTGGATGGCCGGCTCGTCGGGTACGGCGGGCTGGCCGCCGTCGACGGCACCGGCGACATCCAGACCATCGCCACCGCCCGCGACCAGTGGGGCACGGGCCTGGGCGCACGGCTGCTGCGCGAGCTGCTCTCCGCGGCGACCGCGTTCGAGTGCCACGAGGTCCTGCTGGAGGTGCGGGTGGACAACACCCGCGCACAGCGGCTCTACGAGCGCTTCGGTTTCGAGCCCATCGGCTTCCGCCGCGGCTACTACCAGCCCGGCAACGTCGACGCCCTGGTCATGCGCCTGACACTGGGCGCGCCGGACGGCACACCCGCCGATACGAGCACGCCACCGTCCGTCGGATCCGCAACCGAACCCTCCGGTCCCGCCACCCCTTCCGGCCCCTCCAACCCTCCTTCCGGCCCCTCCGATCCCCCTTCCGGCCCCGCACAAGGAACACAGACCCATGGCTGACGAACCGCTCGTCCTCGGCATCGAGACCTCCTGCGACGAAACCGGCGTCGGTGTCGTGCGCGGCCACACCCTGCTCGCCGACGCGGTCGCCTCCAGCGTCGACGAGCACGCCCGCTTCGGCGGCGTCGTACCGGAGGTGGCCTCCCGCGCGCATCTGGAGGCGATGGTCCCCACCATCCAGCGCGCCCTGAAGGAAGCCGGGGTCGCGCCCGGCGACCTGGACGGCATCGCGGTCACCGCGGGCCCCGGGCTGGCCGGCGCGCTGCTGGTCGGCGTCTCGGCCGCCAAGGCGTACGCGTACGCGCTGGGCAAGCCGCTGTACGGCGTCAACCACCTGGCCTCGCACATCTGCGTGGACCAGCTCGAACACGGCGCGCTGCCCGAGCCGACCATGGCCCTGCTGGTCTCCGGCGGCCACTCCTCCCTGCTGCTGGCGCCCGACATCACCTCCGACGTACGGCCGCTGGGCTCGACCATCGACGACGCGGCGGGCGAGGCGTTCGACAAGGTGGCACGGGTGCTGAACCTGGGCTTCCCGGGCGGCCCGGTCATCGACCGGTACGCGCGCGAGGGCGACCCCGACGCCATCAAGTTCCCGCGCGGCCTGACCGGCTCCCGCGACCCGGTCTACGACTTCTCCTTCTCCGGCCTGAAGACGGCGGTCGCACGCTGGATCGAGGCCAGGCGGGCGGCGGGCGAGGAGGTGCCGGTCGCGGACGTCTCGGCGTCCTTCCAGGAGGCCGTCGTGGACGTACTGACCCGTAAGGCCGTACGCGCCTGCAAGGACCACGGCGTCGACCACCTGATGATCGGCGGCGGGGTGGCGGCCAACTCCCGGCTGCGGGCACTGGCACAGGAGCGCTGCGAGAGGGCCGGCATCACCCTGCGGGTACCGCGGCCGAAGCTGTGCACGGACAACGGGGCGATGGTCGCGGCCCTCGGCGCGGAAATGGTGGCCCGCAACCGCGCGGCGTCGGACTGGGAACTGTCGGCGGACTCCTCGCTGCCGGTCACGGACCCCCACGTACCGGGCGCCGGAGGCGACCACGACCACGGCGATGCGGGCCACGGGCACGGCCACGCCCATGATCACGACCACTTCCACGAGCTGAGCAAGGACAACCTCTACTCCTAGCCTCTGCTCCTGGCCTCTGCTCCTGGCCCCGGCCGTTCACGACCCCCGCTGCTCGCCGCGCCCGGCCGCGGCGAGCAGCCCGTCGATGACGGCGCGCAGTTCCTCCGCGACGTCGTAGTCCTCGGTGATGGCCGACCAGCGGCCGGCCACCGCCGAGAGCCGCGGCAGCCGCGAGTCGTCGATCTCCTCCAGCATCTCGGGGAAGTGCCGCCGCCGGCCGGGCTGCCGGGCGCGGCGTTCCAGGGCCGCCTGGAAGACCAGCTCGCCGAAGACGTAGTGCCAGATGGTGCGGTAGGCGAGCACGGCGCGGCGCTCGTCGAGCCCGCAGGCCATCGCCGAGTCGATGATCTCCTCGACCATCCACAGGGCCCCCGGGTCGGACAGGTCACCGAGGCTGAGGATCTCCACCACCCACGGCATCTTCCGCAGTCCCTGGTGCATGTGCACGCTCACGGCGAGCAGCCGCTCGCGCGGATCCTCGGGGAGTTCGGGGCGCGGCATCGTGGCCGCCGTACCGCTCAGGACGCGCATCAAGAGCTCGTCCTTGTCCCGTACGTGGTGGTAGAGCGCCATCGGCGTGCTGCCGACCTCCTTGGCCACCCGCCGCATGGACAGCGCGGCGACGCCCTCCTCCTCCAGGATGCGGCGGGCGACGGCGACGATCGCCGCCGGATCCAGCTTGCGCGGCCGTCCCGCCTTCCGCTTCCCCTCGCCTTGCCGTTCTCCGCCAGGCTCCTGCTCCCGCTCTGTGCTCACCCCCTCATTCTCCCCCGTCCGGCGACCGGCCCCGGGCAATTTCTATACGCGTATAGTAATCTCCCCGCAGAGACGACCGGGCGCGCCCGGAAATGGGCGCGAGTGCAGGGGGAGAGGTATGAACAACCGTCCACGCCAAGCGGGTTGGCTGCTCGCCGCGGTGCTCACCACACAGTTCATGGTGTCGCTGGACATGTCGGTGGTGGCCATCGCACTGCCCGACATGGGCCGGGACCTGGGCTTCACACCCGACGGCCTGCAATGGGTCGTCAACGCCTACGCCCTGGCCTTCGGCGGCCTGCTCATGCTCGGCGGACGGCTGGCCGACGTCCTGGGCCGCCGCCGTACGCTGCTGGCCGGGCTCCTCCTCTTCGGCGCGGCCAGCCTGGCCGGCGGACTGGTCGGGACGCCGGGCGCCCTGATCGCCGCCCGCGCCGCGCAGGGCGTGGGGGCGGCGGCCCTGGCCCCGGTCGCCCTCGCGCTGCTCACGGTCACCTACCCGGCCGGCCCCGCGCGCTCGCGGGCGCTGGGCCTGTGGGGCATGGCGGGCGCGGCGGGCGGCGCCTTCGGGGTGCTGGCCGGCGGACTGCTCACGGAGGCCACGGGGTGGCGCTCGGTGATGCTGGTGAACGTGCCGTTCGTGCTCTTCGCGCTGCTCGCGGCGGTGCGGTCGGTCCCGGCCGACCGGGACGGCGGCCCGCGGCCCCGGCTGGACCTGGCCGGCGCGGTCCTGGTCACGCTCGGGACGACGGTGCTGGTCTGGGCCCTGGCCCGTACGGAGACCGAGGGCTGGACCTCACCGTGGACCGTCACCGCCCTGGCCGCCGCCGCACTGCTGCTCGCCGCCTTCGCCGCCGTGGAATCCCGTACCCGGCAGCCTCTCCTGCGCCTCGGCCTGCTGACCCGCCGTCCGGTCCTGGCGGGGAACCTCTTCACGCTCCTGCTCAGCTCCGGCCAGTTCGCCGCGTTCTTCTTCTGCTCCCTCTACATGCAGCAGGTGCTGCGGTTCGGGGAGACCGCGGCGGGCCTGGCGTTCCTGCCGTTCTGCGCCGGCGTGGTCATCGGCTCGCTCATCGCACCGAGGGCCATCACCCGCCTCGGCACCGGCCGGCTCCTGGCGCTGGGCGGCCTGCTCGGCGGGGCGGGCTTCGCCTGGTTCGCCGCGACCATGCACGCGGACGGCAGCTTCCTGACGTCCATCCTGGGGCCCTCCCTCCTGACGAGCGTCGGCGTCGGCATGTCCTTCGTCCCGCTCGGCACGGCGGCGACCACCGGCGTCGTACCGCAGGAAGCGGGCATGGCCTCCGGACTGCTGAACACCGCACGCCAGATCGGCGGCTCGCTCGGCCTGGCCGTACTGGTCACGGTCGCCGCCAATGCGAGCGGCCCGCACCCCGACCGCCCCGCCCTCGCCGCCGGCTACGCCACGGCCTTCACGGTCTCCGCGGCCCTCCTCGTCCTGGCAGCCCTGGTGGCCCTGGCACTCCTGCCGCACCGGCCCACGCCCGCCTCCGCCGCCCCCGAAGGGCCGCCGGCTTCGGACCCCACCGCGATGTCGGCCACCGGCTCCCAGGACATACCCTGAGAGCAGCGGTAACGCAGAAGGCATACGGGGAGGCGGATCGGCCGTGCACTGGATCTGGTGGGTGTTCGCGTTTTTCATGGCGGGCGGCTTCGCCAAGGTGGTGGACACCGGCAGCAAGGCGCTGCGCACGCGCCACGAGCGCAAGATGGCACGGCTGGAGGCCGAACGGCAGGAACGGCTGGAACTGGAGGCGGCCCACAAGCTCCCGGAGCCGGTCTGCGGCTGCCGCCACCACCTGGCCAAGCACGACAAGCAGGGCAAGTGTCACGAGGTGACGCAGGCCCCCACGTCCTGGGACGCGGACAAGAAGCCGGTGGCGTACGAGCCCGGCCAATGCACCTGCCAGCACTACGTCGGCCCCCAGCCCCTCTCCCAGGTCTACGCGGACCCCCTCACCGAACTGAACTGACCCACCGCCCCGCGCCGGATCCCCCGCAGCAGCCCCCGGAAGGGCTCCGGCGCAACGGTCAGCACGCTGCCGGGCGCGTCACTGTATCTACGCGCCGCCGTACGTCTTCACTCTTCAGGGCACGCGGCAGCCCCTGCTGCCGCGGATCCTCCGGGAGTTCGTCGCCGAGGTGTTCCGGTCCATCGAGCAGCACGGGCTCGTGGACACGGCGGTGCTGTGCACCTCGGAGCTGGCGATCGTGGACGCGGTGGCCGATGCGTGGGGGCGGACGCGGGGGATCCGATGGGGTGGTACGGGAAGTGCGTGTGGTTCGAGCTGGGAGTGGGGTCATGACGGGGGCTGGGCGGCCGGGTGTCCCAGGAGCATGGTGGAGGCGCCCGCGACGCGGGTCATGATGACGGTGCAGGAGTTGGGGCCGGAGAGCTTGAGTTTCTTGCGGAGTTCGTCCGGCTCGACGGCGGAGCCGCGCTTCTTGATGACGGCGGTGCCGGTCTCGCGTTCGCGCAGCAGGGCCTTGAGTCTCTTGACGTTGAAGGGGAGGACGTCGGTGATCTCGTAGGCGGTGGCGTACGGGGTCGGGACCAGGGTGTCCGCGGTGATGTAGGCGATCGTCGGGTCGATGAGCCGGCCGCCGACCCGCTGGGCGACGTCCGCGACGAGGTGGGCGCGGATGACCGCGCCGTCCGGCTCGTACAGCCAGCGGCCGACCGGGCCGGGCCCGGGGTCGGGCAGGTCCGCGCCGAGGAGGGAGTCACCGGCCGGGAGCAGGGTGGCGCGGTGCGCGCCGGGCCGGATGCCGGGCCCGGTGCCGAACCACAGGACGGCCTCCTTCACGTCGCCGCCGTCGGAGATCCACTCGGCCTCGGCGTCGGCGGGGATCGCCTCGTGGGGCACGCCGGGGGCGATCTTCAGGGCCGCGTACGGTGCCGTCCGGGCGGCGCCGACCGCCCAGGACAGCGGCGGCGAGTACGCCTCGGGGTCGAAGATCCGCCCGCCCGGCCGGCCCCCCGACCGGCCGCCGCCGCGTCCGCCGCGCCGTGCCGGGTCCACGAACACCGCGTCGTACGAAGAGGTGTCGACCTCGGTGACGTCGGCCTCGCGGACCTCGATGAGGCCGGCCAGGCCCAGCGCCTCGGCGTTGGCGCGGGCCGCCGCGCAGGCCAGCGGATCACGGTCGACGGCCAGCACGCGGATGCCGGCCCGGGCCAGCGCTATGGCGTCCCCGCCCACCCCGCAGCACAGATCGGCCAGCGAGCGGACGCCGAGGGCGGCGAGCCGTTCCGCGCGGTAGGTGGCGACCGTGGTACGGGTGGACTGCTCGACACCGTTGGGCGTGAAGTACATGCGGTGGGCGTCCTCGCCGAACTTCGCCGTCGCGCGGCGGCGCAGCGCGGCCTGGCCCAGGGCGGCGGAGACCAGCGGCGCGGGGTGGTCGCGGCGCAGCCTGGTCGCGGTCGCCAGCTCGTCGGCCGGGTCGTGGCCGCGCAGTGCGGCCAGCAGTGCCTGGCCTTCGGGGGCGAGCAGGGCGGAGAAGGAGTCGAGGTCGTTCACCTGGCCCATTGTGGGCCAGACGGTGGACGGCGCGCGCGTGGCGGGCTGCGCCGGGGCGGCCGGGCGGGGGCGCGCTGTCAGGATGCGGCGTCATGCAGCTTGTAGGACAAGAGGGTGGCCGAAGCCGGGCCGGAGGAAGAAGGGACCGGGCCGGGGTACGGGCCGGTGGCCGGGGTGCGGCGGGCCGGGCCGGGTCCGTGGGAGCGGCGTACGGGCAGCGGCGGCGGTGTGCGCCCTTGGCCTGCTGGCCACGGCGTGCGGGGCGCGGCGGCCGGCGGGGGAGCGGCGGACGCCGGGCGCCACCAGGGCCGTACCCGTACGACCGCACTGAGCGCCATGGCCGCCCGCACCCTGCGCACGCCCGTCCCCCTCCACACCGTTCTAACCGCTCCCACCGATCTCATCGCTCCCACCGCTGCCTCCAGCCGCGCCGCCCCCGCCCGTACCCGGTGGTCCGCTCCGCGCCCGCCCTCCCCGGCCGGGTCCTCGTCTGGCAGGCCGGCACGCTGGAGGCGGCGGCGAGGGCGTACCGGAGGGCGGCGGCCCGGCGGTGGGGAGTGGCCGAGCTGCCGCCGGCCGCACCCCCGCCGCCCCGCCGCAGGCCCCCGCTGCGGACCGCGCCGGCGCTCTCCCGGGGCGGCACGAGCGGGCTGCCGGCCGTGATCCTGCGGGTGCCGACCGCCGACCGGGTGGTCTTCCTGACCGTCGACGACGGCGCCGAGAAGGACCCGCGGTTCGTCCGGATGATGAGCGAGCTGGCGATCCCCTACAGCGCCTTCCTCAGCCACTACCTGGTCAAGGACGACTACGCCTACTTCCGGCGCGTACGGCGGCTGGGCAACGGCGTGCACAACCACACCCTCAACCACCGCTATCTGCCCGCGCTGAGCTACCCGGCGCAGCGCGCGGAGATCTGCGGACAGCAGCGGAACCTGCTGCGCGAGACCGGGCGTCTGCCACGCCTGTTCCGCCCGCCGTACGGCGAGTACAGCCGCCGTACGCTGCGTGCCGCCGCCTCCTGCGGCATCCGCACCGTACCGCTGTGGACGCAGGAGGCATTCCCCGACCGGATGGAGTACCGCGAGGCGGACCGGCGCCTCCACCCGGGCGACATCATCCTGAGTCACTTCCGGGGGCCCGCGGACTGGGGCGGCACGATGACCGGCATGGTGCGCCGGGTGCTGCGTACGGCGGCGGCGCAGGGCTTCGCGATCGCGCGCCTGGAGGACTACGTGTGAGGGCGTGCGCTTGAGGGGGTGTGTGCTTGAGGGCGTGCGGTGACGACGGGGCGGCGGGTGGCTACTAGGCGTGCGCCCGCGCGGACGGCTCCCCGCCGCCCCGGCGGCGCCCGGAGCGTGCGCCCCCGTTGCGCCCGGAGCGCGCGTTGTGTCCGGCCGGCAGCGGCTCCCGGCGGCGCTGGGCGCTGTCGCTGATCCTGATGAGCAGCGCCACCATGATCCAGTTCGCCAGCAGGGAGGAACCGCCCTTGGCGAGGAAGGGCAGCGCCTTGCCGGTGAGCGGTATCAGTCCGGTGACCCCGCCGGTGACCACGAACACCTGGAGCAGCAGCGCGCTGGAGAGGCCGACGGCCAGCAGCTTGCCGAAGGGGTCGCGGGCGGTGAGCGCGGTGCGCAGGCCGCGCTGGACCAGCAGGCAGTACAGCACCAGGACCGCCATCACCCCGGCCAGTCCGAGTTCCTCGCCGACGGTGGTGAGGATGAAGTCGCTCTTGCCGGCGAAGCCGATCAGTTCCGGGTGGCCCTGGCCCAGGCCCGTACCGCTCATGCCGCCGCTGCCGAAGCTGAACAGCGCGTCGCCGAGCTGGGTGGACTGCCCCTCCTTCATGCCCTTGGCGGTGAAGGCCTCCATCGGGTTCTGCCAGGCGGTGATACGGCCCTTGACGTGCGGTTCGATGGAGCCGACGGTGAAGGCGCCGACCGCCGCCATGAGCAGGCCGCACAGCACCCAGCTCGTGCGCTCGGTGGCCATGTACAGCATGATGACGAAGAGCCCGAAGAAGATCAGCGAGGTGCCCAGGTCCCGTTCGAAGACCAGCACCAGCAGGCTGATGACCCAGATGGTGAAGATCGGGCCGAGCTGGCGGCCGGGCGGGAGCTGGACGCCCAGGAACCGGCGCCCGGTCAGGGCGAGCGCGTCGCGGTTCAGCGTCAGATAGCCCGCGAAGAAGACCGCGATCATGATCTTCACGAACTCGCCGGGCTGGAGGGACATCGGCCCCAGGAGGATCCAGCGCTTGGCGCCGTAGGTGTCGGCGCCGAAGAACGCCGGCGCCATCAGCATCACCAGCGCGACCGCCATCGTCACGTAGATGTAGCGCTGGAGCAGCCGGTGGTCCTTGAGCATCATCAGGATGACGATGCAGGCCGCCACCCCGATCACGGTCCACACCAACTGGCCGGTCGCGGCCGGGGCCGAGTGGAACTTCGCCGTGTACGTCACGTCCAGCCGGTGCAGCAGCACCAGCCCGATCCCGGTCAGCAGCGTGGCCAGCGGCAGGATCAGCGGATCGGCGCGGGGCGCGAAGCGGCGTACGACCAGATGGGGTACGAGCGCGACGAAGAAGATCCCCGCGGCGAAGCCGGTCAGCCCCTCGGGGAGCTTCCCGGACATCGACAGCCCGGTGTAGCTGTAGCCGAAGACCGTGATCAGGACGACGAGGCCGAGCAGCCACGCCTCGGTGCGCCGGCGGTTGGGCGCCTGGGCGAGGGCGGCGAACGTCATCGTGCGCTCGGCATCGCCTTCCGGCTCTCCGGTGGGCCGGGACGTGCTCGTCATTCCGCGCACGGGTCTTCCTCCGCCATCCATCCTGGGCGCCGCGGATCCGGACGTGCGGTGCCGGTTCCCTGTGCGGTGGTCGCTGAGGAAGACGAGCCGGTAGGCGGCACGGTTGCGCAGGTGGGAGAGGTGTGGCGTTTCTTTCATCGGCGCGTCCGGCGGTGTGGGGCGGGTGGGGCCGTACGGGCGGCTGTGCGTCAACCGGCGGCGGCGCTTCGTCAGAAAGGGGCGCCGTGTCCACCGCGCTGGCACTCCGCTTGACCGAGTGCTAACCGCGTCATAGTCTCGGCGTTGGCACTCTCCACCGGGGAGTGCCAAACACAGCGACGGGCAGATCCGGCACCCGCGACGACGGATCGACCTGGTCGCCACCTCAGACAGTTAACCCCGTGAGATCTCCGAAGGGGGAGGTCGGATCGTGACGACCGCCAGCTCCAAGGTTGCCATCAAGCCGCTCGAGGACCGGATCGTGGTCCAGCCGCTCGACGCCGAGCAGACCACGGCCTCTGGCCTGGTCATCCCGGACACTGCCAAGGAGAAGCCCCAGGAGGGCGTCGTCCTGGCCGTGGGCCCGGGCCGCTTCGAGGACGGCAACCGTCTTCCGCTCGACGTATCCGTCGGCGACGTCGTGCTCTACAGCAAGTACGGCGGCACCGAGGTGAAGTACAACGGCGAGGAGTACCTCGTCCTCTCGGCCCGCGACGTCCTCGCGATCGTCGAGAAGTAATTCACCGAAGTTTGCCTTGATCTGTGCCCTGGGTTCCCGCGCCTAAACAACCGGGCGCCCGGGGCGCAGTTCGTTGGAGAGATACGACAAAGGACACGTAACTCATGGCGAAGATCCTGAAGTTCGACGAGGACGCCCGTCGCGCCCTCGAACGCGGCGTCAACAAGCTTGCCGACACGGTCAAGGTGACGATCGGCCCCAAGGGCCGCAACGTCGTCATCGACAAGAAGTTCGGCGCCCCCACCATCACCAACGACGGTGTCACCATCGCCCGCGAGGTCGAGATCGACGACCCGTACGAGAACCTCGGCGCCCAGCTCGTGAAGGAGGTGGCGACCAAGACCAACGACATCGCGGGTGACGGCACCACCACCGCCACCGTGCTGGCCCAGGCGCTGGTCCGCGAGGGCCTGCGCAACGTCGCCGCCGGCGCCTCCCCGGCCGCCCTGAAGAAGGGCATCGACGCCGCGGTCAAGGCCGTCTCCGAGGACCTCCTCGCGACCGCCCGCCCGATCGACGAGAAGTCCGACATCGCCGCCGTCGCCGCCCTGTCCGCCCAGGACAAGCAGGTCGGCGAGCTGATCGCCGAGGCGATGGACAAGGTCGGCAAGGACGGTGTCATCACCGTCGAGGAGTCCAACACCTTCGGTCTGGAGCTGGACTTCACCGAGGGCATGGCCTTCGACAAGGGCTACCTCTCGCCGTACATGGTCACCGACCAGGAGCGTATGGAGGCCGTCCTTGAGGACCCGTACATCCTGATCCACCAGGGCAAGATCTCCTCGATCCAGGACCTGCTCCCGCTGCTGGAGAAGGTCATCCAGCAGGGCGGCAGCAAGCCCCTGCTGATCATCGCCGAGGACGTCGAGGGCGAGGCCCTGTCCACCCTGGTCGTCAACAAGATCCGCGGCACCTTCAACGCCGTCGCCGTCAAGGCGCCCGGCTTCGGTGACCGCCGCAAGGCGATGCTCGGCGACATGGCCGCCCTGACCGGCGCCACCGTCATCGCCGAGGAGGTCGGCCTCAAGCTCGACCAGGCCGGTCTGGACGTGCTGGGCACCGCCCGCCGCGTGACCGTCACCAAGGACGACACCACCATCGTCGACGGCGGCGGCAACTCCGACGACGTCACGGGCCGCGTCAACCAGATCAAGGCCGAGATCGAGACCACCGACTCGGACTGGGACCGCGAGAAGCTCCAGGAGCGCCTGGCCAAGCTCGCCGGCGGCGTCTGCGTCATCCGCGTGGGCGCGGCCACCGAGGTCGAGCTCAAGGAGAAGAAGCACCGCCTGGAGGACGCCATCTCCGCGACCCGCGCCGCGGTCGAGGAGGGCATCGTCTCCGGTGGCGGCTCCGCCCTGGTGCACGCCGCCAAGGTGCTGGAGGGCTCCCTGGGCAAGGACGGCGACGAGGCCACCGGTGTCGCCGTCGTCCGCCGCGCCGTCGTCGAGCCGCTGCGCTGGATCGCCGAGAACGCCGGCCTGGAGGGCTACGTCATCACCTCCAAGGTCGCCGAGCTCGACAAGGGCCAGGGCTTCAACGCCGCGACCGGCGAGTACGGCGACCTGGTCAAGGCCGGCGTCATCGACCCGGTCAAGGTCACCCGCTCCGCGCTGGAGAACGCCGCGTCCATCGCCTCCCTGCTGCTGACGACCGAGACCCTGGTCGTCGAGAAGCCGGCGGAGGAAGAGGCCGAGGCCGGTCACGGCCACGGTCACGGCCACTCCCACTGAGCACCGGCCGTACCGGCCACCGGTACTGAGCCCGTACGAGGCCCGGTTCCCCACCACGCGTGGGGGCCGGGCCTCGCCCGTACCCGCCCCCGTCAGGCGGACCGGTCCAGCTCCTCCCGCGCCACCGCACCGGCGAACGGCAGTCCCCGCGCGTACCGCTCCACCTCATCCAGCGCGGCATCGGCCAGCCGGTGCAGCTCACCGCCCAGCGACCCGGCGACATGCGGCGTGAGCAGCACGTTCGGCAGGTCGTACAACGGCGAGTCCGGGTCCGGCGGCTCGGGATCGGTGACATCCAGTACGGCGTTCAGCCGCCCCGGGACCAGCTCCGCGAGCAGCGCCGCCTCGTCCACCAGCGCCCCGCGCGCCGTGTTGACCAGCGTCGCGCCGTCCGCCATCAGCGACAACTGCCGCCCCCCGATCATGTGCCGGGTGGCCGCGACATCCGGGGCGTGCACCGTCACCACGTCACTGCGCGCACACAGCTCGTCCAGCGACACCGGCACACACCCCAGCCGCGCCGCCTCACCGGCCCCCACATGCGGGTCGTACAACAACACCGTCACATCGAACGGCCGCAGCAACTCGATGACACGCCGCCCGACACGCGAGGCACCCACCACCCCGACCGTACGCCGGTAGTTGCCGGCCCCCGCCAACTCGGCGGACCAGTCGTGGGCCGCCCGCAGCACACCGAACCGCCGCGCGGCGTACAGCACCCGCTTGTTGGCGAAGAGAATCGCGGCCAGGGTGTACTCGGCGACCGGCAGCGCGTTGGCGGCGGCGGCCGAGGAGACGGCGATACCGCGCTCCCAGCAGGCCGCGGTGACATGCCCCTTGACCGACCCCGCCGCATGCACCACCGCCCGCAGCCGGGGCGCCGCGTCCAGCACCCGCGCGGTCAGCGGCGGCGCGCCCCAGCAGGTGAGCAGCACCTCGGCCCCGGCCAGCGCGGCGGCGACCCGCGGCCCCGGCCCGTCCAGTTCGTGCGCGACCAGCCGGGAGTCCGTACGGACCAGGGCGGCCAGCCGGTCGTGGTGCCGCTCCGCGAAGAGCCGCCCGGCGACGCCCGGCCCCATGGCCAGCAACAGCGTGGGCCGGCCGGCGGAGGAATCGGTGGCGTTCATAAAGGCATGGCACTCCTTCCGGCACCGGGCCGTCCCGCCCCGACAGGTGCCCGAATCCTAGGCCCGCCCGGACACCCCAGCCACCGACGCGCCGCGTCGGTCCCCCCCCCGGGCGCCCCCGCCGCGATACTGGCGCCCACCGCCGTCCGCCCCACCCGCAGGGAAGCCCATGACCGTGCCCCCGCCGCACCCGTTCCCGCTCCCCGCCGAGGACCGCCACCGCAGCCCGTACACCGGCTGGACCCGCGCGCACTGGGAAGCGGTGGCCGACGGCCTGCTGCACGCGGCCGGCCGCCACGCCTCGCCCCGGCACGGGCTGGTCAACCTCCCCGGCGCCCGCCCCAGTTGGTCCGGCCCCCGCTCCGACGGCCTCGAAGGCTACGCCCGTACGTTCCTGGCAGCAGCCCTGCGCGTATCGGGCGCCGACGGCCACGACCCGCACGGCTACCTCCCCTTCTACGCGCAAGGACTCGCCGCCGGCACCGAATCCCCCGTCACCACCAGCCGGCTCACCCCCGAAGCCGCCGACTCCTGGCCCCTGATCCCCGCCACCCGGCAGGCTCTCGTGGAGTCCGGCTCCATCGCCCTGAGCCTGCGCCTGACCCGCCCCTGGCTGTGGGACACCCTCGACGAAGAAGTCCGCGCCCGCGTCGTGGACTGGCTGCTGCCCGCCCTCGGCCCGTCCCCGGTCGACAACAACTGGTGGCTCTTCGGCCTGACCGTCGGCGGCTTCCTGCTCGACGCGGGCATCGAGACCACCCGCGCCCGCGCCGCCGTCGACCGGGCCCTGACCCGCATCGAGGACTGGTACCTGGGCGACGGCTGGTACAGCGACGGCGACAACCGCGCCTTCGACCACTACAACGCCTGGGCCCTGCACTTCTACCCCGTCCTGCACGCCCACCTGAGCGGTGACACCGCTCTGCTGGCCACCTACGGCGCACGCCTGCGGGCCCACCTCGACGGCTACACCCGCCTCTTCGACGCCGACGGCGCCCCCGTCCTGTTCGGCCGCTCCCTCACCTACCGCTTCGCCGCCACCGCCGCCCCCTGGCTCGGCGCGCTCACCGGCCACACCCCGCTCACCCCCGGCGCCACCCGCCGCCTCGCCTCCGGCACCCTGCGCCACTTCCTGGACCACGGCGCCGTCACCCCCGACGGCCTGCTCCCGCTCGGCTGGTACGGCCCGTACCCGCCCATGATCCAGAACTACTCCGGCCCCGGCTCCCCCTACTGGGCCGCCAAAGCCTTCACCGGCCTCCTCCTGCCGCCCGGCCACCCCGCCTGGACCGCCCCCGAGGAACCACTGCCCGCCGAAACCGAGGACGCCACGGTCCCGCTGCCCACTCCCGGCCTGCTCATCCAGTCCACCGCCGCCGACGGACTCGTCCGCCTGCACAACCACGGCACCAGCCACACCAGCGGCCTGCCCGACCCGTACTACGCCCGCTTCGCCTACTCCACCCGCACCGGCCCGGTGTCTCCCCCCGGCACCGGCCTGCCCGACAACCACTTCGCACTGATCCTCGACGGCACCCCCACCACCCGGGGCCCGGCCGAACCACGCGGCTGCGGACCCGACTGGGCCGCCTCCGCGCACTCCCCGCTCTGCGCGGACGGCACGGAACTCTTCGGCGTACGTATCCTCTCGGCCACGCTCGTCTTCGGCGCCGCCGAACTCCGCGCCCACCTCGTACACGGCGCCGAGCCCGGCACGCCGGTCCGCCAGACCGGCTGGCCCGTGACCGAACCGGGCCCCACGGCCCACCTCCACCCTGTCCACGGCTACGACGACGCCGGTTCCCTGACCGGCGCCACCCCGTTCGGCCCTGCGGCCCGGTTCACGTGTCTCACGGGTGCCGTACCGGACGGCGGCCCCGCGCTGTTCCTGGCCCTCGCCTCCCTGACGGCCGACGACGGCCCGGCGCCGTCGGTGCGCGACCTCGCGACGGTTCACCTGGACGACTCGGGGCGCGTCCAGGTGATGTGGGCCGGCGGACCGACCCGGGTGGTCTCCCTCATGGGGGAGTCGGTGACCGTCACCTGACGCGGCTGTTCGTGGTGCGGTCCGCCTTCGGCGGGAGGTGTTGTTGGGGTGGGCGCTTTGCGCTTGCTGGGTGGCGGGGTCGGGCCTGCGGGGGCGCATGTCAAAACTGCTTCGCTTTACGTTTTGCCATACACCCCCTCCGGCCCGCCCCCTCCCGTCCGTAGCGCGCCCACCCCTTGGGGGAGGGTTGGTAGGTGATCCCGCGTGCGGGTCGGTGCCCCTAGGAAGTGCCCCCTGGCAACAGACCAAGATTACGAACGGCGCAGAATGGCCGTGTGCCGATAACCGACAACACACCGAAGAAGGCGACGGCCGACGACGCTCAACCGGTCAGCCGTACCCTGGCCCGCGCCTTCGACGACGATCCGATGATGCGCTGGTTCTTCCCCGACGACTCCTCCCGCGGGGCGGGACTGGGCCGCTACTTCACCACGCTGTTCACCCGGCAGTACGTCCACCACGGCGTGTGCGAGCGCACCGAGGCGGCGGCTGCCTTCTGGGTACCGCCCGAGGGGCAGGAAAAGGCCGTTCCCGACGCGGAGACCATCCAGGAACTCCAGGACATCCTCGGCGACCGGGCTCCGTTGTTCCGTGACGCTGTCAAGGCAGCCGCCGAGCACACACCGGATGAACCTCACTGGTACCTGGCGGTGATCGGCGCAGACCCGGCCACCCAGGGCCAGGGGCACGGCGCGGCCCTGCTGCGCTCGGGACTGGCCAAGGCCGACGCCGCGGGCCTGCCCGTCTACCTGGAGTCCTCCAAGCCGTCCAACGTCCCCCTCTACGAGCACTTCGGCTTCACCGTGCGCGAGGAGCTGCAACTGCCAGGCGGCGGCCCGACGCTGTGGTCCATGCGGCGCGAGCCCCGTACTCCGGCCGCCGGGCGTCGTTGAAGAACCGGTTGGAAGACACAACCGGCGGCTCGGGGACGGCCGGGCGTGGGCGTATCGGGGACTCCCCGCAGGGCCGTGTGCAAGACGCAGGCTTCCTTTCACGGCGTACCCGACACGCACACGGCCCGAGGAGTGGCCCCGGTGCGACCGCGCCCCACCCCACCCACCGACCGCACCGGGTCCAAGACCAAACAACCCGCAGGGAAGCAAACAACACAGCGCCGCAGGCATCGCGCAACACACAGCAACCACCCACCAACGAACCGCCGCCCACAAGCGCCGCGCCGTCACGGACGGAAACGGGTCACGGACGGAAACGGGCCACGGGCGGAAACCCCCAAACCCCCTACTGCGGCCCGTACTTACGCCCCGTCCTGGACGTGATCCCGCCCAGCAGCCCGCGCGGCGCCAGCTTCACCGCGCCCATCAGCGCCTTGTACCGCGGATCCGGGATGGACAGCGACTTGCCGCGCGCCAGGTCCTTCATCGCCGCATCCACCAGCTTGTCCGCGTCCAGCCAAAGCCAGTCGGGAATGTTGCTCGTCCCCATGCCGGCCCGCTGGTGGAACTCGGTGCGTACGAAGCCGGGGCACAGCGCCATCAGGCGCACCCCGCTCCCGGCCAGGTCCCGCGCCGCCCCCTGCGTGAACTGCACGACCCACGCCTTGCTCGCGCCGTACGTCCCGCGCGGCACGAACGCTGCCACCGACGCGACATTGACCACCCCGCCCCGCCGCCGCTCCCGCATGCCCTTGACCGCCGTCGTGGTCAGCCGCAGCACCGCCTCGCAGTGCACCTTGAGCATCGCCAGCTCGTCCGCCATCGGCACTTCGAGGTACTCGCCCTTGTTGCCGAACCCGGCGTTGTTGATCAGCAGGTCCACCGGATGCGTACGGTCCGACAGCCGCGCCTCGACGGCGGCGATGCCCTCGTCGGTCGCGAGGTCGGCACGCAGCACGTCCGCCTCGATGCCGTGCCGGTCGTGCAGCTCGGCGGCCTGCTGCCGCAGCCGCTCCTCGTTGCGCGCCACCAGCACCACGTTGTGCCCGTCACCGGCCAGCCGCCGGGCGAACGACGCCCCGATGCCCGACGTCGCTCCCGTAATCAATGCAGTCGTCATACGCGCACGCTATCCGCCCGGACGGGCCCGGCCACCCCGCCGACGCCCGTTCCGGAGCCGTTCCCTCCCCATAGATCCGACTAACCCCAAAACTCCCCCGGCACCCGTGCGACGCGCAGGCTCCGCCGGCCCTGGGAAGCCCCCCGGGGATCACCGATTCGCGTGCGTCCGTACGTACTTCAGCGCACTGGCCCGCGCTTCGGGATGCAGCGCGGGCCCGGCCTCCAGGAGGCGCGGCAGCAGCGCGCGCTCCGTCGTCAGCGCGCGGAACATGAGCGCGATCGTGACGTCGTGCGCCGGGCGGTGCAGGATCTCGATCGGGTCCTGCGGACGGATTTCACCCGGTTCGATCACCCGCAGGTACGCGCCGGGCGCCGCGGCCCGGGTGAAGTGCCGTACCCACCCCGGCTCGCCCAGCCACCCCTGAAAGGTGCGGCACGGGATGCGCGGCGAGGTCACCTCCAGCACCAGGCGCGGCCCGATCCGCCAGCGTTCGCCGATCCGCGCGCCGTTCACGTCCAGGCCGTCCGTGGTCAGGTTCTCCCCGAAGGTGCCGGGTGGCAGCTCCCGGCCCAGAGTGCGCTCCCACCGGTCCAGATCCTCCCGGGCGTAGGCGTACACCGCCTGGTCGGTGCCGCCGTGGTGGCGGGTGTCACCGACCGTGTCCCCGGCGAGCCCGCTGGTGCCGGTGCCCTTGGGGCCGGGTGCCGTCACCGCCACCGGCCCGGGGACGGGCCGCTTGTCGATGGCGGTGCCGCCCGGGGCGTCGGTGTGCTCGAAAGGGCGGGCCCGGCCGATGTTCACCGAGAGCACCCGCGCCCCGTTCGCAGGGGCAGCAGCGGACGGAGAGGCGAAGGGAGCCGGAGAGGAAGCAGCAGCAGAAGCCGAAGAGAGAGCCGGAAGGGAAGCCGGTGAGGCCGTCGGGATCGTCATGGCGGCAAGCTACGCACCGTAGGCCAAAGGTTCGAGCGGATTTTTCCCGGCCACTCCAAGCTGCGCTTATGCTCGGAGCATGATCGAGGCTCGTCATCTCCGGGTGCTCCGCGCCGTCGCGCGCACCGGCTCGTTCTCCGGTGCGGCGCGTGAGCTGGGGTGCACCCAGCCCGCCGTCAGTCAGCAGATGAAGGCCCTGGAGCAGTCCGCGCGGACTCCGCTCCTGGTCCGTACGGGCCGGGAGACCCGGCTGACGCAGGCGGGCGAGGCACTGCTGCGGCACGCCGTCGGCATCCTCGCCGGGCTGACCGCCGCCGAGGAAGAGGTCGCGGCGATCGCGGGGCTGCGGGCCGGGCGGGTGCGGCTGGTGTCCTTCCCTTCCGGCAGTTCGACGCTCGTACCGACCGCGCTGGCCGCGATGCGGGCCGCCCACCCCGGTACCCGGGTGTCCCTGGACGAGGCGGAGCCGCCGCGCTCGGTCGGGATGCTGCGCAACGGCGACTGCGAGATCGCGCTGGCCTTCCGCTACCCGGAGGTGCGCGGCGCGGACCCGGCCGCCGGGGCCGAGTGGGACGACCTGGTGGTCCGGCCGATCCTGGTGGACCGTCTCGTCGGCCTGGTGCCGGAGGGCCACCGGCTGGCGACGGCCGGCCGGGCCGGCTTCGCCGAGCTGGCCGACGATCCGTGGATCGCGGGCTGTCAGCGCTGCCGCCGTCATCTGGTCGAGGTGTGCGAGGGTGCCGGCTTCACTCCGCGCATCGATTACGCGACCGACGACTACCCCGCGGTGATCGGCCTGGTGGGCGCGGGGCTGGGGGTCGCGGCCCTGCCCGAGCTGGCGCTGGAGTCCGTACGTCCCAAGGGGGCCCGGACGCTGGTGATGGAACCCGCCGTACAGCGCGAGATCGTGGCGCTGACGCTGCCCGACCTGGCGCAGGTGCCCGCGGTCGAGGCGATGCTCGACCAGCTCGCGGCGGCGGCCCGCCGCTGACCGTTACCTGCCTGCCGGCCCGGACATGCATCTCGACCGGCCCGGACGCACCGACCGGCCCGGACAGGGCCGGGACACGCCAACCGGCCGGGACACGTCAACCGGCCGGGACACGCCAACCAGCCAGGGCACGCCATCCGGCCCGCACACGCCGACCGGCCCGCACACGCCGACCGGCCCGCACACGCTGACCCGCCCGGACATGCCGCCCCTCTTCCGGGGCATCCGGCAGGCGTGAGCCTCCTCCATAGAGCCCGGCGGTCGCGCCCGGCCCGCGCTCAGGGCCCGGCGGTCGCGCCCCCGCCCGCCCCGGCCGCCGCCGGGACCAGCCGGTGGCGGGCCCGGCCCATCAGTTCTTCGCGTTCGTCCTCCGTCAGGCCGCCCCAGACTCCGTACGGCTCGCGGACCGCCAGCGCGTGTGCGGCGCACTGGGCGCGTACGGGGCAGCGCATGCACACCTCTTTCGCCGAGGTCTCGCGCGCGCTGCGCGCGGCCCCGCGTTCGCCTTCGGGGTGGAAGAAGAGCGAGCTGTCCACGCCCCGGCACGCGGCGAGGAGCTGCCAGTCCCAGAGGTCTGCGTTCGGGCCCGGGAGGCGGGAGAAATCTGCCATTGCTAGTCCCCTCGAAGCGATGCGGGTTCGGGCTCGGTTCTGAAGACCGTACATCTACTGTCTTAGTAGATGTAAATATGACTCATTACGAATCTAGCCATAGACACCGTGAAAAAGGAAGAAAAGCCACCAAATAGGGCATAGCTTCGGGAAGAGGGCGCGAAGCGCGCGATCCGCCTTCTCCGTATCCGGGCCCTCACGTAGAGTGTCGAAGGCGGTTACCGGACCCGTAACTCTTTCGAGTGACCATCGTTGAGAGGGCGGAGGCGGTTGGTGGAGCAGTCCTCGGGCAGGTGTCCGAGGCCGTCAATCGCACAGGTGACGATACGTACCAGCCTGGAGGCTCAAGGTGACGCGCACTAGCTGCGGAGGGCGGCCATGACATCCGTCCTCGTCTGCGACGACTCCCCGCTTGCCCGAGAGGCGCTCCGCCGCGCGGTCGCGACCGTGCCCGGCGTCGAGCGTGTGACGACGGCGGCCAACGGCGAGGAAGTCCTCCGCCGCTGGGGTGCCGATCGCTCGGACCTGATTCTGATGGACGTACGGATGCCCGGGCTGGGCGGTGTGGAGACCGTGCGCCGGCTGCTGTCCGCCGACCCGGGCGCCCGCATCATCATGCTCACGGTCGCCGAGGACCTGGACGGGGTCGCGCTGGCGGTCGCCGCCGGCGCCCGCGGCTATCTGCACAAGGACGCCTCGCGCGCCGAGCTGCGCGCGACGGTGACCCAGGCGCTCGCCGACCCGACGTGGCGGCTGGCCCCGCGGCGGCTGCGCTCCGCGGAGATGGGCGCCGCCCCGACGCTGACCGCACGCGAGATCCAAGTGCTGGAAGGCATGAGCCACGGCCGCTCCAACGCGGAGATCGGACGCGAGCTGTTCCTCTCCGAGGACACCGTCAAAACCCACGCACGGCGCCTGTTCAAAAAACTCGGCGCCTCGGACCGGGCGCACGCGGTCGCCCTCGGTTTCCGCTGGGGTCTGGTCCGCTAGGCCGTCGTGACGTGCTGCGATGCGGGGGAACGGGGGTCCCCGCCCGCTCTGCGGCGGGCGGGGCGGCGGGCCGTACCACCCCTGCCGTCCGTCCCTGCCGTGGAGCGGCTCATCAATTCGCGGCGCGGTGCCGCATCCTTGAGGTATGGAGTTCCTCGGGGACGGGTCGGTCGCGCACGAGGGGAGGGCGCAGGACATGACAACCGGCGCACCTGCCGCTCATAACGCTTCGGTGCACAAGTACGGACCTGATGCCGCGGATCGTTCCGCGCCAAGGCACCATGGACCGATGCGCGATGACGGGATTCAGGAGATCGGCGATCTCGTCGCACGCGCCGTCGAGGGAGATCGCCGCGCCACGCACGACCTGCTGGCACACGTGCACCCCCTCGCCCTGCGCTACTGCCGTACCCGGCTCTCGCGGCTGCCCGGCGACGCCCGGCACTTCGTCGAGGACCTGGCGCAGGAGGTGTGCGTGGCGGTGCTGTGCGCGCTGCCGCGCTACCGCGACACCGGAAAGCCCTTCGAGGCGTTCGTCTTCGCCATCGCCGCCCACAAGGTCGCCGACCTCCAGCGGGCCGCGATGCGCGGGCCGGGCAGCACGGCCGTCCCCTCCGACGAGATGCCCGAGCAGCCGGACGACTCGCTCGGCCCCGAGGAGCGGGCGCTGCTCAGCAGCGACGCCGAGTGGGCCAAGAAGCTGCTGGCCAACCTGCCGGAGAACCAGCGCGAGCTGGTGCTGCTGCGAGTCGCGGTCGGGCTGACCGCCGAGGAGACCGGCCAGATGCTGGGGATGTCGCCCGGAGCGGTCCGGGTCGCCCAGCACCGCGCGCTGAGCCGGCTGCGCGCGCTGGCCGAGCAGTAACGAGCCGCGCCCCGCCGCACCCCGCGTTTTGTGCGGCCGAGGCGCTCCCGGCCCGGCCGTGCTTCCGGCGCCCCGGCGTGCCGTTCCCGGCTCTCTGTTCCCGACGTGCCGTTCGCGCGCTCCCGTACGGCGTCGCGTACGCCCCACACCCATTCGTACGCACGTACATCGCCCGTACTCGCGTACGCCATCCGAGGTACCTCACCCTGCGTACCGGTACGAGGTCACCCACGGCCCCGGCGCCCGGTCACCGGCCGGGATCGCCCGTAGGAAAGTCCAAGTGACGAGGGCCTCGCCGATCGTGGAATGAGACACTCCCGCAGGCCGTTAGCATGGGAGTCCGCGCTGAGGCAAGAGCATTGGGGAAGGTGTCATGAGTGACAACGTCGACGGTACGCCCGCCAAATTCGCGATGCTGGGGCTGACGTACGACGACGTCCTGCTGCTGCCCGGCGCGTCGGAGGTGCTGCCGAACGCGGTCAGCACGTCCTCCCGGGTGTCCCGGAACGTCTCGGTGAACATCCCGCTGCTGTCCGCCGCGATGGACAAGGTCACCGAGGCGCGGATGGCCATCGCCATGGCGCGGCAGGGCGGCGCCGGTGTGCTGCACCGCAACCTCTCCATCGAGGACCAGGCCAACCAGGTCGACCTCGTCAAGCGATCGGAGTCCGGGATGGTCACCGACCCGATCACCGTCCGGCCGGACGCCACCCTCGCCGAGGCCGACGCACTGTGCGCCCGCTTCCGCATCAGCGGTGTGCCGGTGACCGACGGCGCGGGCAAGCTGCTGGGCATCGTCACCAACCGCGACATGGCCTTCGAGCTGGACCGCGGCCGTCAGGTGCGCGAGGTCATGACCCCGATGCCGCTGGTGACCGGCAAGGTCGGCATCTCCGGCGAGGCCGCCATCGAGCTGCTGCGCCGCCACAAGATCGAGAAGCTGCCGCTGGTCGATGACGCGGGCGTCCTCAAGGGCCTGATCACGGTCAAGGACTTCGTCAAGGCCGAGAAGTACCCCAACGCGGCCAAGGACTCCGAAGGCCGGCTGGTCGTCGGCGCCGCGGTGGGCGTCGGCGAGGAGGCGTACGACCGGGCGCAGGCGCTGGTCGAGGCCGGTGCGGACTTCCTGGTCGTGGACAGCGCGCACGGCCACAGCCGCGGCATCCTGGACATGATCGCCAAGCTGAAGTCCAACATCCGCATCGACGTCGTGGGCGGCAACGTCGCCACGCGTGACGGCGCTCAAGCCCTGATCGACGCCGGCGCGGACGGCATCAAGGTCGGCGTCGGACCGGGCTCCATCTGCACCACCCGCGTGGTCGCCGGCGTCGGCGTACCCCAGGTGACGGCGATCTACGAGGCCGCGCAGGCCGCACACGCCGCGGGCGTACCGCTGATCGGCGACGGCGGCCTCCAGTACTCCGGCGACATCGCCAAGGCGATCGCCGCGGGCGCCGACACGGTCATGCTCGGCTCGCTGCTCGCCGGCTGCGAGGAGTCGCCCGGCGAGATGGTCTTCATCAACGGCAAGCAGTTCAAGTCCTACCGCGGCATGGGCTCGCTCGGCGCGATGCAGTCCCGCGGCCAGGCGAAGTCCTTCTCCAAGGACCGCTACTTCCAGGACAACGTCCTGTCCGAGGACAAGCTCGTCCCCGAAGGCATCGAGGGCCAGGTCCCCTACCGCGGCCCGCTCGCCTCGGTGGCCCACCAGCTCGTCGGCGGCCTGCGCGCCTCCATGGGCTACGTCGGCTCCGCGAACATCGAGGAGCTGAAGGAGAAGGGCCGCTTCGTACGCATCACGGCGGCGGGCCTGAAGGAGAGCCACCCGCACGACGTACAGATGATCACCGAGGCGCCGAACTACGCCCGACGGTGAGCTGCCGCTGCTCTTGAGTACCTGGTCAGCGACGGTCTCCTGGTGATCCTCGTGCTGCGCTTCGTGGACTTCACGCAGGTTCTCGTCGAGGCATGAGATCCGGTTACGTCCCCAGCGCCTCCGGTCGGGGATACTGGGGACGTAATCGTATGGAAGGGCCACACACGTGACTGAGATCGAGATCGGGCGCGGCAAGCGCGGCCGGCGGGCATACGCCTTCGACGACATCGCCGTCGTACCGAGTCGACGCACCCGCGACCCGAAGGAGGTCTCGATCGCCTGGCAGATCGACGCCTACCGCTTCGAGCTGCCGTTCCTGGCGGCCCCGATGGACTCGGTCGTCTCGCCGCAGACCGCGATCCGCATCGGTGAGCTGGGCGGCCTGGGCGTCCTGAACCTCGAAGGGCTCTGGACCCGCTACGAGGACCCGGAGCCGCTGCTCGCGGAGATCGCCGAGCTGGACGGCGCCACGGCCACCAAGCGGCTCCAGGAGATCTACGCCGCGCCGATCAAGGAAGAGCTGATCGGGCAGCGCATCAAGGAGGTGCGCGACTCCGGTGTGGTCACCGCCGCGGCGCTCTCCCCGCAGCGTACGGCCCAGTTCTCCAAGGCCGTCGTGGACGCCGGCGTCGACATCTTCGTCATCCGCGGCACCACCGTCTCCGCCGAGCACGTCTCCTCGGCCGCCGAGCCGCTGAACCTCAAGCAGTTCATCTACGAACTGGACGTGCCGGTCATCGTCGGCGGCTGTGCCACGTACACCGCCGCCCTGCACCTGATGCGTACGGGTGCGGCGGGCGTCCTGGTGGGCTTCGGCGGTGGTGCGGCGCACACGACCCGCAACGTGCTGGGCATCCAGGTGCCGATGGCGACCGCGGTCGCCGACGTCGCCGCGGCCCGCCGCGACTACATGGACGAGTCCGGCGGCCGGTACGTGCATGTCATCGCGGACGGTGGCGTGGGCTGGTCCGGCGACCTGCCCAAGGCGATTGCGTGCGGCGCGGACGCGGTGATGATGGGCTCGCCGCTGGCCCGCGCCACCGATGCGCCGGGCCGTGGCCACCACTGGGGCATGGAGGCGGTGCACGGGGACGTGCCGCGCGGCAAGCGGATGGATCTCGGTGCGGTCGGCACCACCGAGGAGATCCTGTGCGGGCCCTCCACCACCCCTGACGGGTCGATGAACTTCTTCGGCGCGCTGCGGCGGGCGATGGCGACGACGGGCTACTCGGAGCTGAAGGAGTTCCAGCGCGTTGAGGTGACGGTCTCGCGCTGACGCGTTTCCGTCCGCGACGGCACGCCGTTTTCGCCTGCGGCGGTGGCTGCGCTTGTGGGCGGCGGCTCGCCGGTGGTGGGTTGCTGCCTGCGGCGCGATGCCTGCGGCGCGACCTTGCCGGTTCCCTGCGGGTTGTTTGGTCTTTCGCCCGGTGCGGTCGGTGGGTGGGGTGGGGCGCGGTCGCACCGGGGCCTCTCCTCGGGCCGTGTGCGTGTCGGGTACGCCGTGAAAGGAAGCCTGCGTCTTGCACACGGCCCTGCGGGGAGTCCCCGATACGCCCACGCCCGGCCGTCCCCGAGCCGCCGGCCGTGACCACTAACGGTTCCAAGACCGGCCGGTACGGCCGCTGTTGCGTGCCCCCCTTCGGGGCACGACATCCGAAGTACGGCCACCCCGCCGGGCACGACCTCCCGTACGCCCGCCCTGCGCTTTTTGCCACCAGGAGCCGCTCCCGGGTACCGACCCGCACGGCGGGTCACCTACCAACCCTCCCCCCAGGGGTGGGCGCGCTACGGACGGGAGGGGGCGGGCCGGAGGGGGTGTATGCCAAAACGTAAAGCGAAGCAGTTTTGGCATACACCCCCGCAGGCCCGACCCCGCCACCCACCACCCAGCAAGCGCCCCGCGCCCACCCCACCAACCCCTCCCGCCGAAGGCGAACCCGCACCCCGCACGGGGGGAAGGGGGGAACACGGCCGCCGGGGTCACCCCAAGGCGCACAGTCACCCAGAAGCGGCTCAAAGACGATACGCACCGGCCGGCGTCGACCCGCGTGTGTCCAGGAGGAGTTGTGCCTTCACCGTGAGGCCCTGGAGGTCGTATGTGCGGTGGGGCTGGAGGAGGAGCGTCAGGTCCGCGGCGGCGGCGGATTCGTAGAGGGAGTCGGCGCGGGGGACGGGGCGGTCCAGGACGTGCCACTGGTGGACGTACGGGTCGTGGTACGTCAGGTGCGCGCCCAGTTCCATGAGGCGGGCCGCGATTTCGCGGGCCGGCGAGCCTTCCTGGTCGGCGGTGTCCGGCTTGTAGGTGACGCCGAGGAGGAGGACGCGGGCGCCGCGGGCGGATTTGCCGTGTTCGTTGAGCAGGGTGGCGCAGCGGTGGATGACGTAGCGCGGCATGCGGGTGTTGACTTCTTGGGCGAGTTCGACCATGCGGAGCGGGTAGCCCAGGGAACGGCCTTTGTAGGAGAGGTAGTTGGGGTCGACGGGGGCCGCGTGGCCGCCGACGCCGGGGCCGGGGCGGAAGGCGTGGAAGCCGTACGGCTTGGTTTCGGCGCAGCGGATGACGTCCCACAGGTCGACGCCCAGGTCGTGGCACAGGACCGCCATCTCGTTCATGAGGGCGATGTTGACGTGGCGGTAGTTGGTTTCCAGGAGTTTCGTCGTCTCGGCTTCGCGGGTGCCCTTGGCGCGTACGACCTTGTCGGTGATGCGGGCGTAGAAGGCCGCCGCGGCCTCGGTGCAGGCGGGGGTGAGGCCGCCGATGACCTTGGGGGTGTTGGTCAGGCGGTGGGTGCGGTTGCCGGGGTCGTGGCGGGTGGGGGAGTAGGCGAGGTGGAAGTCGCGGCCGGCGGTCAGGCCGGAGCCTTCTTCCAGGAGGGGGCGCAGGAATTCCTCGGTGGTGCCCGGGTAGGCGGAGGATTCGAGGATCACTGTGGTGTGTGGGCGCAGGTGGGCGGCCAGGGTGCGGGCGGCGTGGCCGATGGCGGACAGGTCCAGGGCGCGGTCCTCGCCGAGGGGGGTGGGCGCGCAGATGACCGCGGTACGGACCCGGCCGAGGGCTGTGGGGTCGGTGGTGGTGCGGAAGCCGGCCGAGAGCAGGCGGCGGAGTTCGGGGGCGGTCAGGGCGTCTGATGGTGCGGCCGGGTGGGGGCGGGTTCGTATCCGATGGTGCTGATGCCGGCGGCGGTGGCGGCCTGGGCCAGCGGGAGGCCGGTGTGGCCCAGACCGATGACGGCGAGATCTGCGGGCATGGCTGGCGGCCGTCCTTCCCGAGCGATTCCGTATGTCGCATAAGTAGACTAAGCCGATATTTGGCATGAAATGGGTATTTGGGTGAGGGGGTGTTGCCGGCGCGGGCGGAGGGTGGCTGGCGGCATCGGGGGCCGACAAAATCGTGGGCGTGGCCCCGATCACAGCGGGAGGCAGTGGTGAGGACAGCGACACTGGGACCGTCCCAGCGCGCCGAGGCGCTCGCACGGATGGCGGAACGGGAGCTGGACATTTTGGTGGTCGGCGGCGGAGTCGTCGGCGCCGGTACCGCGCTGGACGCGACGACGCGCGGGCTGGCCACCGGTCTGGTCGAGGCCCGGGACTGGGCCTCGGGTACCTCCAGCCGGTCGAGCAAGCTGATTCACGGCGGGCTGCGCTATCTGGAGATGCTGGACTTCGCGCTCGTACGGGAAGCCCTCAAGGAGCGCGGGCTGCTGCTGGAGCGGCTGGCGCCGCATCTGGTCAAGCCGGTGCCGTTCCTGTATCCGCTGACGCACAAGGGCTGGGAGCGCTGGTACGCCGGGTCGGGCGTCGCCCTGTACGACGGGATGTCGGTCTCCTCGGGGCACGGGCGCGGGCTGCCCGTACACCGGCATCTCTCGCACCGGCGTGCGCTGCGGGTGGCGCCCTGTCTGAAGAAGGGCGCGCTGGTGGGGGCGCTTCAGTACTACGACGCGCAGATGGATGACGCGCGGTATGTGACCACGCTGGTGCGGACGGCTTCGGCTTACGGGGCCGAGGTGGCGAACCGGGCCCGGGTGGTGGGGTTCCTGCGGGAGGGGGAGCGGGTTGTGGGGGCCCGGGTGCGGGACGTGGAGGCGGGGGGTGAGTACGAGGTACGGGCACGGCAGGTGGTGAACGCCACGGGGTGTGGACGGATGACACGCAGGCGCTGATCGGTGAGCGGGGGCAGTTCCACGTACGGGCCTCCAAGGGCATCCATCTGGTGGTGCCCAAGGACCGGATCCACTCGACGACCGGGCTGATCCTGCGGACCGAGAAGAGCGTGCTGTTCGTGATCCCGTGGGGCCGGCACTGGATCATCGGGACCACGGACACCGACTGGGACCTGGACAAGGCGCACCCGGCGGCCTCCAGCGCGGACATCGACTATCTGCTGGAGCACGTCAACGCGGTGCTGGCGGTGCCGCTGACGCGGGATGACGTGGAGGGTGTCTACGCGGGGCTGCGGCCGTTGCTGGCCGGGGAGTCGGACGCCACCAGCAAGCTCTCGCGCGAACACACGGTGGCGCATCCGGTGCCGGGCCTGGTGGTGGTCGCGGGTGGCAAGTACACGACGTACCGGGTGATGGCCAAGGACGCGGTGGACGAGGCGGTGCACGCCCTGGACCAGCGCGTCGCGGACTGTGTCACCGAGGACGTGCCGTTGGTGGGGGCCGAGGGCTACAAGGCGCTGTGGAACGCGCGGGCCCGGATGGCGGCCCGTACCGGACTGCACGTCGCCCGGATCGAGCATCTGCTGAACCGTTACGGCGCGCTGGCGGAAGAGGTGCTGGAGCTGATCGTCGCCGATCCGGCGCTGGGGGAGCCGCTGCCGGCGGCGGAGGACTATCTGCGCGCCGAGGTGGTGTACGCGGCCACCCACGAAGGGGCGCGGCACCTGGATGACGTCCTGACCCGGCGCACCCGGATCTCGATCGAGACCTTCGACCGCGGGACGCGCAGCGCCCGCGAGGTGGCCGGGCTGATGGCGCCCGCGCTCGGGTGGGACGAGGAGCAGGTCGAGAAGGAGATCGACCATTACGAGAAGCGGGTGGAGGCCGAGCGGGAGTCCCAGCGGCAGCCGGACGATCTGACGGCCGACGCGGCGCGGCTGGGGGCGCGGGACATCGTGCCCCTGTGAGGGGCCGGCGTTCAGGCTCCGGTCAGGCCCGCGCGGGAGGGTGAGGGGCAGAATTCGGCGGCCAGGACGTCGGGGCCGTGCGGCGGGACCGTACGGGCGTCGGTGTTGAGGCGGAAGGTCAGGACGTGCCGGCCGTGGGCGTCGGCGGCGCTTTCCACGTACGAGCCGTTGATCTCGCCGTTGTGGCCCCAGACCGTACGGCCGCACGGCAGCCTGGTGGCGTACAGGCCCAGGCCGTACGCCCCGTCGGCGGTCCGGTGGCCTTTGAGCTCGGCCGTCTGACGGGGCGGGAGGAGCCGGCCGCCGAGGAGGGCGGCGAAGAAACGGTTGAGGTCGCCGAGCGTGATGATCATCTCGCCCGCCGCGCCCGCCCGGCTCGGGTCCAGCGCCGTGATGTCCGTGCGCCGCCCGTCCAGACGGGTGTAGGCCCTGCCGTACGGGACCGGCAGCGCGGGATCGGTGCCGGGGAAGGATGTCCCGGTCAGGTGGAGCGGGCGGACGATACGGCGGCGGACCTCCTGGGCGTACGGGTGCCCGGTGAGCTGTTCGATCACCATGCCGAGCAGCAGGTAATTGGTGTTGGAGTAGGCGTACCGGGCGCCGGGCGGCGCGGTGCGCGGATGGCTCAGGGCGGTGCGCAGCAGCTCCGTGGGGGAGTGGGTGTCGAAGCGGTGGGCGCCCAGGCCCGTGCCGTAGAGCTGCCGGGCCAGCCGTGGGTCCTGGGCGTAGTTGAACAAACCACTCGTATGGCCCAGCAGTTCACGAATCGTCACCTGGGACAGGTCGGCGGACGCGTCGCGGCCGGTGGTCAGGGCCTTGCGGGGCAGACGGCGGGCGACCGGCTCGTCCAGGGAGAGCCGGTGCTCGGCGACGAGCTGAAGGACGACGGTGGCCACGAAGGTCTTGGTGAGACTGCCCGCGCGGAAGTGGTCCTGGAGGTGGATACGGCGTCCGCTGCGCAGATCGGCCACGCCGGCCGTGGTGAAGCGGGAGAGGGGGGCGGGCCCGGCGCGGGTGGCCAGCGAGGCGGCGCCGGGCGCGCCTTCGGCCACCAGGAGGCGCAGCGCGCGTGCGGTGGGCGCCGGCGGGACCCGAACGGCCGGCGGATGCGGTACGAACCCGGCACAGGACGTCAGGGCGGCGGCCGTCACGGCGCCGGTCACGGCCGCGAGCAGGGCCGCCTGTACGGACCGTACCGGCCACCGGACCGCCGCCCGGTGCCGCCCCGGTGACCTGCCCGGCGGCATCCTTGAACGCATCCTCGGGCCCTCCGTCGTCGGGACTCCCGCTCCTTCGGGCCATCATGACGGGTGCGCAGAAGCTCCTGCCTCACGGACCCGGGCCTTCCCCATGGCCACGGATGAGGGAGAATGAAGGCTCTCCCAGGGTGGGTTGTCCGAGTTGGGCCAGTTTGGTGGTCGACGTGAGTATGAGATGCCAACTCGGCTGGATTGCAGAGGGGATTCAGTGGGCGACGAGGTCGAGATGGACGGCAAGGAGGGCAGGCTGCTCGCCGGCCGGTACCGGCTCGCCGATGTTCTCGGCCGGGGCGGGATGGGCACGGTCTGGCGTGCCCGCGACGAGGTGCTGGGCCGCACGGTCGCGGTCAAGGAACTGCGCTTCCCGGGCGGCGTGGAGGAGGACGAGAAGCGCCGCCTGATCACCCGTACGCTGCGGGAGGCCAAGGCGATCGCCCGGATCCGCAACAACGGAGCCGTCACGGTCTACGACGTGGTCGACGAGGACGACCGGCCGTGGATCGTCATGGAACTCGTCGAGGGCCGCTCGCTGGCCGAAGTCATACGGGAGGACGGCGCCCTGACGCCGCGCCGTGCGGCCGAGGTCGGGCTCGCCGTGCTCGACGTCCTGCGTGACGCCCACCGCGAAGGCATCCTGCACCGCGACGTCAAGCCGTCCAACGTCCTGATGTCCGACGACGGCCGGGTCGTGCTGACCGACTTCGGCATCGCCCAGGTCGAGGGCGACCCCTCCGTGACCTCGACCGGCATGCTCGTCGGCGCGCCCTCCTACATATCGCCCGAGCGCGCCCGCGGCCACCGGCCCGGCCCGCCCGCCGACCTGTGGTCCCTGGGCGGCCTGCTGTACGCCTGCGTCGAGGGCGCCCCGCCGTACGACAAGGGCTCGGCCATCGCCACCCTCACGGCGGTCATGACCGAACCCGTCGAACCCCCCAAGAACGCCGGCGTACTGGAAGAGGTCATCTACGGCCTGCTGGTCAAGGACCCCAAGGCGCGGCTGGACGACGCCGGGGCCCGTGCGCTGCTGACGGACGCGGTCCACGCGCCGGACGGCGGCGGACCGCAGCCGCCCCCTCCCGCGGACGCCACGCAGGCGATGGCGCTGCCGGTCCTGCCCGAGACCGGCGCGATGCGCACCAAGAACGAGCGGAAGCAGGCAGCGGGCGGCGGGCCGCGGCCGGCCGCCGCGCCGAAGGCCAAGGCGCCGTCGCCGGCCAAGCCGCAGCGCAAGGCCAAGGAGGCCGGCCGGGCGGGCGGCACGCCGGGACGGGAAGCGGCGGGCCGCGCACCGGCTCCGGCGGCCGGGACGCCACCGCGGCCGGTGACACCCCCGGACCGGGCCGCGCAGCCGGCGACGGCGGTCGCCGGCACGAACCGTCCGGGTTCCGACGCGGACGCGGTCCGGGCACGGGTACGCGGTGCGCTCCAGTCCGTACGGGGCGCGGCGGCCACCGGTGCGCCGGGCGCCGGGCCCACGGCCGCGGCGCAGGGCGGTCAGCGGCGTCCGGCCGCGCCGCCGCGCGCCTCGGTGACGGACGTGGTGCCGCGCCGCACCCTGGTCATCGTGGCCGTGGTGGTCGTGGTCGCGATCGTGAGCACGGTGCTCGCCGTCGCGCTCAGCGGGAACGACGCCGACGCCGGGCAGGGTGGGAAGGACGGCAAGGCCGCATCGGCGGCGGACGGCGGCACCGGGAAGAGCGCAAACGAGGCCAAGGACGGGGACCAGGGAGGGGCGGGCACCGGCGCACGGGACGCCACCCGGGCCACGGCGGGCCCGGGGAGCGGATCGCCCTCGCCCAAGGCGGACGGGAAGGAAGCGGCCGGGACGCCGTACAAGCACGGCCAGGGCTTCTCCATCAACCTCCCGAAGGGCTGGAAGTACCGTTCCTCCGACTCGGCCGGGGCCCGGTTCACCGGTCCGGACGGGCAGAAGCTGCTCGTGGGATGGACGAAGACGCCCAAGGACGACCCGGTCGCGGACTGGCGGAACCAGGAGAAGGGGATGCGGCGCTCCCACTACGAGCGCGTCGACATCAAGGGCGTGGAATACCGTGGCTGGAAAACCGCGGACTGGGAGTTCACCTACCGCGACGGCGGCACCGACTACCACACCGTGGACCGCGGGACCGTGGTCAACGACCACCTCGGGTACGGCCTGATGTACACCGCGCGGGCGGCCGACTGGGACAGCGAGGACACCAAGGCGGCCTGGAAGCTGCTCACGGAGAGCTTCAAGGCGGCTTCCTGACGTGTAGTGAGCACGGTGGGCCCGGTGAGTCCGGTGATTCCGGTGGGTTCGGGCATCGCGGCAATCGCGGTTCGGACGGTTGTGCAGTCTGCTCGGCGCGGGACCGGACGGGCACGTATCGTGAGTCACCGCAGACCGTACGCAGCCGCAATGGGGGTGAAGGCTGAGCGGAATTGCGAGCGGACGTACATCTGACTCGCGCCTTGGGGAGGGTCCGTGGACGAGTACGCGGGACGAGTGCTCGCCGAGCGCTACCGCCTTCCGCTGCCACCCGCCGACGCCTACGACTTCGTCGAGACCCGCGCGTTCGACACCTACAGCGGGCAGGAAGTCCTGGTACGGCAGGTGCTGCTGCCGGAGGTCGTCGACGCGGAGGTGGTGGGCGACGGGGCGGGAACCGGTCCGGGGTACGGGGCCGCAAGCGGCCCGCAGTACGGTGCCGGAACCGGTCCGGAGTACGGGAGCGGGACCGGTCCGGAGTACGGGACCGGGCGGGCCGTACCGGGAAGCAGGCGCCGGGGGGCCGACCGCAGTCCGGCCGATCCCGCGGTGCGGCGCGCGCTGGACGCCGCCACCGCCGCCGCGCGGCTGCCCGACCACCCCCAACTCGACCAGGTCTTCGACGTCTTCGCGCAGGACGGCAGCCTGTGGGTGGTGAGCGAGCTGGTGGCGGCCCGGCCACTGACCGCGCTGCTCGCCGAACGCACCTTGACCCCGCACCGGGCGGCGGAGGTCGCGGCCGACATCCTGACCGCGCTGCGCGCCCTGCACGCGCACGGCTGGATCCACCGCAACATCACCGCTCGTACGGTCCTGGTCTGCGACGACGGACGGGCGATCCTGACGGGGCTGGCGGTGGGAGCCGCCGAGGAAGCGCTGTGCGGGTACGACCCGGTGCCCGGGGAGCCGGACGCGAGGCCGGGGGCCGGCCCGTCCCCGTCCGGTGAGGACGTACGCGAGGACGTACGTGAGGATGCACGCGACGACGCACGCAGAACGCGGGCCGGTGCGATCGCCGCCTACCGGGCGGGGGCCCGGGCGGCCGTGGCACGTACGGAGTTGGAGTCGGAGGCGGAGGCAGAGGCAGGGGCGGACGCCGAGAGGTACCCCGAGGGCGCGGCCGGGCGAACGGTAAACCTGGATAAGGGCGGGCAAGCCGGGCGGTCCGGGCAGGCGTGGCAGCCGGAGCAGGGGGCGGGACCGCCCGGACCGGTGAGGAAACGGTTGGCCAGGGGCGGGACACGGGCGTACCGGCCGGGTCCGGGCGTCCCGGCGCAGCCCTGGCGGCCGAGCGGGCGCGGCAGGCGCGGCTCAACGTCGTCGGCGCGGTCACCGAGCGCTGGGCACCCGAACAGGCCGGCCCGGTCCACACCAACTGGCAACTGGCGCCGCCCGTCGGCCCGGCCACCGACCTGTGGGCGATCGGCGCGCTGCTGTTCCGCAGTGTGCAGGGTCATGCGCCGTTCCCCGAGGAGAGCGTCACCGAACTGGTGCAGATGGTGTGCTCCGAGCCACCCTCCTATGCCGAGGAGTGCGGGGCGCTGCGCCCCGTGGTGGAGTCCCTGCTGCGGCAGGACCCCGACGACCGCCCGGATTTCGAGGAACTGCGCGGCTGGCTGCGCTCGCTGATCCGTACGGCCCCGGAACCGGACCTGGGCAGCCGGGTCGTCACCGTACCGGCGCTGGACCGGCCGGCCGACCCGCGGCGGCTGCCGATCCTGCGGCGGCGCGGCGAACTCGTCCGCAGGGGCCGGCACAAGCACAAGAAGAGCCGCAGGAAGGCACGGCCGGGGAAGGCGCCGCGGACGCCTCAGCAGCCGCAGCAGCAGAGCGCACCGGCCGCCCACGGCATGCGGGCCGGGCTGATCGGGCACATCGGTCTCGACGACGCACCGCCCGTTCCCGGGCCCCCGCTGCCGCTGCCGCCGGACTTCTCCGGTGCGGGGGAGTTCATGGGAGTGCCGGAGCATCCGCAGGCCACACGGACACCGGATACCTTGAACGCGCCAAAGCTGACAAAGACCCCGGCATCTCCGAGGCTTGCGCAAGCCTCGAAAGCCTCGAAAGCCCTGAAGGATCCGAAAGCGCCGAAAGCTGCGAAAGTGCCGAAGCAGCCCAGGGCGTCGCGGCAGATCCGGCGGAGCAAGGGAGCCGTGGCGCCGCCCGGGCCCGGGGCGTACGGTCACAGGGCGCGCGAGCAGGGGATGCGCGAGCACGCATCACGCGAGCGCGGGCCGCGCCACCTCGGCCGGGTGCTGCTCGGCCTGGTCCTGCTGTTGCTGGTCGCGGCGGTGGCGTACGCGATGCTGTTCATGCCCAAGGCCGGTTCGCAGACCAAGAGCGCGACCGGCGCCCAGGCCCGTACGGGATCGGCGGGTGCGGCGGACCGGGCCCCCGGCGGGTCCCCGGACGAGAAGACCGGTGGGGACGAGAAGGCCGGTGAGAACGGCAGGACCGACGGAAACGGCAAGTCCGACGGGAACGGAACGGCCGGTCCGGGCAGTCCCGGCGACAGTCCCGCGCCCGGTGCCGGGCAGCCGCAGACCACCGAGCCCACCGGCCTCGCCAAGGGCTACGAGGTGCGCAAGGACCCCGAGGGGTTCCAGGTCGCGGTCCGCAAGGGATGGGAGCGGCGCGGCGACAACGGGAGCGGCCGGGTCCGGTACCTGGGCGGCGACTTCGAGCTGCTGATCGTCCCCGGCCGGGACGCGACCGCCCGCTACGGCACCGACCCGATGGCGTACCAGCAGGACAAGGAGGCGGAGCTGGCGCCCTACCGGGAGTCGAGCTGGTCCTCCTCCTCGGGGCTGCGGCGGGTCGACGTGGGGCGGACGGCGATGGCCGAGGGCACGTTCACCTGGCAGGACAGCAGCGGTCGCCAGGTGTACGTACGCAATCTGGCCATGATCCACGCCGGCCGCTACCACCTCGTCCTGGTGATCGGCCCGGACAACGACCGGCGCGAGGTGGACCGGATCTACGACCAGGCGACGGGGGCGTACCGGCCCGGCTGAGCCGGGGCCGGGTGTTTTGGCCGACTGCCTCGGTCGAGTGCCTTGGCCGAGGGTTTTGGCCGTCGAAGTACCGTTTAAGGGTTGTGAGGCGGAGCCGATCGGCAGACGGCGCGGATCTTCCGTTTTCGGCTCTGTGATGACCATCACTCTGTTTCTTTGTGCACGGTGTCGACCGGATGCCCCGCGGCGGGCGTATGCCCGGTGAAGCAGGAGATCCGGGAGAGGCTGTTGACCGTCGAGGAGTTCGAAGAGTTCTACGCCCAGACGGTGGCGCGTCTCACCGGGCAGTTGTACGTCATGCTCGGCGATCTGCACGAGGCGCAGGACGTCGTGCAGGAAGCATTCGTCAAGGGGTGGAGCCGACGGCGGCAGCTCGACCGCGAGCGGGAGCCCGAGGCGTGGATCCGTACGGTCGCCTGGCGGCTGGCGGTGAGCCGTTGGCGGTTCCGGCGGCGTACGGCCGAGGCATGGAAGCGCGGCGGCGCACCGCCGCACCATGTCGAGGCGCCCGGTCCGGACCAGGTGGTGCTGGTCGGCGCGCTGCGTGAGCTGCCGCCCCAGCAGCGCCGCACGCTGACCCTGCACTACCTGTGTGACCTCACCGTCGAACAGATCGCCCGCGAGACCGGTCTGTCCGCCAGCACCGTCAAGACGCATCTGGCCCGTGGGCGCACCGCGCTCGCCCACCGGCTGCACGACCCGCGCATCGAGGAGGCCCCCGGTGTCTGAGACCCCGGTGTCCGAGACCCAGGATCCACTGCGGTCCCTGTTCCGGCAGGCCGGTGACTTCGGGCAGGCCCGCGCCGGCGCGGCACCCGTCGCGCGCATCGCCGAACGCGGGCGGCGGGCGCACCGGCGCCGCGTCGCCGCGCTGGCGGTGGCGGCGTGCCTGGTCGTCGCCGGCGGTGGCGCGGCGGTGGCCGCCGCCCTGCTGCCGGGCGAACCCGTGCCCGTCGCCCCGGCCACCAGCCCCCAGACCGGCCGCCCGGCACCGTCCTCCGGGGCGACCGGCCGGCCGGCGGCGACGGACCCGCCCTCGCCGGACCGCACCCGGCCGGGGTCCACGGCGACCGCCGAGGGCTCCACGGCCCCGGCGCACGGGTCGGCGACCTCACCGGACGGATCGGCGACCTCCACAGACGGGCCCGGGATCTCGACGGACGGGCCCGGGGCCTCGACGCACGGATCGGCGGCCTCGACGGGCGGGTCCGTCACTTCGTCGTACGGGCCCACCACCCACCCTCCGTCCCCAGGGAGCCACGCCTCCTCCGCGGACCGGGCGTACTCCGGGCGCCGTACGTCCTCCGGGAAGGGCGCCTCCCCGCCCGGAACCTGACCCTTCCGCTTTCCGCCCGTGACCCGGTGGGCCGCCACCGAGTGGTTCCGTACGCCCAACACCCCACCCGAAAGATCCTCGTATGTCTGTCGCGCCGCCCGAGCCACGCCGCCGTGCACCGCAGTCCGCGCCGCCCACCGCGCCGCACGAGCCGTCGCCGCACGAGCGGTCGTCGCGGGAGCGGTCCGCGTCCCGCCCCCGGGCCGCCCTTCTGCGCCGCGCGGCAGCCCGGCTGGGCCCCGCCGACCGCGAGGTGCTGTGGCTGTACCTGCTGACCCGAATATCCATATGGATCACCGCCTACTGTGTCCGGTGGCTGTTCCCGGGGTCCCCCGATACCCGCGAGACCGACTCCCTCCTCGCGCCCTTCCGGCAGTGGGACTGGGGGCACTTCCTGCACATAGCGCGCGACGGGTACTTCCCCGCGCACTCCGGCCCCTGGGTGAGCGGCTGGGACAACCGGGAGGCGTTCTTCCCCGGCTTCCCGCTCGCGCTGCGCGCCGTACACGCCGTCGTCCCGGGCTGGACCGCGTCCGGACTGCTGATCTCCTTCGCGGCCGGGGCCGTCGCCGTCGTGGCGCTGGCCCGGATCGCCCGGCTGTATCTGCCCCACACGGACGCCGGGCGGCGTACCGTCCTGTTCTTCCTGCTCTCGCCGTGCGCGATCTTCCTGGCCGCCGGCTACACCGAGGCGCTCTTCCTCGCGTTCGCCCTGCCCGCCTGGCTCGCCGCCCAGCGGCGCAACTGGCCCGCCGCGGCCGTCCTGACGGCCCTGGCCACGACCGTACGCATCAGCGGCCTGTTCGTCGCCGCCGCCATCGGTCTCCACTTCCTCCTCACCGCCCGCACCCGCCGGCAGTGGCGCTCGCTGCCCTGGACGTTCCTGCCCGCGCTGCCGGCGGCCCTGTACTCCTGGTACCTGCACGGGTACACCGGCGACTGGATGGCCTGGAAGCACGCCCAGGAGCGCGGCTGGTACCGCACCTTCCACACCCCGTGGGAAGCGTGGTCCACCACCTGGCAGGGGGCCTTCGACGGGACGCAGGCCACCGGATACGCCTTCATGTTCCAGGCGGAACTGCTGGCGATGCTCCTCGGAGTCGTGCTGCTCGGCCTGCTGCTGTGGCGGCGCCGCTGGCCCGAGGCGGCCTACCTCGGCCTCACCCTGTGGGCCCTGGGCACCTCCTACTGGTTCATGTCGGTCCCCCGCTCCACCCTCCTGTGGTGGCCCCTGTGGATCGGACTGGCCGCCTGGAGCCTGCGCAGACCGCGCGTCAAGGCCGTCTATCTCTGCCTCGCCGCGCCCTTGTCGGCCGTCTTCGCCCTCACCTTCCTGACGGGGCGGTGGGCCGGCTGACGCCGGGGCCGTCGGCCGCCACGTGCCTTTGTCGTCCCGCCCGCCGTCATGCGCGTGCCTTGCCGGTCCCCGGAGTGACGGCTAGCCTCAAAAACTGACGGGGCATCAGATGGGGACGGACCGGGCGAGGGGAAGGCCGAGCCGATGGAGCTGCCGCGCATCGTCAGCGTCGACGACCACGTGATCGAGCCCGCCCACCTCTTCGAGACCTGGCTGCCGGCCAAGTACCGGGACCGCGGGCCGCGTCCGCTGACGGCCGGCATCGGCGAGCTGGAGTACACCAGCGGCAAGTACGTCATCACCATGGACCCGGACGGCCCGCCGGCCGACTGGTGGATCTATGAGGACCTGAAGTTCCCGTACAAGCGGAACATCGCCGCCGTCGGCTTCGACCGCGACGAGATGACCCTCGAAGGCATCACCCGGGCCGAGATGCGGCCGGGCTGCTGGGACCCCAAGGAACGCCTGAAGGACATGGACCTCAACCATGTCGAGGCGTCGCTGTGCTTCCCCACGTTCCCGCGCTTCTGCGGCCAGACCTTCGCCGAGGCGCACGACAAGGAGGTCGCGCTCGCCTGCGTACGGGCCTACAACGACTGGATGGTGGAGGAGTGGTGCGGGGACAGCGGGGGGCGGCTGATCCCGCTGTGCATCGTCCCGCTGTGGGACGTCACCCTCGCCGTCGCCGAGATCAGGCGCAACGCGGCACGTGGCGTCAAGGCCGTCACCTTCAGCGAGATTCCCCCCTATCTGGGCCTGCCGTCCATCCACACCGGCTACTGGGACCCGTTCTTCGCGGTCTGCGAGGAGACCGGGACGGTGGTCAACATGCACATCGGGTCCAGCTCCCAGATGCCGGCCGCCTCGCCCGACGCGCCGCCCGCCGTCCAGGCCGCGCTGAGCTTCAACAACGCGATGGCCTCCATGACGGACTTCCTCTTCAGCGGGGTGCTGGTGCGCTTCCCCCGCCTCAAACTGGCCTACAGCGAGGGCCAGATGGGGTGGATACCGTACGCGCTGGAGCGGGCCGACGACGTGTGGCGGGAGCACCGGGCGTGGGGCGGCGTGCGGGACCTGGTCCCCGAGCCGCCGTCCACGTACTACTACCGGCAGATCTTCTGCTGCTTCTTCCGCGACAAGCACGGCATCGCCTCGCTGGACGTCGTCGGACGGGACAACGCCACCTTCGAGACCGACTACCCGCACGTCGACTCGACCTTCCCGCACACCAGGGAAGTCGCCCTGGACCATGTGAAGGGGCTGGACGCGGAGACCGTCCACAAGCTGATGCGCGGCAATGCGATCCGGATGCTGGATCTTGATCTCGACCGGGACCGGGACCGGGACCTGGACCTGGACCCGGACCCGGGCCGTAACGGTGTTACAGGGCGGGAGGCGGACCCGCACCCGTACCCGCACCTGAACGCGGACGCGTGAGGGCGGTCCGGTGGACCTCTCCTGCACCGAGGAGGAAGAGGAGTTCCGGGCGCGGCTGCGGCGGTGGCTCGGCGAGGTGCTGCCCAAGCTCCCCGACCGGCCCGCCGCGGACGACTGGCCGGGCCGGCGGGCGTACGACACGGCCTGGCAGCGCATGCTGTACGACGCCGGGTACGCGGGCCTGCACTGGCCCGTCGACGCCGGCGGCCGGGGAGCCACCCCGACCCAGCACCTGATCTTCCTGGAGGAGACGGAACGGGCGGGCGCGCCTTATGTGGGCGCCAACTTCGTCGGCCTGCTGCACGCCGGGCCGACCATCGCCGCCGAGGGCGACGCGGCCCAGCGCGCCCGCTGGCTGCCGCCCATCCTGCGCGGCGAGGAGATCTGGTGCCAGGGCTTCAGCGAGCCGGACGCCGGATCGGACCTGGCCGCGCTGCGCACCCGCGCGGTGCGCGACGGGGCGGACTACCTCGTCACCGGATCGAAGATCTGGACCTCCCACGCCCAGGTCGCGGACTGGTGCGAGCTGCTGGTGCGTACGGATCCGTCGGCAGCCCGGCACCGCGGCATCAGTTGGCTGGCGATGCCGATGGACGCGCCGGGCGTCACCGTCCGCCCGCTGCGCACCCTGGCCGGTTCGGCCGAGTTCGCCGAGGTGTTCCTCGACGAGGTACGGATACCGGCCGCGTACCGCGTCGGCGCGGAGAACGACGGCTGGCGGGTGACCATGGTGACGCTCTCCTTCGAGCGCGGGACCGCCTTCGTGGGGGAGGTGGTGGCCTGCCGCCGGGTGCTGGCCGCGCTGGCCCGTACGGCGCGGGACAACGGCCGCTGGGACGACCCGGAGCTGCGGCGTCGGCTCGGGCGGCTGAGCGCGTGGTTCACGGCGCTGTGGCGGCTGACCCAGTGGAACGTGAGCCAGGCGCAGCACGGTGGGGGCGGGGTGCCGGGGGCCGGCGCCTCGGTCTTCAAGCTGAGCTTTTCGCAGGCCCGGCAGGAGCTGTACGAGGCGGCGGCCGAGGTGCTCGGCGGGTACGCGCTGGACGCGGACCGGGAGTGGGTCGCCGGCCGGCTCACCTCGCTCTCGTACACGATCGCGGCCGGGACCTCCCAGATCCAGCGGAACATCCTGGCCGAACGCGTCCTCGGCCTGCCGAAGGGACGGTGAACGCGCCCGTGGACTTCCGTCTCACCGATGATCAGGAGGCCCTGCGCAGAGCGATGCGGGACCTGCTGGCCCGGCGCTTCGGCCCGGACCGGCTCCGGGAGGCCGTACGGGACCCGGCGCTCGACCGGTCGCTGTGGCGTGAGCTGGGCACGGCCGGGTTCTTCGACCTGCGGCTGCCGGAGGCTGATGGGGCCGGGGACGGTGGCGGGGCCGGGCTCGGGCTGCCCGAGGCGGTGCTGGTCTTCGAGGAGGCGGGGCGGGCGCTGCTGCCGGGGCCGCTGGTGGCGGGGCACCTGCTGGCAGGAGTGGTGCCGGGGTGCGCGACCGGCGAGCGGGTCGTCGGGCTCTGCGACCTGGCGGCCCGGCCGCCGCTGTGGGAACACCCCGCCGACTGTGATGAGTTGATCTTGCTCGTCGGCGGCGGGGCGGAGGGCGGGGGCCCGGGGGTGGACGGCCCGGGGGTGGACGGCCCGGAGGAGGATGGCCCGGGTGCCGCGTACCGGGCCGGTTCTGCCGCGTACCGGGCCGGTTCGTACGGGCCGAAGCCAGCTCCCTTCCGCTCGGTGGACCCGCTCACGCCGCTCGCCCGCGTGGTGTCCTGCGACCCCTCACGTATGCGCCCCCTGGACGTGGACGTGCCCCGGCTGCGCCGCGAGGCGGCCCTGCTCACCGCGGCGCTGCAACTCGGCAGCGCGGCGCGCACCCTGGAGGCGGCCGTCGAACACGCCCGGCGGCGCGAACAGTTCGGTGTGCCCGTCGGCTCCTTCCAGGCCGTACAGCATCTGTGTGCGGACATGCTGGTTCGGGTGGAAATAGCAAGAAGCGCGGTGTACGCGGCCTCGGCGGCCGGGGTGGGCAGCAGGGCCGGGGCGGGCGGGGTGACTGGGGCTGCTGGGACGACGGGGGCTCCTGAGACGGCCCCGGAACCGCTCGCGGTGAGCGGTGCGAAGCTGCTGGCGGACGACGCGGCCGTCCGCAACGCCCGGGATTGTCTGCAGGTGTACGGCGGCATGGGATTCACCTGGGAGGCCGAAGTCCATCTGCACCTCAAGCGAGCCTGGTTGAGGGCGGAGCAGTGGCAGACCCCGGCCGGGGCGGCTCAGGCGCTGGCCGCGGGCCTGGTGAGCGGGGTGGCGGAGGTGCCGGACGGTGATCGTCCGGCCGGGCGCGCCGCGCCGTGACGGCCGGTGCGCGCAGTGTCGGCCCCCGTACACACAAGCGGTCACGGAGCGTCGATACCGGGTTGTGTCCCAGGCGTGACTCGTCACGGGCGGGAGTCGGTGCCCCGCTCCGGTACGCTCCGTTGGGTGCGAGTGGTTCTGAGGCGCAACTGTCCCGGTGTTGCCGTTGCGGCGACTCCCGGCTACGGAATGCCCGCCGCTCGCCTCGGGTGGAGGCCGCCCGGCCCCCATTGTTCGACTCCCCGCAGAGCGCGTCGCACAGTATGCACCACGCATACTCCGTTGCGCTGGAATATGCCCGAAGCGCTTGTTGGGGTGACTGAACGTCAACCATGCTGTGTCTCGCCGGGATCACGGACCGTGACCCCGAGGAGGCGCGAGGCGATGTGTCCGCCGGTTCGGATGGTGTGAGCGGTGCAGGTGCTTCAGGTTCAGTTGGAGGTGCGGCCCGACCCCGCGGAGGTGGGGCGGGCCCGCAGATGGGCCCGGTCACGGCTCGCCGGGACCGGTATAGGAGTCGACGAGCCGGTGGCGGAGACGCTGATCCTGCTGATCTCCGAGCTGGTCACCAATGCCGTGGTGCATACGGGTACGCCGGCCGAGCTGCGGATCTGCTTCTCCGGCTCGGGTGCTGTGGTGGGCACCGTACGGATCGAGGTGGCCGACTCCAGCGCCCGGCCGCCGCGTCCGCGGCACGCCGAGGGTGATGACACCAACGGCCGGGGCCTGGAACTGGTCGACGGCCTGGCGGACCGCTGGGGCTGGCACCACGAGGGCACGGGCAAGAGCATCTGGTGCGAGCTGGACCGCGGGCAGCCGCTGCTGATGGCGGCGGGGGCGGACATGGGGGCGTACGACTCTCCGTGCGCCGTCACAAATAGGGCGTAACGGAAGTAGTCCAGACCAGGTGTTGACGTGGCGTGGCCGCTTGATCACCCTTGGGTGCAGCGATCCGCCGCGAGGGGACGCCGAGGTTATGGGGGTGCCGGGCCCGGGGTCCGGGGGCTCGGCGAGTGCGGGTCGCGGCCTGGAGCCGGGTGGCGGCCCGCGGTGCCGTGCTCGGGGTGCGCATACGCGTACCGCCACCCGGCTGGAGCCCAGGGCCGTCGCGCCCGGCAGCCGCTTGTGCTGGTAGCGGCCCTCGCCGCTCTGCTGCTCCTGAGCGCCTATAGGACAGCCACCGGCGCGACCGGGGCGCCGGCCGCGCCGACGAAGGGCTCGGCGGGCGCGGACAGGAAGAACGTGTAGCGGCCCTCCTCCGCACACGCCCGGGACAATTCCTCCAGATTCCAGTTCTGCCCCTGGAGCATGCCCATCTCCACCAGATGCAGGGCGTGCACGGGCAGCCAGAGGTCCTTGACCTCCGGCGGGAAGATCTCGAACGTGAGGGTGTCGTTGGCGACCGCGGCCACGTCACGGGCGTGGAACCACTCGGGCGTACGGATCGACAGGCCCGGCGAGGGGAACGCGTACGCCTGCCTGTCGCCCGCCAGGTAGTGCTGGATCTGCCCGGTCCGTACGAGAACGATGTCGCCGGGCCGTACCCGCGTCCCCGCCAGGTCCTCGGCGGCCTCCAGGTCCTCGGGGGTGACGGGCCGCGCCCCGGCCAGGCGGCCGACGGCCCGGTCGGCGCTGCCGGGCCCGGATCCGTCGGTTCCGTCGGTCCCGGTGGTGCCGGTGGTGCCGGTGGTGCCGGTGGTGCCGGTGGTGCCGTCTTCCGCGTGGCGGGCGCGGGCCACGTCCAGCAGGATGCCGCGCGAGACGACCGGCGGGAGTTTCTCGACGCCGAGGCAGGCGGCACCCGCATGGGCGGTGACCGAGTCGGCGGGTCGGTTGTTGTAGAGCCTGCCGGAGTGCGAGACGTGGGTGAGGCCGTCCCAGTGGGTGGCGGCCTGGAGGCCCATGGTCACGGCGTCGTCGGAGACGGCGACCGTACCGGGTCCGAAGAACTCGTGGTTGACGGCGGTCATGGCGTGCAGCGGGTTGATCCGGCCGGGGATCGCGCCGGTCTGTACGCCGTCGTGCCGCAGCGGCAGCGCCAGCGGTATCCGGCGGCCGGAGCGGACCGTGGCGGCGGCGTCCCGCAGGACCTGCGGAGTGATCAGGTTGAGCGTGCCGGCCTCGTCGTCCGGCCCCCAACGGCCCCAGTTGTTCACGCGTTTGGCGATCTCGTGGAATTCGGCCGGAAGTGTCATGGGGGCTCCTCGGGGGAGGGGGCGATACGGGCGGCGGGGGTCGGACGGCGGGTGTCGGGAACGGGCGGGGCGGCGGGTGCGGGGCCGGTTGCGGGCGGCCGGGTCGCGGGGCTTGTGTTCACGACCACCCTGCCCAAAAATCTAACGGTCCGTCAGAAGACCCGGGAAGGGGCGCGGCATGGGGAAGTTTCTGGCCGGCAAAGTGGTCGCCGTCACGGGAGCGGGCCGCGGCATCGGGCGGGCGGTCGCCCTGGCCTGCGCCGGACAGGGCGCGAAGGTGGTCGTCAACGACTACGGCGTGTCCATAGAAGGCGCCGAGCCGAGCGGCGAGGTGGCACAGACGGTGGTCAAGGAGATCGAGGCGGCGGGCGGCGAGGCGGTCGCGGCGGTCGACGACGTCTCCACGATGGCCGGCGGACAGCGGATCGTGGACACCGCGCTGAACCGGTACGGGCGGATCGACGGCGCCGTGTGCGTCGCCGGGATCCTGCGCGAGCGGATGCTCTTCAACATGACGGAGGAGGAGTGGGACCCGGTCATCGCCACCCACCTCAAAGGCACCTTCACCGTCTTCAGAGCCGCCTCGGCCGTCATGCGCCGGCAGGGCACGGGCACCCTCATCGGCTTCACGAGCGGCAACCACCGGGGCAGCGTCTCGCAGGCCAACTACTCGGCCGCCAAGGGCGGCATCATCTCCCTGGTCCGCAGCGCGGCGCTGGGTCTGGAGCGGTACGGGGTGACCGCCAACGCGGTGGCGCCGGTCGCCCGTACCCGTATGTCCGCCCGGGTCCCCATGGAACTGAAGGAGATCGGCGAACCGGAGGACGTGGCGGCGCTGGTCGTCTACCTGCTGAGCGAGCGCGCCCGGGAGGAGGGGATCACCGGCCAGGTGTACACGGTGGCCGGACCGAAGATCGCGGTCTGGGCCCAGCCGAGGGAACTGCGTTCGGCTTACGTGGAGGGCGGCTGGACGCCGGAGAAGGTGGCGGAGGTGCTGCCGGCGGCATTGGGGGTTGACCCCATGCCGGGCCGGACTGCGGTCCGGGAGTGACCGATCCGCTGCGCTTGGCTGGGGCCGGTTTGTACGGGTGGCCGTACGCGGCCGGGTGCGGGTTTGTTGCGCCTGCGGCGGGCTGTTGCCGCTGCGCGGGGCTGTTGGGTGCGGGGGCAGACCTGCGCGGCAAGCCACTCCGGTCTGTCCCCTCCCGTGGGTGGGGGGTGGGGATGGGGACGGTGGTGGGTTCTCGTGCGTTGCCCGGTGCCGGTCCGCTGCGCCTGCGGCGGGCTGGTGGTTGGTGGAGGGAGGCGGGATGGAGTTCGGGTTCGGGGTTGAGGACGAGGTGTTCCGGGGGGAAGTGCGGGGGTGGCTCGGGGAGCGGTTGAGGGACGGTGGGGGCTGGGAGCGGCGGGAGTGGGAGCGGGAGCTGGGGAAGGCGGGGTGGATCGGGATCGGCTGGGACCGTACGCGGGGGGTGTACGGGAACCGGGAGGCCACGCTGACGCAGCAGGTGGTGTGGGCCGAGGAGTATGCGCGGGCGCGTGCGCCGGGGCGTATGGGGCACATAGGGGAGAACCTGCTGGCGCCCACCCTGATCGCGTACGGGAACGAGGAGCAGCGGGCCCGGTTCCTGCCGGCGATCGCGCGGGGCGAGGAGTTGTGGTGCCAGGGCTACAGCGAGCCCGGGGCGGGATCGGACCTGGCGGCGGTCAGGACGGCGGCGGTGCGGGACGGGGACACGTACCGGGTCAGCGGGCAGAAGATCTGGACGTCACTGGCGGCGGAGGCCGACTGGTGCTTCGTGCTGGCGCGTACCGACCCGGGGGAGCGGCGGCACCGGGGCTTGTCGTTCCTGCTGGTGCCGATGGACCAGCCGGGGCGGATCGAGGTGCGGCCGATCCGGCAGATGTCGGGCGCGGCCGATTTCAACGAGGTCTTCTTCGACGGTGCGGTGGCGTCGGCCGCGCATGTGGTCGGTGGTCCGGGGGCGGGGTGGCGGGTGGCCATGGGGCTGCTGGCGGTCGAGCGCGGGGTGTCGACGCTGGCCCAGCAGGTGGGTTTCGCGGCGGAGTTGGGCCAGGTCATCGGTGAGGCGCTGGGTACGGGGGCGGTGCGGGACCCGGTGCTGCGGGAGCGGCTCGTACGGCAGTGGGCCGAGCTGAAGGTCATGCGGTGGAACGCGCTGCGCACGCTGGGCGGGAGCGGGGACGCGGCGGCGCCGAGTGTGGCGAAGCTGCTGTGGGGCGGCTGGCATCAGCGGCTGGGGGAGCTGGCGGTGGCGGTGCGCGGGGCCGCGGCGGTGTGCGGGCCGCGGGACTGGGACGCCGGTGATCCGTACGGGCTCGACGCCGCGCAGCGGCTGTTCCTGTTCAGCCGGGCCGACACCATCTACGGCGGCTCGGACGAGATCCAGCGCGAGATCATCGCGGGGCGGGTGCTCGGCCTCCCCGGACGGGAGCGGTCATGAGGGGCGTCGTCTTCGACGGTGGGCGGCCGGTGGTCGTGGACGACCTGGAGGTACGGGCGCCCGGGCCGGGGGAGGTGCTGGTCGCGGTCCGGGCCGCGGGGCTGTGTCACAGCGATGTGTCAGTGGTCGATGGGACGATTCCCTTCCCGGTGCCGGTGGTGCTGGGACACGAGGGCGCGGGTGTGGTCGAGGAGGTGGGGCCCGGGGTCGGACATGTGGAGGCAGGGGATCATGTCGCGCTGTCCACGCTCGCGAACTGCGGGGCGTGCGCGGAGTGCGGCCGTGGCCGGCCGGCGATGTGCCGGGAGGCGATCGGCAGGCCGGGGAAGCCGTTTCGCCGGGGCGGAAGGGAGCTGTTCGGCTTCGCGTCGACCTCGGCTTTCGCGGAACGTACGGTCGTCAAGGCGGTGCAGGCCGTACGGATCCCGCGCGGCATCGCGCCCGCGTCGGCGGCACTGATCGGGTGCGGGGTGCTGACCGGTGTCGGGGCGGTACTGAACCGGGCGAAGGTGGGCCAGGGCGAGTCCGTCGTGGTGATCGGCGCCGGGGGCGTGGGGCTGAACGTCCTGCAAGGGGCCCGTCTGGCGGGGGCGTCACCGGTCGTGGCGGTGGACGCGAACCCGGGCAAGGCGGCGCCGGCGCGGCAGTTCGGGGCGACGCACTTCGTCGACGCCTCGGTACGGCCGGACGCCGTGGCGGCGGTACGGGAGATCCTTCCGACGGGCGCGGACCATGTCTTCGAGTGCGTGGGCAGTACGCGGCTGATCCGGCAGGCGATCGACCTGCTGGACCGGCACGGGCAGGCGGTGCTGCTCGGCGTGCCGCCGGCCGGCGCCGAGGCGTCCTTCCTGGTGTCCTCGATGTATCTGGACAAGTCCGTCCTGGGCTGCCGGTACGGCTCCGCGCGACCGCACCGGGACATCCCCCTGTACGTGCGGATGTACACCGAAGGGCGGTTGCTGCTGGACGAGTTGGTGACCAGGACGTACGCGGTGGAGGACTTCGCCGAGGCGATGGAGGACACACGCGAGGGACGGGTGGCGCGGGGGGTGCTGCTGTTCTAGGAGGGGCAGGCGGTGGTGGTACGGGGGTTACGGGCGGGTCGGGGCGGCTGCGATGGCCAGGCTCAGGACCCGGCTGGACTCCTTGAGGTCGGCGATCCGCCGCTCGATGCGCGCCTGCTCCCGGCGCAGCTCGTCGGCGAGTTCCGGGGTGCAGGGCCGGAGCACGCCGTCCGCCACCTCGCAGACGCTGGGCAGCATCCTGGCGATCACCGCCGTGCTCAGCCCGGCGGCGAGCAGGGCCCGGATACGGCGCACGAGGCGGACGTCCTCCTCGGCGTAGCTGCGGTAGCCGTTGGCGTGGCGCTCCGGGCACAGCAGCCCCTGGGACTCGTAATAGCGCAGCATCCGGATGCTCACACCGGTGCGTGCCGACAGTTCACCGATCCGCATGACTTGAGTGTGTCATGGTGTCACGCTTTACCGTCCTGGCATGGGATACCGAGACCTCGCCACCCGCCCCCTGCTGACCTGGGCGTTCGTCGCCGTCTGTACCCGGTTGCCGGTCGCCATGGCCCCGTTGGCCCTGGTCTTCCTCGTACGCGAGGGGCCCGGCGGTTACCCCTGGGGCGCCGGGCTCGCCGCGGCCTATGTGGTCGGTGAGGTGATCGGGGCGCCGCTTCTGGGCACGCTGCTGCGTCCCGAGCGGGCGCGGGTGCACCTCGCGGCCGGACTGGCGGTCGGGGCCGCCGCCTTCGCGGGGCTGGGACTCTTCCCCGGCGCGCCCCCGGCGGCGCAGGCGGCACTGGCGGTGGTCTCCGGCGCCGGGCCGGCCGCCGTACCGGGCGGGCTGCGCACCCTGCTGACCGAACTGGCCGAACAAGCCGGTAAGGGGCTCGCGGTCAAGGCCCTGAGTGCCGAGTCGGTCCTGTCCTACCTGCTGTGGGCGCTGGCTCCCGCGCTGGCCGGCGGTCTCGCGGTCGGCGGCGCCGGGCAGGCTCCGATCCTGCTGGCCGCCGCTCTGCTGACGCCGGCGCTGGTGGGGCTGTGGGCGCTCCCGTACGGCTGGCAGGCGGATTCCTCCGACCGCGGGGGTGTCTCCATGGCCCGTACGCTCGTCACGGCCTGGCCGCTGTACGTCTCGGGGGCCGCCGCGCTGGCGCTGCTTGCCCTCGCCGAACTGGTCCTGCCCGCCCTGCTGGAGCAGCGCGGGATCGCGGTCGGCTGGTCCGGGGTGCTGCTCGGCGGGTACTCGCTGGCCAGCGCCGTGGGCTCGTTCCTGTACGGGCTGCGGAGCTGGCCGGGACGGCTGCGTACGCAGGGGCTGGTGCTGCTGCCCGCGGTGGGCGTGTGCGTGTCGGCGGTCGCCGTACTGCCGACCGTCGGGGGTATCGCGGTGGCGCTGCTCACCGGTGGGCTGCTGATGGCCGGGGTCCAGGTGGCCCGTGGCCTGTCGCTGCGCGCGGCGCTGCCGCCGAGCGCGCTGGCCGCCGGGTATTCGGTGATGTACGCGGCGATCGGGGCGGGATACGCCTCCAGCGCGACGCTGTCGGGCGCCGTACTGAGCGTGGCGGCGCCCTCCACGACGCTGTTGTGCGGGGTGGCGCTGATGCTCGTACTGACGGCGGTCGCAGTGGTGGGCGAACTCCGGTCCCCGGCGGCCGGGGTGGCGACGCACTCGGTGGTGTGCGCGGGGTTCTCGGAATCTCCGGGGTCCTCTGGGTCTTCGGGGACTGTCGGGTCTGCTGGGTCTGGTGAGGTTTTCGGGGCGTCGGAGGCCGACGGATGGCGTGGCTCGAACCTTGCGGATGATGACCATCAGGCCACTCGTCCGCGCTGATCACCTGACCGAAGCTTCTCGGGTGACACAGACACCCGAACTCCCCGTACCGGCGGCCCCGACCGAGGGCCGGCAGTCCGGCCCGGCGCCGACGGCGGACCCGGTCCCGGCGGCAATGGCCTCGGCGCCGGTACGACGCCGTGGGCCGCACGGTGCCTGGTCCGTCGCGGCCGTCATCTTCCTGACGATCGTCGGCGCCGCCGCGTTCGCCTCGCTGCCCGGCCTGCTGATCGACCCGCTGCTCCAGTGATTTGTGTGGTGATGCTTTGGGCAACCAGGGCCTCCATGTGCCCGGCTCGGCCCCGCAAGCCCGCGTAGAGCCGTGTCGAGCACGCGGCTTTCCCGTTCTGGAAAGCCGGGGATCTTGACCGTGCTGCCCGCAAGCCAGAAGCATCGAACGCGACAAGGACTGTCGACGCGAGGGGGAAGCCATGGGCGCACCGCTGCGGAAGCTGTCGGGAGACCCGGACTGCAAGAACGGCACGTGCCCGACGCTTTGGGGCACGGACGACGGCAAGGACTACGTAGTGCAGGGCCGCGTGATCACGGACTCTGAGCGACTGGCACAGCTCGACCTCCCCGAGGGGGAGACGGCTGTCATGGTCCCGGCCGCAGTGCTTGAGGAGTACTTCAGTGCTCGCAGGTGAGGAGTTCGGCCGTCTCTTCGAGACCTTCGAGCGGACCGCGTTCCGGCTGGAGACGCTCGACGCGTATGACGTGGAGGAGGAGCGGGAGGAGATTGCTCGGTTCCTCGCGGGTGAGGACATGGGCCCGGAGTGGAGCGACAACCCATGGGTGCGCTCGATGACCGACAAGGGCAAGAGCGTGTCCCGCGTTCACGTCCTGCGCTCCCCTCTGACTGACTACCTGCGTTACGAGCTGTCGGCCTACCCCGGCAACATCAAGGCCGGGGAGTCCATCGGGATCATCGACCTTGCCGAGCAGAAGGTGACCGGCCTGCCCGATCACGACTTCTGGCTCTTCGACGACCGTGACGTGTACCGCATGCACTACACCCCCGAGGGCGCGTTCATCGGCGGTGAACTCCTGCCTGGCGACCGACTGAGGGAGTACCAGGGTTACCGCGACCTGGCGCTCACCCGCGCCGTGCCGTTCGCGGCCTACTGGGAGCGGCATCACTGACCACGGAGTCGATCGGGAGAGCCCTGCGGGCACTGCGGGAAGCATCGGGACTGACCGGTGACGCGGTGGCCCGCAGGGCTTCCATGTCCGCAGGCAAGCTCTCGAAGATCGAGAACGGCCGGACCCTGCCCACCGTTCAGGACGTCGACCTGCTCCTGTCCGCGCTCGGTGTCTCGGACGCAGTGAAGGAACAGTTCCTTGCCACTGCCCGAGCCGAGGTCACCGAGGCCACGGCGTGGCGCCTGCTACGCCGTATGGGCCCGTGGAAGCACCAGAACACCATCAAGGCCATCGAGGCCAACACGGCTGCCCTCAGGCTGTTTCAGGGGCAACTCATTCCCGGACTCCTCCAGACACCGGAGTACGCCACGGCGGTGTTCTCCCTGCCCCCAGCACTGCCGGACGAGACCAGGACTCGGACGGTGGCCGCGAGGATGGAGCGGCAGGCGACGCTCTACGAAGACGGCCGGTCGTTCCACTTCGTGATCTGTGAGCACGTCCTACGGTGGCTGATCTGTGAGCCGGCCGTCATGGCCATCCAACTGGATCGGCTCGTGTCCCTGTCCCGGCTTCCCAATGTGACCGTTGGTGTGGTGCCCCTGGCCGGTCGGATGCCGGACTTCCCCATGACGTGCTTCAGCATCCACGATGACCGGCTTGTGATCGTCGAGACGTTCCACTCGGAGATCACGACACGGGACCCCAGGGACATACAGACGTACGTCGACACCTTCGAGCGGTTCGCCGGCGTGGCGCTCTTCGGCGATGACATGCGTGCCCTGGTCGAGAGCATCCGGGACGAGTTCTTGCCTCAACAGGAAAGACCGTAGGGCCGCTTCGCCGGAGCCCCGAGGATGGATCGCAGCAAGATCCAGTCGGGAGGCCGGACAGGATGAGCACACCGAAGACGACGATGGCGGGGCCGGTGCACCTGACAGCTCCGGTCGGGGAGCCGGGCCCTGTGGCAGCTTGCGGCGTATGCCTCGGCATCGCTGTGACTCGGACCAACGCGCGATCGGTCGGGAACTACTCGAAGGTGTCCGATGCGAACGTGGTTCTCCGTACGCACCTGAGGGAAGAACACGGGGCCGAGTGATGGTGCGCTCCGTCATGCGCTACGTGAGGCACAGGATCACGCAGCACCCGGACACTGACGTGACCTTCGAAGCGGAGTGCCTTCACTGCAAGTGGACGGCCACGCCCTCGACGGACGGCGCGGCGGTCGACGTGGGGTGCATGAGCCACACAGGCCGGAGCGGGCACAGGGGCTTCCGGCGGATCTGCACGTCCTTCGCCATGGTGATCCGTGAGGAGTGACTGACAGACCTCCGGTGTGCTGAGGGGACGGCAGCACCACGGCCCGATGTGCACCGGAAGGGGCGCAGTTCGAGCGACGTGCGCCCCTGCCTCAGAAGATCCCGGCCTTCTGGCAGACAGAGCGAACCGTCATGACGCTTCACTTCGCTGCTCTTCGCGAGGGCTTCGGGGTCCTCGGGGACTTCTGGGTCTTTGGGGACTGCCAGGTCTGCTGGGGCCGGTGAGGTTTCCGGGGCGTCGGAGGCCGACGGATGGCGTGGCCCGAACCTTGCGGATGATGACCATCAGGCCACTCGTCCGCGCTGATCACCTGACCGAAGCTTCTCGGGTGACACAGACACCCGAACTCCCCGTACCGGCGGCCCCGACCGAGGGCCGGCAGTCCGGCCCGGCGCCGACGGCGGACCCGGCCTCGACGGCGGACCCGGCCCCGGCGGCAGTGGCCTCGGTGCCGGTACGACGCCGTGGGCCGCACCGTGCCTGGTCCGTGGCGGCCGTCACCTTCCTGACGATCGTCGGCGCCGCCGCGTTCGCCTCGCTGCCCGGCCTGCTGATCGACCCGCTGCATCAGGAATTCCACTGGTCACGTGGCACGATCGGCTTCGCGGTGTCGGTCAACCTCGCGCTGTACGGGCTGACCGCGCCGTTCGCCGCCGCCCTGATGGACCGGTTCGGCATCCGCCGCGTCGTCGGCTGCGCGCTGCTGGTGATCGCCGTCGGCTCCGGCCTGACCGTCTTCATGACCACGAGCTGGCAACTGGTCCTGTTCTGGGGCGTGCTGGTGGGCCTGGGCAGCGGATCGATGGCGCTGGCCTTCGCGGCGACGGTCACCGGCCGCTGGTTCGTCGCCCGGCGCGGGCTGGTCACCGGCATCCTCACCGCGGCCGGCGCCTCCGGCCAGCTCGTCTTCCTGCCGCTGCTGTCCTGGATCGTCGAGCGGTACGGCTGGCGCCCGGCCGCGGTCACCGTCGCCCTGTCGGCCCTGGCCGTCGTCCCGCTGGTGTGGCTGCTGCTGCGGGACCACCCGGCGGACGTGGGGGTGGCTCCGTACGGCGCGGCGGAGTTCGTGCCCAAGCCCGAGCCGCGGCGGGGCGCGGCCCGGCGCACGCTCGCGGTGCTCGTCTCCGCCGCGCGCACCGGTCCGTTCTGGCTGCTGGCCGGCTCCTTCGCGATCTGCGGTGCCACGACGAACGGGCTGGTCAAGACGCACTTCGTGCCCGCCTCGCACGACCACGGCATGCCGGTGACGGTCGCCGCCTCGCTGCTCGCCGTCATCGGCGTCTTCGACATCGTGGGGACGGTCGCCTCGGGCTGGTTCACCGACCGCTTCGACACCCGCCGCCTGCTTGCGGTCTACTACGCGCTGCGCGGGCTCTCGCTGCTCTTCCTGCCCATGCTGCTGTCCGACGCGGTCCACCCGCCGATGATCTTCTTCATCATCTTCTACGGGCTCGACTGGGTCGCCACCGTCCCGCCGACCATCGCCCTGTGCCGCGAGTACTACGGCGAGGACAGCGCGATCGTCTTCGGCTGGGTGCTGGCCTCCCACCAGGTCGGCGCCGCGCTCATCGCCTTCCTGGGCGGCCTGGTCCGCGACGCCGTCGGCACGTACGACCCGGTGTGGTACGCGTCCGGAGCGCTGTGCGCGACCGCCGCGCTGATGGCGCTGGTCATACGGGGCGGCCGGGGCAGCCGGGGCGGAGAGCTGCGGTCGGCGGCGTGAGCCGGGCGTGGACGGGGCGTGGGCAGAGGGCGCGAGCGGGGGTGTGCGCGGGGGCATGAATGAGAGGGTGCTGGTCGGCGGATCGGACCTTACGCGCTGAAGCGGCCGAAAGTTCCCCGGTGGAAGAGGAGCGGTCCGGACGCGGCGGCGGCCTCGTCCGTGCCCAGGGCGGCCACCCGGCCGACGACCAGGAGGTGGTCACCGCCGGTGTGCACGGCCTGGATCACACAGTCGATCCAGGCGGGGACGCCCGCCAGGCGCGGTGAGCCGGTCACCGGGGCCGGCGTATGGACCACCCCCGCGAACTTGTCGGCGCCGCTGACCGCGAAGCCACGGCACAGTGCCTCCTGGTCCGCACCGAGGACGTTGACGCAGAAGACCCCGGCGCGGGCGATGCGCGGCCAGGTCGTGGACGTACGGGCCACCGCGAACACCACCAGTGGCGGATCCAGGGACAGCGAGGCGAAGGACTGGCAGGCGAATCCCGCCGGGCCGGACATGGGCTCCGGCGCACGCTCCGGCGCACGTCTTTCCATCTGCGCCGGGGCATGCGCCGGAGCGCATATCGGCGCGGGGAGGCCCGGTGCCGTGATGACGGTGACGCCGCTCGCGAAGTGCCCCAGAACCGCACGGAACACCGCCGGGTCCAGCGGGGCGCGCTCGTCCTCCCGTACGGCTCGCAGGGCGCGGCGCGAGCGGGCGGCCGAGGGACTGGGCGGGGCCGGAGGTACGGGCGGGGGCGGAGCTGAAGGGGAGGGCGCCGCGGGGACGGCGGTGGACGCGCCCATCGAACGCAGATAACGCACGGCCGTGGCCGCCATTCCGGCGTGTCCCATCATGCTGCCATTGAAGCTGACGACCCGTCAGGTGGGAAGTGCGGGCGCCATGACATCCGGGTTCGTGCGGCAAGAAATAGGAGAGGTGTGCGACAGGAGAGCGGTAAGGGTGAAGAGGGCGGGGGTGTGGTTGGCGGGTGATCGCGCCGGGTAGTTTCCCGGTCGGCCGCGCTCGTACCAAACACGGGGAGAGTTACGGTACATGGCCGATGCGACGCAATCGTCACCTTCCTCCCCCGCGGCGCCGTCGTCCTTCGACGAGGTCTTCTGCGGGCTGCTGCCCAGGCTCTACCGGCGGGCGGTCATGCTGGCCGGCAACCGCCATTCCGCGGAGGACGTCGTGCACGAGGCATATCTCAGGCTCGCCGCCCGGCCGCAGCGCTTCCTGGCGCACCCGGAGCCGTACGCCTACGCCTTCACCGCCATATTGAACATCGCCCGTGACGCGTACAGGAAGGACCGGCGGCAGGTGCTCGTCGACGAGGTGGAAGGGATGGAAGGGGCGGGGCGGCCCGGCGCCGGGTCGGGGGCCGCGGCCCGTCCGGCGGCCGGCGGCGGGAGCTGGGACGGCGGGGTCGAGCGCAGACATGCGGAGATCGAAGCGGTGCGGTTGCTGAGCAGGCTCTCGCACCGGCAGGCCGGGATCGTCATCCTGGTGGACCTCGACGGCTACACCATCGACCAGGCGGCACAGATCATGAGGGTGCACCGGGGGACCGCCGCCCGGCACCGCGCGCGGGCCCTGACCAGGCTGCGTGCCTACCTCGTCGAAACGCAGCAGGGCCGGGCCGGGAGGTGAGCGGCGCGATGGGAGCGGCCGGGCAGGACGGCGCGCAGCGCGCGGGCGTGGGCGGAGACGGTGCGGGCGCGGAGGGCGCCGGGCGGGGTGGCGGGGGCGCTGCCGGGTGCGACGTGGAGGCGGTGCTGCGCACCTGCCTGCGGGCGGCGGACGAGGAGATCGGTACGCCGCCGGGTCTGTGGGGCCGTGTCCAGGGCGCGGGAACGGGAGCGGGCAGGGCCGCGGCCGGCGCGGAGCCGCGTCGCCCACCGCCGGGACCTGCGTGGCTCCGTGTCCGATGGTTCCGCGCCCGATGGCTCCGTGAACGGTGGTTCCGAGCCCGATGGCTCCGCGACCCGTGGGCGCGATCGCCCCGGCCCGGACCGCCGCACGCGACGGTGGTGGTGATGTCCGTCGTGGTGACGGTGGCGCTGGTGGCCCTGGGGGTGTGGTGGCTGGTGGGGCTGGGTGCCGCGGAACTGGGGCCGTCCGCTTCCGGGGCATACATCCCGATAAGGGTCTACAACAGCGAACGGGCGTGCCGGAATCTGCGCACGATGGAGTGCTCGCTGCGGCTCGCCCGGAACCCGCACATCCGGTACGCCACGCCGGGCAACGCCGCCGGGCGGGTCTGGCACGGCGACCCGCTGGCCGCGCGCTGTGTGATCGTGGACGGCATCCTCATGCAGGACGAGGAAGGGGTGACCTCCGCCCGCTGGTATCTGGTGCGGACCGCCGAGGGTGTCGAGGGCTGGCTGCCGGGCGTACGGACCCGGAACACCCGTGATGTCCGCGAATGCACCGACGGCGACAGCGACAGCGGTACGGGCATGTGACGCGCATCACGTCGTTGTGTGTCATATGGCGCGACCCTGTCGGACGTATGTGCTGTGAAAAGGACGCGCTACAACGGGGAGTCAGTAGATGAAGGTACGTGCCGTCTTCAGCAGTGCGGTGGGGGCCGGAATTCTCGCGGCGGGCCTCCTGGGGGCGGTGGGGGCCGCCACGGCGGGCGCCGGTCATACGGGGGCGGCGTCCGTGGGGGCGGATACGGGGGCGGGGGTGAAGGCGGCGCCCATGGGGATCCACTCCCCACAGGCGACGCACACGGAACGGGTGGCGAGATGAACGACGGCAGTCGGCCCGACTCGTCTGGCCCGTCCGACTCGTCCGGCCCGTCCGACCCGGCCGTCCCGTCCGGCCCGTCCGACCCGTCCGTCCCGTCCGACTCGCCTGGTTCATCCGGCCGGCCCGTTCCGCCCGGCCCGCCCTAACGCCCCCGATAGGTGGGGGTGCGCCGCTCCACGAAGGCGGCGACCCCCTCCTGGGCATCCGACGTCGTCATGTTGATCTCCTGGGCGGCGGCCTCGGCGGCGAACGCCGTGGCCCGGTCGGCGTCGAGAGAGGCGTTGACCAGTTGCTTGGTCAGCGCCAGAGCGCGGGTCGGGCCACCGGCCAGCCGCTCGGCCCACTCGCGCGCGGTCTCCGTCAGCGCGTCGTCCGGCACGACCCTGTTGACCAGTCCGAGCTGTGCGGCCTGAACGGCGGAGACGGTCTCACCGAAGAACAGCAGCTCCTTGGCGCGCTGCGGGCCGACGAGGCGGGGCAGCAGATACGCCCCGCCGCCGTCGGGAACCAGGCCCCGCCGCGCGAACACCTCGATGAAGCGGGCCGATTCGGCGGCCAGGACCAGGTCGCAGGCGAGCGCGAGATGCGCACCGAGGCCGGCCGCGACGCCGTTGACGGCGGCGATCACCGGCTTCTCGCAGTCCAGTACGGCCGCGATGAGGCGCTGCGCGCCGAGCCGGATCACCCGGGCCACGTCACCGGCCACCCGGCCCTGTGCGGCCGGGGCGGGCGAGGCCGCCCGCAGGTCCGCGCCCGCGCAGAATCCCTTGCCGGTGCCGGTGATCACGACGGCCCGTACGGCCGGGTCGGCGGAGACGTCCGCGAGTCGGCAGATGACGCGTTCGCGCTGGTCAGAGGTGATGGCGTTCAGTGCGTCGGGGCGGTTGAGGGTGATCCACGAGACGCCGTTGTCAGTGGCGTGGAGTATCAAGGTCTCAGCGGGATTTCCGGGGGAGGCCGGGGAGCCGGCGGATGCGGGGGAGGTCGTCATGGTCAGGTGGCTCCAGCTCGTACGGACACGGTGCGTGCGGTCGCGAGGGGCGCCGGTGCGGCGTGGTGGGGCAGGGGAAGAAAGAGGGCTGAGAGGGGCGGGGGTGCGGTCCAGGGCCGTACGGGCAGGGTGCGTACGGCTGAGGGGCGCGCGGGCGCCGTCCGCGGTGGCCGCCGGTGGGGGCCGGACGGGCGGCGGCTCAACGGCACACGGCCAGGGCGTCGAGCGCGACCACACCCTGGCCGCGGGGCAGTACGACGAGCGGGTTGATGTCCAACTCCGCCAGACCCGCGCCCAGTTCAAGGGCCATGCGCTGGACCCGCAGGACGACCTCGACCAGGGCGTCGGCATCCGCCGGGGGCGCTCCCCTGACCCCGTCCAGCAGGGCCCGGCCGCGCAGTTCGCCGAGCATCGCGCGGGCCCGGTCGGCGCCGAAGGGCGGCACCCCCACCGCGACGTCCCGCAGGACTTCCACCAGCACGCCGCCGAGCCCGACGGTGACGGCCGGGCCGAAGACCTCGTCGTGCGTGACGCCCACCACCGTTTCCACGCCCCGGTCGATCATCTGGCAGACCAGGACACCGTCCAGCGGGAGCTCTTCGTAACGGGCGATGTCGGTCAGCTCCCGATAGGCGTCGCGCACCTGGCTCGCGGAGGTCAGCCCGACCTTGACCAGGCCCAGTTCCGTCTTGTGCGCGAGGCGGGGACCGGACGCCTTCATGACGACCGGGTAGCCGACGAGGGCGGCGGCGCGTACGGACGCCGCCGCGCTGGTCACCAGGTGCTCACGTGGTACGCGTATGCCGTACGCGCGCAGCAGTTGCTTGGCCGCGTGCTCGCTGAGCTGCTCGCCCGGGCGCAGCAGCGCCCGCGCTCTGCGCGCGGCGGGGGACGGTACGCGCGGGGCCTGGTCGAAGGGCGAGCGGTAGGCGGCGGTGAAACGGTGGTGGCCGAGCCAGGCGCGGACGGCCGTGAGGCAGTTGGCGACGGTGCGGAAGGTCGCGACACGGGAGGAGCCCAGCAGCGTCCTGCGATAAGCGTCCTCGGTGCCCACCGGAGAGCCCCATACGACGCACACCAGCTTCTCCGTCTGTTCCGCCGCGTCCACGAGATCCTGCGCGAGCTTGTCGCTCAGCGGCGGGAAGGGGCCGGTGATCGGGCAGATGAGTACGCCGATGGACGGGTCGGCCAGCAACGCGTCGATGATCTTCCGGCCACGCTCGTCACCGACCGGGTGGCCGCCGCTGTCGACCGGGTTGGTGACGTCGAGGTAGTCCGGGATCCACTGGTGCAGCTCGCGCTGCTTGGCGGGGGAGAGCGCGGGCAGCTCCAGTCCGGCGGCGGACGCCAGGTCGGCGACGTGTGCACCGGTGCCCCCGGAGATCGAATACACGGCGACGCCCTCGGCGGCCGGCCGGCGGGCGCGGGCCAGCAGCGTCGCGGTGTCCTGCAGCTCGTCCAGCCCGTCCACGCGGATCACACCGAACTGGCGCATCGCCGCGTCCACGACGGCGTCCTGGCCGGTGAGTTTGCCGGTGTGGGTGGCGGCCGAGCGGGCCCCGGCTCCGGTCCGGCCGACCTTGACGGCGACGACCGGGACGCGGTTGCGGGCCGCGCGGTCGGCGGCCAGCAGAAAGGCCCGGCCGTCCTTGAGCCCTTCCAGATACGCGGCGATGGCCCCCACCTCGGGGCGGGAGGAGAAGTAGGACAGGAAGTCGGCGGCCTCCAGATCGGCTTCGTTGCCGGTCGGGGCCCAGTGGGAGAGGCGGATGCCCAGGTCCTGAAGGGAGAACAGCGGGCGGCCCTGGTGGCCTGACTGCGTGACGAGCGCGATGGCGGGCCCGTCCAGGTCGTCACGGAAGGTCTCGAAAGCGTTGAGGTTGGTGTTCGGGCCGAGCAGACGCAGGCCCGCGCGCCGGACGGCTTCGGTCAGCCGGGCCTGGGCAGCGGCGCCCTCCTGGCCGGTCTCGGCGAAGCCGGAGGCGAAGACCACCACGAAACGGACCTTGGCGTCGGCGAGTTCGTCGATGACCGGGACCGGGTCGCCGACCAGCAGTACGGCGAGGTCGACCTGCTCGGGCAGGTCGGAGACGGAGGTGAAGCAGGGCAGGCCATAGACGCAGGTGCGACCAGGGTTGATCGGGTACAGGCGGGCGCCGACGTGCTCGGACCAGTCGATGAGCCGCCGCGTGATGCCGGCGTTGGGGCGTCCCGCGCTGTCCGACGCGCCGATGACGGCCATGGACCCGGGCCGGAAGAAGCGGTCCAGGTCGGGCACCGGCGCGTAGAGGGGACGGCCGCTGACGTCGAGATCTTCCCCGCTGCCGCTGCCGCTGCCGTTGTCGCTGCTGCTGCTGCTGCCGCCGCCGCCGCTGTCGCTGCGGTGGCCGTTGGCGGTGCGGTTGTCCCTGGCGGTGCGGTTGTCCCCGGCGGTGCGGTTGTCGCTGGTGGTGGTGTTGGTAGCGGCGTCGCTGGTGCGGTTGGTGTGGGGCGTGTTGGTGTTGGTGTGGTTTCTGGGGGCTTCGGAGGAGCCGGGGCTGTGGTGGGAGGTGGGGCGGGGGCTGTCGTGATGGCCGTCGGGCGGGGTGGACGTACCGGGCGTGGGGCCAGGAGGTTGCCGGTCGGGCCGGCGGCCGGGGGACGTGGCGGGCCCGCGGTCGGTGGCGGAAGGGTCCCGGCCGGTGCGGTTACTGGTGGCAAGGCTGCCGTGAGTCGGTCCAAGCATCGTTGACGCCCGCTCCCGTGTGACGGCCGAATAACTGACGCCTAGTCAGGTTACTGAGTCGTCGGCACGTCAGGAACGGTCGTGCACGGTAAAGCCTCACAGGGCCGCGAGCGCGTGCGCGGAAGCCTCGTCGCGTACGACGGCGCGGGCGATCCTGCATGCGTCCAGGGCCAGTTCGCGGAACATGCCGCTGATGGGATTGGTGTAGCCCGTGAAGCGCAGGCCCGGGGCGCGGGGCAGGGTGTCCGGGCCGTGGGCGAGGGGGTTGCCGCGGGCGTCCAGGACGCCGAGGTGGCCGACCAGGGTGTCCAGCCCGCGCCGGTACCCGGTGGCGGCGATGACGACGTCCGGATCGATCGCGTCACCGCCGGCGAGCCGTACCGTACCGCCGTCGAAGGACTCCACCGCCGCGACCGGCTGTACCGCTCCCGCCTGTACGGCTTCGATGAGTCCTACGTCCTGGACGGGGATGGCTCCCTGGAGGGCCCGGGTGTAGAGGCCGGTTTCGGGGGCGGGCAGGCCGTACCCGGTCAGGTCGGGGACGGCGAGGTGAGCCACGGCGCGGGCCGCGGCGTCCACGGCCCATGGCGGCAGGTGGCGTATGAGGATGCCGGTGGCCTGGGCGGGCCAGCCCGCCGTGGAGCGGCGCACGATGTGCGGAGGCGTGCGCACCGCCAGCCGGACCCGTGCCGCCCCGCCGTGCGCCAGGTCCACCGCGATCTCGGCGCCCGTGTTGCCGGTGCCGACGACCAGGACGTCCTTGCCCGCGTACGGAAGGGCGTTGCGGTAGTGGGCGGCGTGCAGCAGCGTGCCCGTGTAGCCGGTCCGGCCGGGCCAGTTGGGGAGGTACGGGGTGTGGTTGTAGCCGGTGGCGACGACGACGGAAGGGGAGCGGAGTGCCCGTCCGCCGTTGGCGTGCAGCACCCAGCCCCCGGTGCCGGGGGGCTGGCCCATGGCGCGGCACGCCGCCTCGTCGCCCGCGCCCCCCGCGGTCGTGCCCGCCGGACGCCCCGGGCTTGCCGCACGCTCCGGGCTCGCCGGACGCCCCGCACCCACCGTCGCGCCCGTCCCACCCGCCGCCGGATCCGCCCGGCCCGCTGTGCCCGCCGCGCCGACCGCCACGCTCACCTGCGCGTTCGTTCCCGCACCCGGCTGCGCGCCGGCCGTCGCGGCTGCCGCCCGGCCGCTCGCATCCGCCCTGCCCGCATCCGCCCCGCCCGCCCGGTCGATGCGCCGGACCTCCACACCCGTCACGATCTCCAGCCGGTGATATCGGGCGTACTGCTCCAAGTAGCGCACCACGTCGTCCCGGGCGACCCACCGCCCGTACGCACGCGGTATCGGCAGGCCCGGAAGCGCGGAGAGCCGACGGGTCGTGTGCAGCCGCAACCGGTCGTAGTGCCGGCGCCAAGAGGCGCCCACGGCGTCGGACTTCTCCAGTACGACGGCCCGTACCCCGTACGCCTGGAGCGCGGCGGCGGTGGCGAGACCGCCGGGGCCGCCCCCGATCACATAGACGGGCGGGGCGGCGGGCGGGAGGGCGGCGGCGTGCGGGTCGGCGTGCGCTGCTGCGTCCGGCATGCCGGTGAGGGTAGCTCCGCCGTGGCCGGGTGTCCCCGGTTCCTCACCGATCGTGGCCGACCTCTTGTGCATCCGGACCGGCCTCGGCTGGACTGATCCTCCGTCAGTTCACGGGCGTTCGCAGGGGAGAACTCAAGGGCGGGGCGGTCGGAGCGGTGCCGGGACCGGTGGCGTACGGACGCCGGATGTGGCGGGAAAGCAGCGCCTGCGTGCCGTACCCGTCGTCATCCCGTCGTCACTTGGCCGACCATCTCCTCGGCCTTCTGCCCGTTCACCTAGAGAGGAAGTGCTTCCATGACTCGCGCGCGCTCCACCGCCGCCCGGTTCGACCTGCCCGAGATCGACGCCTTCACCCGCCCCTACTGGGACGCGGCGGGCGAGGGCCGGCTGCTGCTCCGCCGCTGCCGGGCGGACGGCTGCGGCGCCGCTCACCACTACCCACGGGAGTTATGCCCGTACTGCTGGAGCGAGGACGTGGTGTGGGAGGAGGCGAGTGGCCTGGCCACGCTCTACACCTGGTCCGTGGTCCACCGCAACGACCTGCCGCCCTTCGCGGGCCGCCTCCCGTACGTCGCGGCGGTCGTCGATCTCGCCGAGGGCCCGCGCATGATGACCGAGGTCACCGACTGTGCCGAGGGCAATCTGCGCATCGGGATGCGGCTGCGGGTCCACTTCCGTACGGAGCGTCTGCAAGACGGGAACGGGAACGGGAACGGGGCCGGAAGCGGGAACGGGGCCGGGAACGAGGGAGGGGGAGGGGAGGCGGACGGGAAAGGGGGCGCGGCCGTTCGGATCCCCGTCTTCCGTCCGTGATCCCGTGATCCCGTGATCCCGTGCTCCCGTAATCCCGTAATTCGGTTGCCGTACGCGCCCGGGGGTGGCCAGGCTGCGGGGTGTGCTGATCAGAGAAGCGACCGCGGCCGACTGGCAGCAGATCTGGCCGTTCTTCCGGACGATCGTCTCGGCCGGCGAGACCTACACCTATCCGCGCGACCTGGACGAGCCGACGGCCCGCGAGTTGTGGCTGCTCCGGCCGCCCGGCCGCACCGTCGTCGCCGTCGACGACAGCGGTACGGTCCTGGGCTCGGCCAAGATGAACCCCAACCACATGGGCGGCGGCTCCCACATAGCCGGTGGCAGTTTCATGGTCGCCCCCGGCCATGCGGGGCGCGGCGTCGGCCGGGCGCTCGGGCAGTATGCGCTGGACTGGGCGCGTGCCGAGGGCTATCGCGCCATGCAGTTCAACGCGGTCGTGGAGACCAACACCCGCGCCGTCGCCCTGTGGCAGTCACTGGGCTTCGAGATCATGACGACGCTCCCCGAGGGCTTCCAGCACCCCACCAAGGGGTTCGTGGGTCTGCACATCATGTACCGGCGGCTGTGACGTCAGGGCCACAGCAGCCCGCGTTCCCAGCCGTCCTCCGTGCGGCGGTAGTCCAGCCGTACGTGGCGGCGCCGGGCGTCGCCCTGGAAGAACTCGACCTCCTCGGCCCGCAGGACGTACAGGGTCCAGCTCGGAACCGGCGCGTCCGGTTCGCGCCGCGCCCGCTCCCACGCCTCCTGCGACGCCCGCTCCAGTTCCCCGTACGAGTCGAGCGGCTCGCTCTGGCGGCCCACCAGCGCGGCGGCCAGCGCCCCCGGTGAGCGCCGGTGCAGATCGGCCGCGCTCTCCTCGGGCCCGGCTTCGGTGACCTCTCCTCGTACGCGGATCTGACGGCCGAGCGCCGGCCAGTAGAAGCCCAGCGCAGCCCGGGGACGGACGGCCAGGTCACGGCCTTTCCTGCTGCCTCGGTGCGAGGCGAAGTGCCAGCCGCGCTCGTCGGCGTCGTGCAGCATCAGAGTCCGTACGGACGGGTCGCCGGCGGCGTCGGCGGTGGCCAGCGTCATGGTGTGCGGTTCGGGTACGCCTGCCTCGGCGGCCTCCCGCAGCCACTGCCGGAACAGCGTCAGCGGCTCCTGTGGCGCCTTCGCCGGGTCCGTCTCGAACGCGGGCAGCTCGCCCTCCCAGACCCGCAGCCCGCGCAGCACGTCACGGAACGCCTCGTCCTCAGCTTCAGTCATACCCAGCACCCTAGGACGGACCCGCCGCCGCCCCACCGCACCCGCCCCGGCCGCAGCGCCTGTTCCCGCCCTCCAACGCTCTACTCCCGCCCCCAGCGCTCTAATCCCGCCCCAGCACCAGCGTCCCCGAGGAGCAGAACCAGCCACCCGTGCCCGACGCCACGGCCAGGCGGGGCGGCTGCCCGTCGCGCCTGCGGACCTGGCGCTCCCCGCCCGCCTCGCCACGGAGCTGCCGTACCGCCTCCACCAGCAGGAACAGCCCGCGCATGCCGGGGTGGCAGGCGGACAGCCCACCGCCGTCGGTGTTGGTCGGGAGCCCCCCGTCCCGCAGCAGCCGCCCTCCCTCCACGAACGCCCCGCCCTCTCCCTTCCCGCAGAACCCCAGATCTTCCAGCGTCACCAGCGTCATATACGTGAAGGCGTCGTAGATCTCGGCCACATCGATCTCCGAGGGACGGACGCCGGCCCGTTCGAAAGCCGTGGGACCGGAGACAGCCGCCGGGGAGACGGTGAAGTCCGGCCACTGCGACATGGTGGTGTGGGAGACGGCGGTGCCGGAACCGAGCACCCAGATAGGGGGTTTCGCCAGGTCCCGTACGTACTCCTCGGCGACCATGAGGACCGCGCAGCCGCCGTCGGAGCGTATGCAGCAGTGCAGCTTGGTGAAGGGGTCGGCGATCAGCGGGCCGCAGAGCACGTCCTCGACGATGACCGGCGTGCGGTACATGGCGTCCGGGTTGGCCACGGCGTTGGCCCGTGCCTGGACGGCGACCTCGGCCAACTGCTTCAAGGAGGTCCCGTACCGGTGCATGTGACGGCGCGCGGCCATCGCGTACTTGGAGACGAGGGTGTGCCCGTACGGGGCCTCGAACTGGAGCGGGCCGCGGGTCCCGAAGGAGAGGTCGGCGGTACGGCGGCGGGCCTTGAGGTCGGCGCGGGCGGTGGAGCCGTACACCAGGAGCACCGCCCGCGCCTGGCCGGCGGCGATCGCGTCCGCGGCGTGCGCGGCCATGACTTCCCAGGTGGCCCCGCCCACCGAGGTGGAATCGACCCAGGCGGGGCACAGGCCCAGGTACTCGGCGACCTCGATGGGGGCGAGCGTGCCCAGCCCGGCCGAGGCCAGCCCGTCGATCACCGACCGCTCCAGGCCGCAGTCGTGGAGTGCGCGGCGGGCCGCCTGGGCGTGCAGTGCGTAGGGGGTGGCTTCGTCCACCCGGCCGCAGTCGGACAGGGCGACCCCGGCTATGGCTACTCTGCGGCTGCTCATACGGGTGTCCTCTCCCCGTCCCGTTCCGGCCTGGACTCGCGCAGGGACCTGACGGTACATCAGGTCCGCGTGGGGCGGCAGGCGGCCGTGCGGCTGTGCCGATCCGGGCCGGGGGTAGGAAAGTGGCGTCGTTGTCCCTAATATGACGGCCCGTCAGTTACTGCTCGTGCGACCGTACGGCCGGGAGGAGCCCGCCGATGGATGCCGCGTTCACCGAGGAGCAGCACGAGATCCGCCGCACCCTGCGCGAGCTGCTGCACAAGCGCTGCGGGCCCGACGAGGTCAAGGCGGCGGTCCGGACTTCGCTCGGCTACGACGAGAGCCTGTGGCGGCTGCTGGCGCGGCGGCTCGGGCTGCCGGGGCTGGCGCTGCCCGCCGTGTACACAGGCGTCGGGTGCGGGCCGGCCGAGCTGGCCCTGGCGTGCGAGGAGACGGGCCGTACGCTGCTGCCCTCGCCCCTCCTGCCCACCGCGGTCCTCGCCGCGCCGCTGATCCTGCGGCTCGGCACCGGAGCGCAACGCGCGTCCCTTCTCCCACGGCTGGCCGGGGGTGAGCTGACCGGCACGCTCGTCGTTCCGGGCGGCCGGCTGACCCGCGCGCTGGCGCTCACCGGTGACGGTGACGGCGACGGGGCCGGCGGCGACTGGCCGGGTGGTGACTGGTCCGGCGGTGGCCGGGCGGGAGGGATCCAGGCCCGGTACGTACCGGATCAGGACCAGGGTCGGAACCTGGGCCAGGGCCAGGGCCAGGGTGAGAATCCCGAGCGATCCGCGGACTGGCGGCTGTACGGGGAGGCCGGTCAGGTCCTGGACGGGCACGGTGCCGGGCTGCTCGTGGTCGCCGCGCACACGGGCGGTTACACGCACGGCCGTACCCTGCTGTTCCTCGTACGGGGTGACGCACCCGGCCTCGTGCGGACGCGGCAGACCGCCATGGACGAGACCCGCCCCCTGGGGCGGCTGGAACTGCGTCACGTGCCCGCGGAGTTGCTGGGCGGGGCGTCACTCGGAGAGGAGACGAGTTCCGGGCGACCCGGAAGGACCGTGGACGGCCGTACCGGCGACGCGGTGGCCCGTGCGCTGGCGTGGACCGGGGCCGGGGCGGCTGCCGCGCTGGCCTGTGAGGCGGTCGGCGCGGCGGATGCGGCGCTGACGCGTACCGTCGCGCACGTCAAGGTCCGGCAGCAGTTCGGCAGGCCCATCGGCTCCTTCCAGGCGGTCCGGCACCGGCTGGCGGACCTCTATGTGAAGGTGCGGGCGGCGCGGTCGGCGGCGTACTACGCGGCGTGGGCGGCGGCCGTCGACGGCGGAACCGGCACCGCCACCGACAGCGGAACCGGCACGGTCACCGACGGCGGAACCGGAATGGTCACCGACGGCGGTACGGACCCGGAGCGCGGCGTGGCTACCACGGACGGCCCCGGGCGCGGCCCCGAGGGCGTCGTTGCCGGCGGCCTGGCCCTCGCGCAGGCGCTGGAGGCGCTGTGCACGGTGGCGGCCGAGACGATCCAGTTGCACGGTGGTATCGGCTTCACGTGGGAGCACGACGCCCACCTCTACTTCAAGCGCGCGGCCTGCGACGAGCTGCTCTTCGGGCCCGTGCACCGGCTGCGGGCGCGCGCGGCAGAGGCGGCCGGGCTCTTCGTCGCCGACGGCGGACGAGAGGCGGTCCTGGCGTGACACCCTCGGACACCCCCTCGGGCACGTCCTCGGACAACCTCTCCCGTCCCACCGGTCTCACCGAGCGCGTGGTGCGCAGGGTTTCCTCGACGCGTGCGTTCGGGCGTACGGCGCCGTACTTCGTACCCGCCCTGGACCGCGCGGTCCACCGTGTGACCGGCGGGAAAGTGCTGCTCAGTGCGCTGATGCTGCCGGGGGTGATCCTTACGGCGAGGGGTGCGAAGAGCGGTGCGCCGCGCCGTACGCCGCTGGCCTGCATGCCGGAGGAGGGCGGTACGTGGGTGCTGGTGGGCAGCAACTTCGGCCGCCCCGGGCACCCCGCCTGGACCGGGAACCTCATGAAGCATCCGGACGCCGAGGTGAGTTGGCGCGGCCAGGACATTCCCGTACGGGCCCGTTTGCTGACCGGCGCGGAGCGTGCGGAGGTGTGGGCGGCGGTGGTGGCGTTCTGGCCGCCGTACGCCGTGTACCAGGCGCGCGTCGACCGGGAGATCCGGCTCTTCCGCCTGGAAAGGCGCTGACCCGGGCTGACCCGGGCCGACCCCGGCGAGCCGCTTTCCGCCGGAATGCGTCCCCTCAATACACCGGTCTCACATGACAGGACTCAATTCACCGGTGCGTCAAGGGGGACGCATTCACGCGTCCGGCCCGGATGACGCGAACGACGCGAATGACTTGGATGGCTCGGAGGATTCGAATGGCCTGGATCATTCGGATTCACGCGTCACACGGCGCAGGGAAAGATCATCGACCGCACCGGGGCTACTTCGCCGGTTTCTTTCCGGTGATGCCGAGGTGCACCAGCAAAGCCAGATTCGGCTTGAGTTCCTGCTGCTTGACGCCCCAGCTCGTGAATCCCTTTTGATGGCCGGCGACCGCGGCCAGCATCGCCACGAGGGAACCCGCCATGGCCGGCGCGCTCACGTCCTTGTCGACCTTGTTCTTGGCCTGGAGTTCCTGGATGGACTCCGTGAGGGAGTTGGTGACCGCGTTGAGGATCTTCATGCGGATCTTGTAGAACCGCTTGTCGCCTTCGGCGGCGCCCAGGTCGACGACGCGCAGGATGGCGTCGTTCTTGCGCCAGAAGGCGAGGAATCCGTCCACGAGTTCCTCGGCCGTCTGCCGGCCCGACCTGCCGGCCCAGGAGCGCCCGGCGACCAGGTCGGTCAGGGTCGCGCCTTCCTTGGCCATCTCCTCGGCGATTTCGAGTACGGCGCCCTCGACGTCCGGAAAGTACTGATAGAACGTCGCGGGTGAAGTGCCCGCTTTGCGTGCCACGTCGATGACTTTGACGTCCCGATAAGGGGACGAACTGAGCATTTCGCTGAGGCAGTCGAGCAGCTTCTGCCGCGTCGCCTGTCCGCGACGCCCGGCAACTCTGCCGTCGACGGTTCGAACTTGTCCTGTCATGCCGTCAGCTTACCGAGGGGTGATCGGAGCGCGATTTGACTGCCTGCAAATGGGGATCGGGAGTTCGGCCCCGGCTCTGTTCACCACTCCGCTCACCACTCCGCCTTCCTCTCCGTTCACCGCTCCGCCCGTCCGCTGCTTCCCTTCCTGACCCCTTCCTGGCCCCTTCCCGGTCCCTTCCCGCTCTGTGCCCGGCCGGATGCGGCCGGACATGGCCAGGTGCTCGGTCGGGTCCACGGCCGGGCCCTCGGCCTCTGCCAGGCCCCGGCTTCCCTTCGTACGGGTGACGCAAGGGACGGGCGGCGAGGGCCGAGGCTTCGCGGTGTCCCGGCGGTCCGGTGGCCGCGCCCCATTGGCCCGAACCGGTGAATAGCGTTATCAACAGGGTGTGGACAAGCCTGCCGGGTAACTCACGCGGCCGTTCCTCACGTTGACTGCCACGCGCTCGCCGACCCGGCGAAGAATTGACCAAGTGTTCGATATTTCTCCGGGCAGGCTCCTTGATCCAGGTCTATTTTGGCCGCATGACCGGATTCGCACACGGCGCCCCCTGTTGGGCGAACGCGATGATCCCCGATCTCGCGGCGGGCAAGCGCTTCTACGGAGAGCTGTTCGGCTGGACCTTCTCCGAAGGTGCGCCGGAGTTCGGCTACTACACCACGGCCTTCCTCGACGGGAAGAAGGTCGCGGGGCTGATGCCCAAGCAGGACGGGCGGATGCCCACGGCCTGGGAGCTCTACTTCGCCACGCCGGACATGGGCGGAACGGCCCGGAAGATCCGGGATGCGGGCGGACAGATCATCACCGACGTCATGGACGTCGGCGACTTGGGCACGATGCTGGTCGCCGCCGACCCCTCGGGGGCGGTGTTCGGCGTCTGGCGGGCCCGCGCGCACCGTGGTTTCGAGGTGCGCGGGGAGCCGGGCTCGTACGTCTGGATGGGGCTGAGCACTCGCGAGCCCGGGCTGGTGGACGCCTTCTACCGGCAGGTGTTCGGCTTCGAGGGGGTGACGGAAAGCCCGATGGCGAGCCCCGGGTTCACGCCGTGGCGGCTGTCCGGGCAGCCGGAGGAGATCGGCTGCCGGATCGTCATGGACGAGAGCGCCCCGGCCGAGATGCCGGCGCATTTCACCGTCTTCTTCCTGGCCGACGACATGGACACCGCGATCCGTACCACGACGAGACTGGGCGGCAAGGTGCAGGTGGAGCCGTCCGGCACGCCGGGCGGCCCGTTCGCGGTCGTCACCGACGACCAGGGTGCGAGTTTCGGGGTCATGGCCCCTAAGTAGGACCCGGCCCTAAGTAGGCCCCGGCCCTAAGGAGAACCCGGCCCCTAAGTAGAACCCGGAGCCGCACAATTGGGTCCTCGGCAGCTCCCGCTGCCGGGCCGCGGACGGCGCGACCCGGCAGCGGGCCGGACGGCCGCCGGGTTCCTGTGGACGGCCGACGGGCCCGCGGTTGCGGAAATGTACGGTAGGGACCGACAGTCGGGACTATCAGGGGTGATTGCGGGGGTGGCGGTGAAGGAGCAGGACGGCGGCATCACGCTCTGTGAGGAGCTGATGCTGCTCTCGTTGGACGACGCTACGGGCGTGGCCAAGGAACGCCAGAAGACCGAGCACGCCATCGCCGGCGCGGTGCTGGTGGAACTGGCGCTGGCCGGGCGCGTGGAGATCATCGGCGAGAAGGCTCCCAAGGTGTTCGTGCGGGGCCGGTCACCGATGGGCATACCGGTGCTGGACGCGGCGCTGGCGGAGATCACCGCCCGGGTCCGGCCGCGCAAGGCCCAGGAGTGGGTGTCGCACCTGAGCAAGGACGCGGCGGTCGCCACCCGCCAGTCCCTGCTGGACCGGGGACTGGTGCGCGAGGAGCGCAAGAAGGTGCTCGGGCTCTTCCCGGTGGAGCGGTTCCCGGAGGCGGACGGCAGCGTCGAGGTGGAGATGCGGGCGCGGCTGACGCGGGTGGTCCTGGAGGGCGCGGAGCCGGACGCACGGACGGCCGCACTGGCCGTCCTGGTGCAGGGCGCCGGGCTGCACAAGATCGCCTTCCCCGGTGCCGACGCCACGGTGCTCAAGGCGGCCGACGCCCGGATGCGGGAGATCGCCGAGGCCCGGTGGGCCCAGGAGGCGGTGCGCAAGGCGCTCACGGGCGCGCAGGCGGCGCTGACGGCCGCCGCGGTGGCGGCGGTCACGGCGTCCGGCTGACGGGCCGAACGGACCGGTGGGCTGACGGGCCGGTGGGCTGACGGTCTGTCGTGTTCCTGGTGGTCTGCGACGGCTGCGCTTCCGGCGGGCGTACGGGGACCCGTGCCGGGGCCGGTGCGGTCTCATACCACCCGGCCCCGTACGTAACGTCACGTAACGGCCCTGGTGCGGACCGCTTGCCGCAACCCGGGACGTGGCGCGGGGGCGCGACGCGGGACACGACGCGGCGCCCCCGGGTTCGCAACCGTGGGCTTCGCCAGGAAGAATCAGCACGCGTACGGCCGTATCGGCCAGGCGGTGAGACGCTGCACGGGGCAGTGGCTCTCGGCGGCCAGTGGCTTTTGAGAGTCTCTGATTTACGCCCCACGGGGAGGTGGCAGGCAAGTGGTGGAGCAGCTTAAGCAGCTTACGCAGCACGATCCCCGGCGGATCGGCCCTTTCGAGGTGCTCGGTCGTCTCGGGGCCGGCGGCATGGGACTGGTCTATCTCGCGCGTTCGGCGTCCGGCCGGCGCGTGGCGATCAAGACGGTCCGTACGGAGCTGGCCGAGGACCAGTTGTTCCGGGTGCGCTTCACCCGTGAGGTCGAGGCGGCCCGCGCGGTCAGCGGCTTCTACACCGCCGCGGTCGTGGACGCCGACCCGCGGGCGGCCGTGCCCTGGCTGGCGACCGCGTACGTGCCCGCTCCCTCCCTCGAAGAAATAGTCAATGAGTGCGGTCCGCTCCCGGCGCAGGCGGTGCGCTGGCTGGCGGCCGGGATCGCCGAGGCGCTGCAGTCCATCCACGGCGCCGGCCTGGTGCACCGGGACCTCAAGCCCTCGAACGTACTGGTCGTCGAGGACGGCCCGCGGGTCATCGACTTCGGTATCGCCTCCGGGGTCTCCAACACGCGTCTGACGATGACGAACGTGGCGGTGGGCACCCCGGCTTACATGTCACCCGAACAGGCGCGCGACTCGCGCAGTGTGCGGGGCGCCAGCGACGTCTTCTCCCTGGGCTCGACGCTGGTCTTCGCGGCCACCGGCCACGCGCCCTTCCACGGCGCCAACCCGGTCGAGACCGTCTTCATGCTGCTGCGCGAGGGGCCGGACCTGGCGGGGCTGCCGGACGAACTGCGTCCGCTGATCGAGTCGTGCATGCAGATGGAGGCGGAGAACCGCCCCAGCCCGGCCGATCTCCAGTCCCAGCTCGCCCCGCACCTCTTCGGCTCCGGCAACGACGACAGCGGCACCGCGTCGGCCTGGCTGCCGCCGGGTGCGATGGGGCTGATCGAGGCACGGCGCGGCGGGCGCACGTCCGCGCCGCGCAGTACGGGCCGAGGCGGCGGCTCCGGCAGCGGCGGCGCCGGTGGCGGCCGTGGCAGCGACGGCGCCGGGGACGACGGCGCCCGTAGTGGTGGCGGTGGCCGGGCCGGTGGTCCGGGGCCGGGGCGCGGCGCACGCCCGGCGGCGTCCGTACCGCCCGCCCCGGAGGCCGCTCCCGGGGCCGTCCACGGAGCCGGGCCGGGAGCCGGACCCGCGCTGCCGCAGTCACCGCCGCAGTCGCCCGCACGGCCGGTGGCCGCTCCGGTGGCCGCCCACGGCGCGTACCCAGCCCCCGACGACCAGGGTTTCCAGGAGGGAACACCGGGACCGGGCGGTGCTGGGCGGTCCGCACCGGCGGTGGAGACCGGCTGGCCCGGAGGCGTAGGGGTCGGTCCGGGTGCACGCCGGGGCGGCGATCCGCGCGGCGCGGCCCGGCTGCCGCAGT